>NZ_KB897828.1:0-156933 GCF_000377185.1 Rhizobium sp. 42MFCr.1
TGTCGAAGGACGATTTCGATATGTCGATGCCGATAAAGCGGCTAGTATAGGTCATGAGGCGATGTCTCCCTTATACGCGAGCGCGAAGCTCTCTCAACGGTTCGACGAAGCCTCGAAATGCGCAAAGGGTTCTGCTTTTTTACGAACGAAAGTTCAGGCCCGCTAGGACCAACCGCTCTGCGCATCGTCACTGCGGTGTTGCAATCACCTCAATGGCAAACGAGGCCGGTGCATCATAACCGATGCACCGGCCTCGCAATGTATAAGCCCGGAAAGCCTAAGCTTTCCGGGCCAGTTGGGTCCGCCGTCTTGTCTAAATTCAGAAGCAGTCCTTGAAGAGCGCCTTCGTGTTTTCGAGCGTCATCTTGACCGGATTGCCGCCGGCGCTCGGATCTTCGATCGCCATCGCCGAAAGTTCATCGATTCGATCCGGCTTGATTCCCATCGCAGACAGGCTGTCGGGAACGCCAAGCTCGGCGCGAAGCTGCAGCACGTAGTTGTAGAATCCGTCGAAACCGCCGGAGATACCGAGATAGGCTGCAGCACGCGCAATCTTGTCTTCGATCGTCGAACGGTTGAAGCGAAGCACGGCCGGCATGACGACGGCATTCGTCATGCCGTGGTGGGTGTTGTAGACCGCGCCGATCGGGTGCGACAGCGCATGAATGGCGCCGAGGCCCTTCTGGAAAGCAACAGCGCCCATGGCGGCCGCCGACATCATGTTCGCGCGGGCTTCGAGGTCGGTGCCTTCCTTGTAGGCGCGTGGCAGGAATTCCTTGACGAGGCGCATGCCCTCCAGCGCGATGCCGGCAGACATCGGGTGGTAGAAGGGCGAGGAATAGGCTTCCAGGCAATGCGCGAAGGCATCCATGCCGGTGCCGGCCGTGATGATCTTCGGCATGCCGACCGTCAGTTCCGGATCTGCGATGACGACGCCCGGCAGGAACTTCGGGTGGAAGATGATCTTCTTCACATGGGTTTCGGAATTGGTGATGACGCTGGCGCGACCAACTTCCGAGCCCGTGCCCGCCGTCGTCGGCACGGCAACGATCGGCGCGATGCCTTCGACGCCGGCGCGTGTCCACCAGTCACCGATGTCCTCGAAGTCCCAGACGGGGCGCGTCTGGCCGGCCATGAAGGCCACGCACTTGCCGAGATCAAGGCCGGAACCGCCGCCGAAGGCAACCACGCCGTCGTGGCCGCCATCCTTGAACGCCTTGACGCCGGCGTCGAGGTTCTTGTCGTTCGGGTTCGGATCTACATCGGCAAAGATTGCGCGACCGAGACCGGCGTCTTCCAGAATGTCGAGCGCCGTCTTGGTGATCGCCATGGACGCGAGGCCGCGATCGGTAATCAGCAGCGGCTTCTTCATGCCAAGGCTCTTGCAGGCGTCCGCCAGTTCCTTGATGCGCCCCCGACCTAACTTGAAGGCGGTCGGATAGCTCCAGTTGGCTGTGATGTTGCTGCTCATGCTGTGACTTTCTTCAGATGGTAGGATTTTGGACGCGTCAGATTGTGGAAGCCGATGATCGACAACGAGCCGCCACGGCCGGTTTCCTTGACACCGGTCCAGCAGAGCGCCGGATCGAGATAGTCTGCGCGGTTCATGAACACGGTGCCGGTTTCGATCTCGCGACCAAGCCGCCCTGCCCGCTCCGGATCCTTCGTCCAGAGCGAAGCCGTCAGGCCGTACTGGCTATCGTTCATCAGGGCCACTGCCTCGTCGTCGCTCTTCACCTTCATGATGCCGACAGCCGGACCGAAGGTTTCTTCGCGCATGAAGGCCATGGAGTGGTCGACGTTGACCAGGATCTGCGGAGCGAGATAAGCGCCGCCATCGTCCTGCGGGAACAGCTTGGGATCGACCAACGCCTTGGCACCCTTGGAGACGGCATCGGCGATCTGCTCGCGCACGACCTTGGCGAAACGCTTGTTCGCCATCGGCCCAAGCGACGTTTCCGGATCCAGCGGATTGCCGAGCTTGTAGTTCGATACCCAGGCGACCGACTTCTCGACGAAGCTGTCATAGAGCGACTCGTGCACATAGATGCGCTCGATTCCGCAGCAGCACTGGCCGGAATTGTAGGTCGCGCCGTCCATCAGCGTATCGACCGCCGCATCGAGATCCGCGTCTTCCATGACGTAGCCTGGATCCTTGCCGCCGAGCTCCAGGCCAAGCCCGGTAAACGTACCCGCCGCAGCGCGCTCCATCGAGCGACCGCCTTCGACCGAACCGGTGAAGTTGACGAAATTGAAGCTACCAGCAGCAATCAGGGCCGAGGTAGTCTCGTGATCGAGGAACACGTTCTGGAAGACATCCTCGGGAACGCCGGCCTCGACGAAGGCCTGCACCAGCCGCTCGCCGACCAGGAGCGTCTGCGAGGCATGTTTCAGAACAACCGCATTGCCCGCCATGAGCGCCGGGGCGATCGTGTTAATCGCCGTCATGTAGGGGTAGTTCCAGGGCGCCACGACGAAGACGACGCCATGCGCCTCGCGCTCGATCCGGCGCTCGAACTTGTCACTCTCTTCGACGACAAGCGGCGCCAACGCATCGGCAGCGATCGAGGCGACATAGTTGGAGCGCTCGTTGAAGCCCTTGTATTCGCCGCCATAACGGATCGGGCGGCCCATCTGCCAGGCAAGCTCGGGCACGACGACGTCGGACATTTCATTGAGCCGTGCGACGCCCTTCAGCACCAGCTGAACACGGTCTTCCAGCGGGCGTTTTGCCCAGGCCTT
Organism: Rhizobium sp. 42MFCr.1; assembly: GCF_000377185.1. Lineage (NCBI taxonomy): Bacteria > Pseudomonadati > Pseudomonadota > Alphaproteobacteria > Hyphomicrobiales > Rhizobiaceae > Rhizobium > Rhizobium sp. 42MFCr.1. The sequence goes on from NZ_KB897828.1 coordinate 2,743, forward strand.
CTGCGCCTTGCGCGCACGCGCAACGGCCTCTTTCGCCGCCTCCAGCGAAAGCGCCGGGCGCTCGGCGTAAACCGATCCGTCGACCGGTGAAATGCATTGGATCATTCCCATGATCTTCATCCTATGTTTTAGCGTGCCGAAACCGGCGGACCTCCCAAACAATCTCCCGAGATATGGAAATCGTGTGACAGGACGCCGTCCGGCTTGGCTACGCTTTATGCTCTTTCGAAACCGCGCGCCACTTCCCAATCGGTGACGCGACGATCGTACTCTTCCTGCTCCCACTCGGCTGCGCGAGTATAGTGGTCGATGACATCATCGCCGAAGGCATTGCGCAGCATCTTCGATTTCGTCATGGCAACGGTTGCCGCGCGCAACGTGCGCGGGATCTCGCGGACGCGGCGAGCGCCATAGGCGTCGCCGACAAATGGAGCCTCGAGTTCCACCTTGTTCTCGATGCCATCGATGCCCGCAGCAAGCAGTGCCGCAAAAGCGAGATAGGGATTGAGGTCAGACCCACCAACACGGCACTCGATGCGGATCGCCTTGGTGTCATCACCGCAGAGACGATAACCGGCCGTGCGGTTGTCCTTGCTCCAGATCGCTTTTGTCGGCGCGAACGTGCCGGCCATGAAGCGCTTGTAGGAGTTGATGTAAGGTGCCAGGAAATACGTGATCTCGCTCGCGTGCGAGAGCAGGCCGGCGATGTAGTTTTCCATTAGCGGCGACATGCCGTACTTGCCCTTCTCGTCATGGAAAAGCGGCGTCTTGCCGTCCACGCTCCAGAGCGACTGATGGATATGTGACGAGCTACCGGCGGCATTATAGTGCCACTTGGCGAGGAAAGTGATTGCCTTGCCCTTCGACCAGGCGATCTCCTTGCAGCCGTTCTTGATGATGGCATGGCGGTCCGCCATCGTCAGCGCATCGGCGTACCGGACATTGATTTCCTCCTGCCCGGCGGATGCTTCACCCTTCGAGTTCTCGACCGGAATGCCGGCCCCCTGAAGCCCCGTGCGGATTGCCCGCATAACCTCTTCTTCCTTGGTCGTCTGGAAGATGTGGTAGTCCTCGTTATAGGCGCTGGCGAGCTTCAGGTTGCGATAACCGGCTGCGTGCGCGGAGTCGTAGGTCTGGTCGAACAGGAAAAATTCGAGCTCCGAGGCCATAAAGGCCTTCATGCCCATGTCTTCCAGACGCTTGACCTGCTTCTTCAGGATCGCGCGCGGCGAATGCGGCACCTCTTCGTGGGAATGGTGGTCGAGCAGATCGCACAGCACGAGCGCCGTACCTTCAAGCCATGGAATCCGCCGCAGCGTCGAAAGGTCGGGCTTCATCGTGTAGTCGCCATAACCCTTTTCCCAACTCGTCGCCTTGTAACCGGAGACGGTTTCCATCTCCATGTCGGTGGCGACGAGATAGTTGCAGCTGTGCGTTTCCTTCCATGCGCTCTCGAGGAAGTATTCGGCCTGGAAACGCTTGCCCATCAAGCGGCCCTGCATATCCACCTGGCATGCCAGAACCGTGTCGATGCGCCCGTCGGCAACATCCTGCTTGAGATCGTCGAGAGTATAGATGCTCATATTGAATCCGCCTGAACCTGGAACTGAAAAAATCGGGTCAACGAAAGGGCATGCAGTCAAACGGGCGCGCCGCATCTGATGCGTTTTCGTTGAGCCGTTAAACGGGGCCGCCATCGCGGCCCCGCGGTTTGAGAGGGAAGTCGAAGCCTCAGCGTTCGCCAACTGCCTTTTCGGCAGCAGCAATCTCCGCCTGACGGCGCGCGACTTCCTCACCGATCGGCGGGCCCTTGAAGCGGCGGTTTTCAAAGCCGAACCAGATGATCGCAGTCAGTACGAGGAAGCCGACGGTGATGTAGAGAGCCCAATCATTCGGCGGCTGGATGCCGAGGACGAAGATCAGCACCATCGCCAGGATCGAAAGAATCGCGAACAGCTTGAACATGCCTTCGCCGAGGTTCCACGGACCCATCTTGTCCCACTTCGACGAACCCCAGGCGAGGAGGCCGAGGGTGATCGGGATCGCGAAGGAGAAGAACAGGAAGATAACCGTGCACGACACGACGATCGTGTAAACCGGCGTTTCGCCGATCGAAACGAGCGACGAGCCCCAGACGAACAGGACCGCGAGGATCGAGCCAGTCCAGATGGCCGCGACCGGCGTGCGGAACTTCGGGCTGACCTTGGCGAGCGCCTTGGAGGCCGGCAGACCGCCGTCGCGCGAGAAGGCGAAGATCATGCGCGAAACCGAGGTGACGGTCGCAAGGCCGCACAGCCACTGGCTGACGAAGATGGCAAAGTAGAGCACATCCTTGACGACGACATTGACCTGGCTGTCCATCGCCCAGAAGAACACGTTCCAGCCTTGCTTCGCCGCCTCTTCCATGTTCGGCAGCATCAACACGAAGGCGCAAAGCATGATGTAGCCGAAAAGCGCGGACCACAGAACGGAGGAGACCATGCCGCGCGGAACGGAATGAGCTGCCTTGACCGTCTCCTCCGACGTATGGGCCGAAGCGTCATAGCCGGTGATTGTGTAAATCGGCAGCAGAAGACCGAGCAGGAATACCCAAGCGCCCGAAGTCTCCGGCCACACGTTGCCGCCGGCTTCGCCGGAATAGTTGGCAAAGGTGAAAAGACGGCCGAACTCGTAGGACGGAGCCGCCAACAGGCACACCACTGCGAGCGCGATCGCCGTCGCGAAAATGAGATAACCGGAAAAGTCCGTGAGCTTCGCCGTCAGGCCGATACCCATGTGGTTCACGAGCGCCTGTGCGCCGGTGATGACGACCAGGAAAACGATACGAACAGTCGTCGTGTCCGTCAGGCCGAAGTAGCTCGTCCCAAGGGAGCCCATGAAGAAATAGTAGGTGCCGACGTTGATCGCGCCGAGAACGGTGACGAGGCCGAGCAGGTTGAACCAGGCGGTCAGCCAGCCGGTGAAGCGGTTGCCGAGGATCGAACCCCAGTGGTAGAGGCCACCCGCGGTCGGATAGGCCGAGCTGATCTGCGCCATCGCGACGGCGAACACCAGCGAAACGAAGCAACCAACCGGCCAGCCGATGCCGATGGCCGCGCCGCCGGCGCCGGAAGTCGCTTGCGCCAGCGAGTTGATACCGCCGGAAAGAATGCAGATAATAGAGAACGAGACGGCAAAATTCGAGAACGCGCTCAGCCTCCGCTCCAACTCCTGGGCATAGCCCATGGAGTGCAGGATATGCGTGTCCTGCTTCTTGTCGTGATCCGTGTAGTCGGACATGACTTCCCCCTGTTAGCGATCAGCCGCGGGATTGCGAGTGATCATCCAGTGCCAAAGTGCCCGTGACGTTTTCGCCTACGGGCGGATCGCAGTTAGACTGCTCCCTGGGGTCTTTTTCTTCGTTGTCAGGCGTCCAGGCTTTGCCGGAGAAGCCTCGTCAGATAGCCGGCCATGACCCCTTGGCCGTCTTCATCTGAGATGAGGTCGTTGCGGACCTCGATCATTACATTGCGCAGCCCGTTCGAAAGCCCGTGCAGGATGAGCGTGTGGGTCACGCCATCAACGGGGCCGTAGGGCTCGTTACGTTCGATTTTATAGAGAGGCGAGCCGGTCGATGCGGCGTTCAACACGCTGTCGGCAAAGCGGCTGTCTTCGTCATGCAATATACCAATTTCCACGGCACGTGTCTTGCCGTGGTAAACAGGAGTGAAGCTGTGGACCGTCGCAATCACCGTCTCCTGCCCCCTCGCCCTGCGATCGCGAATCAGTGCGCGAATGGCGTCGTGAAAAGGAATATACAATGCTTCGGTGCGCGCGAGGCGTTCTTCCGCGCTGAGATCGGCATTGCCCGGAATTTCATAGACTTCACTCTTCTCGGGCATGGCGCCGGCTGACTCCGGCGGCCTGTTGCAATCGTAAATCAATCGCGAAAATCGCTGGTAGACGAGCGTGGCGTCGAGCGCCTCGGAAATCCCGCGGGCGACTGCCAATGCGCCAGGGTCCCATGCGATATGGCTTTCCAGAGCCTCACGGGAGAGACCGAGGGTACCGTATCGCTCGGGCATCAAACGCGACGCATGCTCGCAGATCACCAGCAGCGGGCTCTCGCCATTCGGCCGCTCAACGGTAACGCAGTCGCCTTCCGCTTCACTTAGGACCTTGAACTGAGCAGGCACCACAGGCGCATCCCGATCATTAATTAAAGAATGTATAAGAAAAGAATTCTTCAGGTTTTGCCGACTGTCAAGCGCGACTGAAAATTTCTTTTCATGACAGCAGTTGACATGGATTGTGACAGCGTTGTTAACTTTCAGTGGGAAAGTGGCACAAGACCAATCCCGGGGAGCAAGAACGCGTGAGCGCTGCGTCGAAGACAGTTTCGGACGTAATCCATTCGCATTTTGGCATGCTTACGCGGGCCGAAAAGCAATTGGCCGAGAGCCTGCTGGACAACTACCCAGTCTCAGGATTGGGGAGTATCACGACGATTGCGGAGAACGCCGGCGTATCGACGCCAACGGTCGTACGCATGGTGCAGAAGCTCGGCTTCAAGGGCTATCCCGACTTCCAGGCGCACCTCCACCAGGAGGTCGAAGCGACAATCTCGAACCCCATCGCCAAGCATGATCGATGGGCCTCCAACGCGCCGGGCACGCATATTCTCAATCGCTTTGCCGACGCGATCATTGGCAATCTTCGCCAGACGCTGAGCGCGCTCGACACGGCGACGTTCGACAGCGTCGCCTCGCTCCTCTCGGATCGCAAACGCGGCCTCTATTTCGTGGGCGGGCGCATCACCGGCGCGCTGGCCGAATACTTCTTTACACATATGCAAGTCATTCGTCCGAACACTGCTTTGCTCTCATCAAACTCGAGCAGCTGGCCGCAATACGTACTCAATATGAATCCCGGCGACCTCCTGGTCATCTTCGATATCCGTCGCTACGAGCAGGAAATGGTCAGCCTCGCGACCGCTGCCCGAAAAAGCGGCGCGGAGATCGTCGTCTTTACCGATCAGTGGGGATCGCCCGCCGCCAAGCTCGCGCGTCACACGTTCCGTGTGCAGATCGAGGCGCCATCGGCCTGGGACACGTCCGTCGTCACTCTCTTCATCGTAGAAGCCCTGATCGAGGCCGTTCAAAGCTCGACCTGGGATGAGACGAAAGAACGCATGAAAACCCTGGAGGGCCTGTTCGAACAGACCAGGCTATTCCGCAAACTCAGTTAGGAGGGAAAATACGACAGTGAGATGACGTTCGGCGCTTGAGCGAATAATGTGTCGTAAATGAAACATCGCCGCCAACTGCCTGCTATACAAAGAAAAAAGAAGGTCATGAAACTGTCACGAAAGCTTCACGTAACGTAAGTAACAGCATCGTCGGACACTGAAAACCCGAAGGAGAACAACAGTGATCTCTAATATTTCGAAAATGCTTTCGCTTTCTACTGCAATTGTTGTTGCTTCGACTGCAATCGCAGCTGCTGAACCAAGCGCTGAACTTATCGCTGCCGCCAAGAAGGAAGGCACGCTGACGACCATCGCGCTTCCGCACGACTGGTGCGGCTACGGCGACGTCATCGCCGGCTTCAAGGCCAAGTACGGCCTCGAAGTCAACGAACTGAACCCCGACGCGGGCTCGGGCGACGAGATCGAAGCCATCAAGGCCAACAAGGGCAACACCGGACCGCAGGCTCCTGACGTTATCGACGTCGGTCTTTCCTTCGGCCCCTCCGCAAAGGCCGATGGCCTGATCCAGCCCTACAAGGTGTCGACCTGGGATTCCATTCCTGACAGCGCCAAGGATGCCGATGGCTTCTGGTACGGCGACTATTACGGCGTTCTCTCCTTCGTCGTGAACACCGACATCGTCAAGGACGTTCCGAAGGACTGGGCCGACCTGAAGAAGTCCGACTACGCCAACAGCATCGCGCTCGCTGGCGACCCGCGCGCTTCTAACCAGGCTGTCCAGGCCGTCTACGCAGCCGGCATCGCAGCTGGTGAAAAGGACGCGACCAAGGCTGGCGAAGCTGGTCTCGCGTATTTCGCCGAGCTCAACAAGGCTGGAAACCTCGTTCCTGTGATCGGCAAGTCCGCTTCGCTCGCTCAGGGCTCGACCCCCATCGTCGTTGCCTGGGACTACAATGGTCTCTCCTGGCGCGATACCCTCAAGGGCAACCCACCAGCTGAAGTCGTCGTTCCGGCTTCGGGCGTTGTCGCTGGCGTCTACGTTCAGGCGATCTCGGCCTTCGCTCCGCACCCGAACGCTGCAAAGCTCTGGATGGAATACCTCTACTCCGACGAAGGTCAGCTCGGCTGGCTGAAGGGCTATTGCCACCCGATCCGCTTCAACGATCTGGCGAAGAACAAGAAGGTCCCCCAGGAGCTCCTCGACAAGCTGCCGCCGGCCGCTGCTTACGAAAAGGCCGTGTTCCCCACCCTCGACGAACAGGCTGCCGGCAAGGCCGCCATCACGACGAAGTGGGACAGCGTCGTTGGCGCCAACGTCAAGTAATCTCTGACGCAAGACCTCTCCGCCTCTGTGGGCGGAGAGGTCTCATTTTTCATTGCCCCGATAAGGCCGTCGTCTATGAGCACTGTTTCAACATCCGTGGCTACGGCCACGCCCATGATAAACCGCGACAGGATCGTAGACTGGCTCGGCATCGCGCCCTTCATGATCTTCGCTGCGATGTTCCTGATCATACCGACGCTTTATCTGGTCGCCGGCGCATTCCTGACCCCGGAAGGCGAACTCACCCTCAAGAACATTGCCGACCTGTTCACGCCGTCGATCCTCAGTGCCTACTGGATCAGTATCAAGGTGTCGGTGGTTTCAGCCCTCGGTGGCGCGGTGATCGGCTCCCTTCTTGCCTGGGCTGTGGTGCTCGGCGGGCTCCCGACCTGGGTTCGTTCGGGCCTCCTGACCTTTTCCGGCGTTGCCTCGAATTTCGCGGGCGTACCGCTCGCCTTCGCTTTTCTCGCCACGCTCGGACGCACGGGTCTCGTGACCGTCTTGATGCGCGACTGGCTGGGCTTCAATCTCTATTCCACCGGTTTCAACCTCTTGAGCTTCTTCGGGCTCACGCTCACCTACATGTACTTCCAGATCCCACTGATGGTACTGATCCTGACGCCGGCGCTCGACGGCATGAAAAAGGAGTGGAAGGAAGCCGCGCTCATTCTCGGCGCCACCAACGGCCAATACTGGCGCATGGTCGCGTTCCCAATTCTCTGGCCGAGCCTGATGGGCACGACACTCCTGCTCTTTGCCAACGCTTTCGGCGCGATCGCCACAGCCTATGCGCTGACGGGAAGTTCGCTGAATATCGTCCCGATCCTGCTCTACGCACAGATCCGCGGCGACGTGCTTCATAACGCCAACCTCGGCTATGCGCTGGCACTCGGCATGATCGTCATCACCGGCCTGTCCAACCTCCTATACATCATGCTGCGCATGCGCGCTGAACGGTGGCAAAAATGAAGACTTCACGCCTTGGAGCCTGGATATCGATCGGATTCGGCGCGATCTACTTCGTCCTGCCGCTCATCGCCACCGTTGAATTCTCGCTGCGCATGCGCCGCGGCGCCTACAGTTTTGACGCCTACGCTTCGGTTTTTTCCGAGGCGCAGTTCCGCGAAACCTTCGGTTATTCGATGCTGATGGCGCTTCTGACGATCGTCTTTGGCATGCTGCTCGTGGTGCCTACGGCGTATTGGGTGCGCCTGCGCCTGCCGCAGATCCGTCCGATCGTCGAGTTCATCACGCTGCTGCCGCTCGTCATCCCGGCAATCGTGATCGTCTTCGGTTATCTCAGAATGTACAACTCGTCCTCGATCCTGCCGCTGACGGGATCGACCACGGGTACGAACATCCTGCTCGTCCTTTCATACATAACGCTGTCCCTGCCCTACATGTATCGCGCCGTCGACACCGCCATGCGTGCCATCGATGTCCGCACCTTGACGGAAGCTGCGGAAAGCCTTGGCGCCGGCTGGGCGACGATCCTGTTCAAGTGCATTTTCCCGAACGTCATGAGCGGCGTACTCTCGGGCGCCTTCATCACGCTCGCGATCGTCATGGGCGAATTCACCATGGCCGCGCTCCTCAATCGTCCGGCCTTCGGGCCTTACCTGCAGCTGGTTGGCGCCAACCGCGCCTATGAGCCGTCGGCCCTGGCGGTCATCGCCTTCTCGATTACCTGGCTCAGCATGGGCCTGCTGCAACTCGTCTCCCGCTTCCACAAAGCCGCTCCGGCTAAGTCGTAAGGTATCTGGTTTTCATGGCCTTTCTCGAACTCGCAAACCTCAAGAAATCCTTCGGCAACACGCAGGTCGTGCATGACTTCAACATGCAGATCGAGAAGGGTGAATTCATCTCTTTCCTTGGCCCGTCGGGCTGCGGCAAGACGACTGTCCTGCGCATGATCGCGGGCTTCGAAACACCCTCGGCCGGTCGCATCGCCATCGGCGGCAAGGAGCAAAACAATCTCAAGCCGAACAAGCGCAACATCGGCATGGTCTTCCAGGCCTACGCGCTGTTTCCCAACATGACCGTACACGACAATGTCGCCTTCGGCCTCAAGGTCGCCGGCACGCAGGCCACCGAGATTGACGCTCGCGTCAAGGATATGCTTGGGCTGATCAAGCTCGACCACCTCGCGGATCGCTATCCCTATCAGCTCTCCGGCGGCCAGCAGCAGCGCGTGGCGCTTGCCCGTGCGCTGGCGGTCCGCCCCCAGGTCCTGCTGCTCGACGAGCCGCTGTCTGCCCTCGACGCCAAGATCCGCGTGTCGCTGCGCGAGGAAATCCGCGCCATCCAGCAGAAGCTCGGCATCACCACCGTCTTCGTGACGCACGACCAGGAAGAAGCTCTCTCGATCTCCGACCGCATCGTCGTCATGAACGCCGGCCGCGCCGACCAGATCGGCACGCCGTTCGAGATCTACAACACACCGGCTACGCGCTTCGTCGCCTCCTTCGTCGGCACGCTCAACATGATCGAAGCGAAGGTTGTCGACCCCTTGGCCAACCGCATCCAGATCGGTGACCAGGGCGTGACGTTGAAGCAGTCCGTCGCCGCCTTCAAGGCTGGCGATACAGTCTCGCTGGCGCTGCGTCCGGAGGCAGGATCGCTGGCCGAGAGCGCGCCATGCGACACGAAGCTGACCGGTCAGGTCGTATCCGCCCACTTCCTCGGTTCGGTCATCCGCACGCGCATGAATGTCGGCGGCAATGTCATTTCCTTCGACATGTTCAACAGCCCGGGCGTGACCCCACCGGCTGCTGGCGAGACCGTCACGCTTCGCTTCATGGCAGCCGACCTCCTCGTCATCCGCGATTGATCGCGGCAGCGCTGCGCTCACGTTTGCGGCTTTGCCACACTTGCCTCCGCATTTCCGGCGCCCCACTCTGCGGCGCCGGAAATTGCTTGAAAGTGCGACCTCGATGCGTAACGACGGCTGAAGCATTTTTATTCAGCAAAGTCAGCATCATGTCCCCTACCACAACAGCCGTACCGCCCCGCCGCCTCACCGCGCAGGATTTCCGCACCCTTGGCCTCTCGGCCCTCGGCGGTGCGCTTGAGTTCTACGACTTCATCATCTTCGTCTTCTTCGCGGCGGTGATCGGCAAGCTGTTCTTTCCGCCCGATATGCCGGAGTGGCTGGTGACCATCCAGACCTTCGGGATCTTTGCCGCCGGCTATCTGGTTCGCCCGCTCGGTGGCATCGTCCTCGCCCATTTCGGCGACCTCTTTGGCCGCAAGCGCGTTTTTGCTTTCTCGATCCTGCTGATGGCGCTCTCAACGCTCGGCATGGCGGCGATGCCGACCTATGCTACCATCGGCGTTGCCGCTCCAATCCTCCTCGTGCTCATGCGCATCCTGCAAGGCGCGGCGATCGGCGGTGAAGTTCCCGGCGCCTGGACCTTCGTGGCCGAACACGTCCCCTTCCGCCGCGTCGGCTTTGCCTGCGGCTTCCTCTGCTCCGGCCTGACCCTCGGCATCCTGCTCGGATCCTTCATCGCGACGATCATCAACTCCGTCTTCACGCAAGATGATGTCGTCGCCTATGCATGGCGCATCCCGTTCTTCCTCGGCGGCATCTTCGGCCTCGTTGCCGTCTACCTCCGCCGCTGGCTGCAGGAGACGCCCGTCTTCGCAGAAATGAAACAGGCCCGCTCGCTTGCGCCGGAACTGCCGCTGAAGGCCGTGCTGCGCGACTACCCGCGTGGCGTCATCATCTCCATGCTGCTGACTTGGATCCTGTCGGCCGGCATCGTCGTGACAACACTGATGACGGCAACCTTCCTGCAGAAGCTCTATGGCTACACCGCGCAGCAGTCGCTTGCCGCCACCAGTTTCGGCACGCTGTTCCTGATCTTCGGAACTGCCGCCGCCGGCGCGATCGTCGATCGCGTTGGCTCAGGCCGCTTCTTCGTTGTCTCAAGTATCTTCTTTGGTGCTGCGACCTTCGCGTTCTACAGTTATGCCGCCGTTTCGCTGACCGTTCTTTTCGTGCTCTATGCGATCATGGGGCTATCGGTCGGTATGGTTGGAGCTGTGCCCTACGTAATGGTCCGCGCCTTCCCGGCCCGCGTTCGCTTTAGCGGCCTCTCCTTCTCCTACAACGTCTCCTACGCGATTTTCGGCGGCCTGACGCCTCTTGCAGTCGCATCGCTGCTGCCAATCAATCCGATGGCTCATGCCTACTACCTGCTCTTCATCGCCGCCCTCGCCTTCGTGCTAGGGCTCTATCTGATCGCCAAGGGAGACAGCGTCGAGGCAGACGTCGGCATCGAGGAACTCACCGAGCGCCTCGCCGCCTAGCTGTCGGAGGCGTGTGGCCGCCGTCCGGCTTTGCTTCAAAGAAACGCTTCAATGATTACCTGCTATCTGCGTTACACGATCGACCCACACAAGGTGGCCGAATTCGAGGAGTATGCGCGCCTCTGGATTCCGATCGTCAATCGAATGGGAGGCACGCATCACGGCTATTTCCTGCCGTCCGAGGGCGCGAACAACATTGCCATTGCGCTGTTTTCGTTTCCGAGCCTCGCGGCCTACGAAGACTATCGCACGCGCATGGCAAGCGAACCCGAATGCCAGGCCGCGTTCGATCTCGACAAACGAAATCGCAGCATCATCAGCTACGAGCGCAGCTTCATGCGCCCTGTTCTTGGCTGATCGATAGAAATGGAAAGCCCCGCTCTGGCGGGCCCGCTCTGGCGGGGCTTTCAGTTTGACGTTGGGCTCTAGCGGATCGCCTTGTCATTGGCATCGAACCGATGCATGTGGGCCATGTCCGGCGTCGCATAGACGATCTCGTCGGGCTCGTACTGATGCTCACCGAAAAGGCGCGCGGTGATCAGGCCGCACTGCTCGGATTCGAGATAGATGATCGTGTCCGCGCCGAGATGTTCGACGTGGACGACCTTCGCCCGCCACGTGCCCTGCTCGCGCGAAAGGGTCAAGTGCTCTGGGCGCACGCCAACAGTCTTTGCCGCGGCATCGCTAACCTTGTCACCCGGAATGAAGTTCATCATCGGCGAACCGATGAAGCCCGCAACGAAGGTGTTTGCAGGGCGGTTGTAGAGCTCCATTGGCGAGCCGACCTGCTCGATCGCACCGGCATTCAACACCACGATCTTGTCGGCAAGCGTCATCGCCTCGACCTGGTCGTGGGTGACGTAGATCATCGTCGCCTTGAGGCTGCGGTGCAGGCGCGCGATCTCAAGACGCGTCTGAACGCGCAAGGCTGCGTCGAGGTTCGACAACGGCTCATCGAAGAGGAAGAGCGCCGGCTCGCGCACGATCGCGCGGCCAATAGCGACGCGCTGGCGCTGACCACCGGAAAGCTCCGCCGGGCGCCGCGCCAGATAAGGCTCAAGCGACAGCATCGAGGACGCCTTGGTCACCCGCTTGTCGATCTCATTTTTCGGCGTGCCGGCCTGCTTCAAGCCGAGGCCCATGTTGTCCTTGACCGTCAGGTGCGGGTAGAGCGCATAGGATTGGAACACCATCGCGATGCCACGCTTGGCGGGAGGCGTCAGCGTCTCTTCCTTGCCATTGATGAAAACGGCGCCCGAGGTGACATCCTCCAATCCCGCAATGCTGCGCAGGAGGGTTGACTTGCCGCAGCCCGAAGGTCCGACAAAAATGACGAACTCGCCGTCCTTGACCTCTAGGTCGATGCCCTTCAGCACCTCATGCGTGCCGTAGGTCTTGCGGATGGATTTGAGTTGAAGCGATCCCACTAGTCGTAATCCTTACAGTTTGACCGGCTCTTGGAGCTTGACGGCTTGGCCGGTACGCACGCTTTCGTCGGCGGCGAGGCAGATGCGCAGCGAAGCGACGGCGTCTGCCATGTGGCGGTTAAGGTCGATATCCTCGCGAATGGCCTTCAGCATGAAGGCCTGCTCGCGGTCGCAGAGTTCCTGATGGCCTGGTTCTCCCGCCATCGTCATGTCCTGGTCCGGCCGTATGAACTTGCCGTCGGTTCCTGTCTCCGCCGTGTGCAGGCGAATGACTGAAGTCTTGGTGTGAGCGTCGATATCGTCGGACTTGGCGTTCGGATCCATCACGATCGAGACCGATCCCTTCGGCGACATGATGTCCTTCACGAAAAACGCCGTCTCGGAGATCATCGGGCCCCAGCCGGCCTCGTACCAGCCGACTGAACTATCCTCGAAAAGCACCTGGAGCTGGCCGTAATTATACATATCGGGCGCGATTTCGTCCGATAGACGCAGTCCCATGCCGCGCACTTCCACCGGTTTAGCGTCCGTGATCTGGCACATGACGTCGACATAATGCACACCGCAATCGACGATCGGAGAGGTCGTCTGCATCAACGACTTATGTGTTTCCCAGGTCGGACCGCTGGACTGCTGATTGAGATTCATGCGGAACACATACGGCCCACCGAGCTTGCGCGCCTCTTCGATCAGCCGCATCCAGGATGGATGGTGGCGAAGGATATAGCCGATCACCAATTTCCGGCCGGCCTTCTTCGCCGCCACCACGACGCGCTCCGCATCCGCAACGGTTGTTGCGAGCGGCTTCTCGACGAAAACGTCGCAACCAGCCTCGAAGGCAGCGACCGCATAGTCCGCATGCGTGTCCGAATAGGTGCAGACCGCACAGAGATCCGGTTTCAGCTCGGCAAGAGCGGCCTTGAAATCCGAATAGATCTTGTAGCCCCGTAGTTCCTCCGGCAGATCAGGCGTCGAGCGATTGACCAGCCCGACAATCTCGAAACCGGGATTGTTGTGATAGGCCAGCGCATGGCTGCGTCCCATGTTGCCGAGGCCGGCGACGAGAACGCGGATTGGCTTGGTCGTCGAACTCACTTGACCGCTCCCGAAGTGATGCCGCGGATGAGCTGCCGCGAGAAGATGACGTAGAGAACGAGGATCGGCAGGATCGCCAGCGAAAGCGCGGCAAGCACGGCGTTCCAATTGGTCACGAATTGCCCAATGAAAATCTGCGACCCGAGGGTGACGGTCTTCGTCGCCTCAGCGGGCGCCAGGATCAGCGGGAACCAGAGATCGTTCCAGATCGGGATCATCGTGAAGACAGCAACCGTAGCCATTGCCGGGCGCACCAACGGGATGACGAGCCGGAAGAAGATCGCATATTCCGACAGCCCATCGATGCGGCCGGCATTCTTGAGGTCGTCGGAGACGGTCCGCATGAATTCCGACAGGATGAAGATCGCCAGCGGAATCCCCTGCGCCGTATAGACGAGGATCAGCGCCGTCAGCGTGTTCACGAGTCCGGCGGCCACCATGCCCTGCAGGATCGCGACCGTACCAAGGCGGATCGGGATCATGATGCCGATCGCCATATAGAGGCCGGTCAACGTGTTGCCGCGGAAACGGTATTCGGAGAGCGCGAAGGCGGCCATCGCGCCGAAGAGCAGCACCAGCGCGATCGAAACGATGGTGACGATGAAGCTGTTCTGGAAGTAGGTGGCGAAATCACCCTGCCCCAGCACTGTTCGATACCCGACAAGACTGAAGGTCGAGGGCGTCGGCACCTGCAGCGGCGAGCGGAAGATCGCGTTACGGTCTTTGAACGAGTTGATGATCGTCAGGAACACCGGAAAGATGGCAACCAGCGTATAGCCGATGAGCGCCAGGTGGACGAAGCTGGTGCGAATGGGGGATGTGCGTGCTCTGTTGGACATGGCACACTCCTCAGAACTGGTACCGGCGCATGCGCCGCTGGATGGCAAAAAGGTAGAACGACACGCCGGCGAGGATGATCAAGAACATCACCGTCGCGATCGTGGCGCCCATCGAGCGGTCGCCAAGCTGAAGCTGGAAACCGAAGAAGGTGCGGTAGAGGAGCGTACCCAGGATGTCGGTCGACATATCAGGCCCGGCAAGTGCGCCCTGCACGGTGTAGATCAGGTCGAAGGCATTGAAGTTGCCGACAAAAGTCAGGATCGAGATGATGCCTATGGCGGGCAGGATGAGCGGTAGCTTGATCTTCCAGAACTGAGCCCAGCCGGTGATGCCGTCGCATTCGGCAGCTTCGATCACCTCTTCCGGGATGCTGAGCAGCGCAGCGTAAATCAGCATCATCGGAATGCCGATGTACTGCCAATTCGAGATCAACGACACGGCAATCAGCGCCGACCCGGACTGCCCTAGCCACGGCGCGAACAGGCTCTTCATGCCGACAAGGCTCATCAGCCACGGGGCAACGCCCCAGATCGGCGAAAGGATGAGCTTCCAGATGAAGCCGACGATCACGAAGGAAAGCAGCGTCGGCAGGAAGATTGCGGTGCGGTAGAACGCGACGAACCGCAGCCGTGGCGTCGACAGCAGCGCCGCCAGCGCGATGCCGATCGGGTTCTGCACGCACATGTGAATGACGAAGAATATGAAGTTGTTGACCAGCGCGTTCCAGAAGTCGTGTGCCCAGCGCGCATCGCCAAACAACACCTTGTAGTTCGCGAGCCCGACGAAGACAGGCGCACCGTCGACAGTGTTGTAGAACGAAAGCCTCAGCGTTTCGATCAGCGGCAGGATCATGATCGCCGAATAAACGACAAATGCCGGGAAGAGAAAGACGCCGACGTGCCAGCGCACAGGGCGCTTGATGGGAACAACATCGACAGCGGATTCGGCTACGCTCATGGCTTTTGCCTGTTCTTCTTAGCTGCACCTATGGCGCAGCGCGTCTGACACAACGGGCAGAACGCCCTTTCCCTCTAGTCATCTCCCCGCCCTTCGGCTTTCGAAGGCGGCGGGGAGAAAAAGAGCGGATACGAAATTGGCTTTGAGCCGGAATGAGGGACGGCGAACGCCGCCCCTCAAATCTTCAATCACTTGGCAGGCTTGAACCAGCTGTCGAGGCCGTCCTGCAGCTTCTTGGCGGCATCGGCCGGCGTCACGGTGCCGTTGATGACGTTGGCCGAAGCGACCCAGGTTTCGTTCTCGAGGTTCGGCGTACCACGCGACAGGATCTGGTAGGTCGAGCGGATCGTCGACTTGAACGGGCCGCGCCAGGAGACGAATTCCTGGGCCAGCGGATCACTCATCTTCACCGGCGTCGAGTTCAGGCTGAAGAAGCCCGGCAGCGAGTTGGCGTAGATTTCGGCGAATTCCGGCGAGGCGACCCAGGTGAGGAACTTCTTGGCTTCCTCGGCATGCGTGCTCTTGGAGTTCAGGGCGACACCGATATCCGGATGGTCGGAGATATAGCCCTGGTCACCGGCCTTCGGAACCGGCGGCGGGAAAGCGCCCATCTTGAACTGGGCCTGGCTGTTGAACAGCGAGATTTCCCAGGAACCAGCCGGATAGATGGCGGCGCGGCCGAGCGTGAAGAGGTTCTGGCTATCCGAATAGGTCTGGGCTTCGAAACCGTCGCCGAGATAGGGCTTCCACTTGGCCAGTTGCTCGAAAGGCTGGACCCATTCCGGATCGGTCAGCTTCTGCTTGCCGGAAACCAGCGCGACACGGCCGTCCTCACCCTTCCAGTAGTTCGGGCCGATGTTCTGGTAGCCCATGGTCGCGGCTTCCCAGAGATCCTTCGTGCCCATGGCGAGCGGAATGTACGTACCGTCGGCCTTTATCTTTTCGAGGGCGGCGAAGAACTCCTCTTCGGTCTTCGGAACAGAGATGCCGAGCTTGTCGAAGGCATCCTTGTTGTAGATGAAGCCGTGGATGACCGAGGCCATCGGCACGCAGAAGGTGGACTTGCCGTCATCGGTTGTCCAGGCGGCCTTGGCAACGGGCGAGAAGTTCTCAATTCCCGAGAGGCTCGTCAGATCAGCGATCTGCTTCTTGTTGAAGAGTTCGAGCGAGGCGTCGAACGGCCGGCAGGTGATGATGTCACCGGCGGAGCCGGCATCGAGCTTGGCGTTCAGCGAGGCGTTGTATTCCGTCGGCGCTGTCGGCGAGAAGACGATCTTGATGCCGGGGTTCTTGGCTTCGAATGCCGGGATGATTTTCTCCTGCCAGATCTGCAGGTCGTCGTTACGCCAGCTCTCGACCGTCAGCGTGACGTCGGCGGCGTGAGCAAAGCCCACTGATGTCAGCAGGCTGGACGCCAGTAGGAAGCCTTTAAGTGCGGTGTTCTTCATTTCCCTCTCCTGTTTTATGCGCCGGTGAGGCGCTGTTCCTGACCTGAAACCAGCGTTCGCGTGCATGAGGTGACACGCAACGCCACTTGAGGGCCGTCAGCAGCTGCCGGCCCGAAAGCTCAAAATCGGCGCGACAGATAACACCTGTCGACCAGACGGCGCACCCGAACAAGAAACCGATCCGGCGCAGCCATGAAAGGGAAAGCTGACGGCAAATGAACGGATCGAGAGCGACGGCGTCGCTACGGCCGGATCTGCATTTCATCGAGTGACCCGGCTTATCTCTATCCTGCCGTTTATCGCTGCTCGATGCGCTGTTCCCTTGAGTTGAATTAAGGCCAAAAAAATACCAATTGTCCAGCCGATTTTAACACTCGAACGACAGAAAAGTCGTCAAAAAAATTTTATTCATAAAAATCAGATAGATAAAAAGATGATTTTTCGCCACGCTTTTGACTTGGTAAATGGTATTTTTTTGGTATTGTAGTGAAAACAAGGGGAATGGGCGGATTTGGTGGTTCAATGACAGAACTTGCGATCGGCATTGACGGCGGAGGCTCCAGCTGCCGCGCCGCAGTCACGGATGCGACAGGGCGCATTCTGGGCCGTGGCACGGCCGGCCCGTCGAACATCCTGTCCGACCTCGAAAACTCGCTGCTCAACATCGTAGCGTCAGCCGAAAACGCGTTGAATGACGCCGGCCTTTCCTCTGAAACCGTTTCCAGCATCTCTGCCGTCGTCGGCGTCGCCGGCGCGAATGTGGGCGACTATGCCGAACGCATCGAGCGTGCCCTGCCTTTTGCCCGGCGCCGTGTCGTAACAGATGCGACGACGGCACTCCAAGGAGCGCTCGGCGATTCCGACGGTGTGATTGGAGCGTTCGGAACGGGCTCGGTCTACAATGCGCGCCGCAACGGAAAGCTCTACGGCATTGGCGGCTGGGGATTCGTCATCGGCGACCAGGCCAGTGGCGCTCGCCTCGGCCGGGACCTGCTGGAGCAGTCTTTGCTGGCCCATGACGGGGTGCGCCCCTCCTCCCCGGTCACCCAGACCGTCATGGCTGAATATGGCGACGATCCTGAGCGCGTCGTCGAGTTCGCCCACGTCTCCCGCCCGAATGACTTCGCCCGCTACGCGCCCGTTGTGTTCGAGGCCGCTGCCAAGGGCGACTCGGTCGCGACGGCGATCGTGCAGAACGCAGCAGCCTCGATCGGCGAGAGCCTGGATGCGTTGCTCTGGCCGGAATGCGAGGTGATCTGCCTGTTGGGCGGACTGGCAAAGGCCTATCGTCCATGGCTTGCTGAACGTCACGCTGTCCTGCTGCGTGAGCCGAAGGGCGACGTCCTGCAGGGCGCCATTGATCTCGCAGTGAAGTTTCTCCACGAGGAAGGAAGAGGCGCGGCATGACCGACGATTTTGCAAGCCTCCTTTCCCCCGAACGTCTTCAAGCCGGCGGCACAGGCCCGCTTTATGTAAAGCTGCGCCGCACGCTGGAAGATGCCATTCGCACTGGCACGCTCAGTCATGGCGATGCCCTGCCGCCTGAGCGCGACATCGCGGAACTGGCGACCGTCAGCCGGGTGACCGTGCGCAAAGCGATCGATGAGCTTGTCGCGGACGGGTTGCTCATCCGCCGCCACGGTTCCGGCACCTTCGTGACAAAGCCGGTATCGAAGGTCGAACAGCGCCTCTCGCAGCTCACCTCCTTTACGGAGGATATGGCCCGTCGCGGCATGACCTCCCGCTCCGAATGGCTGCACAAGGGCATCCACACGCCCTCTCCCGACGAAATGATGATTCTCGGTCTCGCGACCGATGTCAGGGTCTCACGCCTCAGCCGATTGCGCATCGCCGACGACCAGCCGCTGGCCATCGAAAATGCCAGTGTTTCCGGCGAGTTCCTGCCCGATCCTTTCGTGGTGACAACGTCGCTCTATGAGGAGCTCGAGCGTCGCCAGGTCCGGCCCGTCCGCGCGGTGCAGAGAATTTCGGCGACCAACATGAAAGAGGTCGATGCCCATCTTCTCGGCGTTCCCGTCGGCGCCGCAGGGCTGTCGATCGAACGTATTTCATACCTTGGTTCGGGACGCGCGGTCGAATTCACCCGCTCGCTCTACCGCGGGGATGCCTATGATTTTGTCGCCGAACTGACGATCGGTCCGTCGTGATTCCTTGTCGCATTGAATGGACGGCAATGCCCGTCTATTGATGGCACCCATGACAAGTCGCATCACTATCCTCGACACCATCTCCGATCCCGGCAATCCCGCAAAGCCGAACGACGACAGCTTCGGCCATAACGACGCCTGCGCCTTCGTAATCGACGGTGCGACGGGCCTCGGCGATCGCCAATATATGGATGAGGGAGGTAGCGACGCCGCCTGGATCGCCCAGCACTTCGCCCGTGGCTTTCAGGATCGGATTACCCGTGACAGCAGCGTCTCGGAGATTGCTCGCAGCCTGTCTCTGGCAGCCCGCACGGAGTTCTTAGCCCACAACGAGAGCGTCCCGCGCTACGCGTGGCCGCTGACCGCCTTTGCCATGTTGCACCACACGCGCAACGGTTTCCACTTCGTCGGCCTTGGCGACTCCTGCCTCTTTCTGTTGCAGGAAGACGGCTCGGCAGCGATGCACATGGCTATTCCCGGTGCCTATGAGTATGAACAGAACCAGGCGCGAAAGCACATTGCACGCACGGGCGGCATTACCAAGGAAGGTGGCGCGCTCGGCAATTCCGAAACGCTCGCCCTATTGCGCCAGCACCGAGAGCGCCAGAACACGCCGGCAAGCGGCGTCTGGACCCTCGGCCTCGTGCCGGAGGCGGCCGATCATCTGGTTTCAGAGCGGCTGGATATCAGGGGCAAAGCGCACGCCATCGTCTGCAGCGACGGTTTTTCAGACCTCGCGGTCCTTTACGCGACCTATGATTCTACAAGCTTGGTGCGCACTGCACTCGCCAAGGGTCTGCGACCGATGCTCGACGAACTTCGGCGCTTCGAACGCGAGATTGATCCCGAAGGGCTCCGCTATCCACGCTACAAGCAGAGCGACGATACCACGGCGTTGCTTGTCGAGTTGACACCCAGCGCCTGAGGCGATTTTCGATTCAGATTCAGTGCGTTGCGACCAACAGCTGAATCAATCCATCTGGTCCTTGAATCAAATACTGAAGACGCCGCCGATCAGGCAGCGTCCTCGATTTCCTCGTCACGCTTGCGCGGTACGTAGTTGAGGACCGGTCCAAGCCAACGTTCGACCTCGGCTACGTCCATGCCCTTCCGGGCTGCGTAGTCCTCGACCTGGTCCCGCTCCACCTTGGCGACGCCGAAGTAGTAGGATTCGGGATGGCCGATGTAGACGCCGGAGACCGACGAACCCGGCCACATCGCATAACTCTCGGTGAGCTGCACGCCGGCAGCCTTTTCGGCATCGAGCAGAGCAAACAGCGTCTTCTTCTCGGTGTGATCGGGCTGCGCCGGATAGCCCGGCGCCGGACGGATACCGGCATATTCCTCGCTGATCAGCTGCTCGTTGGAGAGATGCTCATCCTTGGCATAACCCCAATATTCGCGACGAACCTGCTCGTGCATGCATTCCGCAAAGGCCTCCGCGAAGCGATCGGCCAGCGCCTTCAGGAGGATCGACGAATAGTCGTCGTTCGCACGTTCGAAGCGTTCCGCGATAGCGATCTCTTCGATACCGGCTGAAACGACGAAGCCGCCGACATAGTCGTGAATGCCGCTGTCGGCTGGCGCCACGAAGTCCGACAATGCGACGTTCGGCCGGCCATCGCGCTTCGAAAGCTGCTGGCGCAGCGTAAAGAAGGTGGCAAGCTCCTCCTTGCGGCTATCGTCCTTGAACAGCCGGATATCGTCGCCGACCGCGTTCGCCGGCCAGAAGCCGATGACGGCGCGCGGGTTGAACCACTTCTCGTCGATGATCTTCTTCAGCATGGCCTGCGCGTCGGCCCACAGCGCGCGAGCCGCCTCGCCCTGCTTTTCGTCTTCGAGAATTGCCGGGAACCGCCCACGCAGCTCCCAGGTCTGGAAGAACGGCGTCCAGTCGATGTACTTGGCGATCTCGGCAAGATCGTAGCCGTCGAATACCTTGGTGCCGAGGAAGCTCGGCTTTGTCGGCTTGTAGGCCGCCCAGTCGACCGCAGCGGCATTTTCACGGGCACGTGCCAGCGGCAGGCGCACCTTCTCCGCCTCGCTGCGGGCGTGCGCTGCAGCGACCTTCGCATATTCGGCGCGGATGTCGGCCACATAACCGTCGCGACCTTCAGGTGACAACAGCGAGGAAACGACGCCGACCGCGCGGCTGGCATCCGTCACATAGACGGTCTGGCCCTTGTTGTAGCCCGGGTGGATCTTGACTGCCGTGTGGACACGGCTGGTCGTCGCTCCACCGATCAAGAGCGGCAGGTCCAGTCCCTGACGTTCCATTTCAGCGGCGACATGCACCATTTCGTCGAGCGACGGGGTAATCAGGCCGGAGAGGCCGATGACATCCACCTGCTCGGCGACGGCAGTCTCGAGGATCTTCGTTGCTGGCACCATGACACCGAGATCGATGATCTCGTAATTGTTGCAGGCGAGAACGACACCGACGATGTTCTTGCCGATATCGTGGACGTCGCCCTTCACGGTCGCCATCAGGATCTTGCCGGCAGCCTTGCGCTCGTCGCCGCCGTTCAGTCGCTTCTCCTCTTCCATGTAGGGAAGGAGTACCGCGACCGCCTGTTTCATCACGCGCGCCGACTTGACGACCTGCGGCAGGAACATCTTGCCGGAGCCGAAGAGATCGCCGACCACGTTCATGCCGGCCATCAGCGGGCCTTCGATGACATGCAACGGCCGCTCCGCTTGCTGACGGGCTTCCTCGGTGTCGGCTTCGATATATTCGGTGATACCGTTGACCAGCGCATGCTCCAGCCGCTTTGCGACCGGCCATTCGCGCCAGGTGAGATCCTGCACCTTCGCTTCCCGGGTGCCGGCACCACGATAACGCTCTGCCACTTCAAGCAGCCGCTCGGTCGCGTCGGCGCGGCGGTTCAGCACGACGTCTTCGCAGGCTTCGCGCAGCTCCGGGTCGATATTGTCATAGACCGCCAGCTGACCGGCATTGACGATGCCCATGTCCATCCCCGCCTGGATGGCGTGGTAAAGGAACACGGCGTGCATCGCCTCGCGCACCGGCTCGTTGCCGCGGAACGAGAAGGACAGGTTCGAGACGCCGCCCGAAATATGCACCAGCGGCATCGTCTTACGGATCGTCCGCGTCGCCTCGATGAAGTCGACGCCATAGTTGTTGTGCTCCTCGATGCCGGTCGCGACAGCAAAGACGTTCGGATCGAAGATGATGTCCTCAGGCGGGAAGCCCGCCTTTTCAGTCAGGATCTTGTAGGCGCGCGTGCAGATCTCGACCTTGCGCTCGTAGCTGTCTGCCTGCCCCGTCTCATCGAAGGCCATGACCACGACGGCCGCGCCATAAGCGTGCAGCAGCTTCGCCTGCGCCAGGAAGTTCTCTTCGCCTTCCTTGAGCGAGATCGAGTTGACGATCGGCTTACCCTGGACACGCTTCAGGCCGGACTCGATGATCGAGAACTTCGAGGAGTCGATCATCACAGGCACGCGAGCGATATCCGGTTCGGCGGCGATCAGGTTCAGAAACTCGATCATCGCCTTTTCGGAATCGATCAAGCCCTCGTCCATGTTGATGTCGATGATCTGCGCGCCGTTTTCAACTTGGTCGCGTGCCACATCGAGCGCTGCCGTGTAGTCGGCATTGGTGATCAGCTTGCGGAACTTGGCGGAGCCCGTGACGTTGGTGCGCTCACCGACGTTGACGAAGGGAATGTCCTTGGTCAGCTCGAACGGTTCGAGACCCGACAGCGACATGAAGGGGCGATGCTCGGGAATCGGGCGTGGCTTGTACTTCGCCACCACCTCAGCGATCGCCTTGATATGTTCAGGCGTCGAGCCGCAGCAGCCGCCAACGATGTTGACGAGGCCTTCGCGTGCAAACTCGTCGATCTGCGCCGCCATCAGTTCCGGCGTCTCGTCATACTGGCCGAACTCGTTCGGCAGGCCAGCATTCGGATAGGCGCAGATGAAGGTATCGGCAACGCCCGACAGCTCCTGCAAGTGCGGACGCATGGCGTTGGCGCCGAGTGCGCAATTCAGGCCGATCGTAAACGGGTTGGCGTGCCGCACCGAGTTCCAGAACGCCGACGGCGTCTGGCCGGACAGGGTACGGCCGGAAAGATCGGTGATCGTGCCCGAGATCATGACCGGCAGGCGGATGCCCTTCGCCTCGAAGCGCTCCTCGCAGGCAAAGATCGCGGCCTTCGCATTCAAGGTGTCGAAGATCGTCTCGATGAGGATGATATCGGCGCCACCATCGATCAGGCCGTCGATCTGCTCGCCATAAGCGATGCGCAGGTCGTCGAAGCTGACGGCGCGGAAGCCCGGATTGTTGACGTCGGGCGAAATCGACGCGGTGCGGTTCGTCGGGCCGATGGCACCGGCGACGAAACGACGACGGCCGTCCTCGCGCTCAGCACGGATCGCGGCGCGGCGCACGATCTCGGCGCCCTCCTTGTTAAGCGCATAGACTTCGCCTTCCATCGCATAGTCGGCCTGTGCGATGCGGGTCGACGAAAAGGTGTTGGTCTCCAGAATATCGGCGCCGGCCTTTGCGTATTTGTAATGGATCTCTTCGATCGCATCCGGCTGCGTCAGGATCAGCAGGTCGTTGTTGCCCTTCTGATGGCAGGCACAACCGATGAAGCGATCACCACGAAAATGGTCTTCGTCGAAGCCAAGCCCCTGGATCTGCGTGCCCATGGCGCCGTCAAGAACGAGGATACGTTCACTGGCAGCTTTCTTGAGCGCCGCAAACACTTCGCTACCGTCGCGCTTTGTCCCTTCGGGACTAAACAGAGTATCAAACACGGGCGGACTCCTTGACGTCGTTACAGGCCAATTGGTCAAATCACATAAAGATATCTTTATGTCAATATATGCCCATCATGTGGCGCCTTTGCGGCGCTGGGCAGATGACAGACTCGGGCGACCCCTATATAGGCGGTTACGAAGGCTTTGTGCACGAAATTGGAGGAGTATCATGGTACTAGCAATCAGCGACGCCGCGCTTGGAAACTGGACCACTCGCGCCTACCACCGCAATTGGCTTCTCGCACAGGCAAACGGCCTTTTCGATTTCTTCCAGCACAACTCCGTCAACCCGAAAGGCGGCTTCTTCGATCTCGACGATGCCGGCAAACCGCTCAATGCCGCCGGTCAGGTCCGTCCGATCCACATAGCCTCACGCGCCGTTCATTGCTTTGCGATCGGCACGCTGCTCGGCCGTCCCGGCGCCTCCGACGTCGTGGATCATGGCATGCAGTACATCTGGAACCATCACCGTGACACCAAGAACGGCGGTTACTTCTGGTCGCTCGATGACAAGGGCCCCGTCGATTCAAACAAGCAGGGTTATGGCCACGCCTTCGTCCTGCTCGCAGCGTCCTCCGCCAAGACGGTCGGCCATCCGCTTGCCGACGGCATGCTTGCCGATATTGCCGAGGTCCTGAATACCAAGTTCTGGGAAGCCAAGCACGGCGCCATTGCCGAAGAGTTCACCGCCGACTGGCAGGCTCTCGACGGCGGCAACTACCGTGGCCAGAACTCCAACATGCATTTGACCGAAGCGCTGATGGCGGCCTTCGAGGCAACCGGCGACCGCGACTATCTCGCCAAGGCTGAAAGCATTGCTGATCTCGTCATTCGTCGAGCCGCCGGCTCCGTCGGTTGGCGCGTTGCCGAGCACTTCACCACCGATTGGGGCCTCGACAAGGATTACTATCATCCGAACGAAATGTTCCGCCCGGCAGGCACTACTCCTGGTCATTGGCTGGAGTGGGCGCGCCTCCTTCTCCAACTCTGGGTGCTTGGCGGCAAGAAGCAGGAGTGGATGCCAGATGCGGCGAAGAGCCTGTTCTCGCAGTCGATCGCCCTCGGTTGGGACGACGACAAGGGCGGCTTCTTCTATACACTCGACTGGGAAGACAAGCCGGCCAAGCGCAACAAGCTGTGGTGGCCGGCCTGCGAGGGCGCTGCCGCCGCGCACTTCCTCAATGAGCACCTGCCAAGCGACTACCACGAGGAACATTACCGCAGGATCTGGAACGTGATCGAACGCGCCTTCATCGACCACAAGAATGGCGGTTGGCACGAGGAGCTGACGGAAAATCTGGTACCCTCACACAGCCTGTTCCCCGGCAAGGGCGACATCTACCACGCCCTGCAGGCCTGCCTGATCCCCCTCTTCCCCGCAACCGGAAGCCTAACCAAGGTCATTCCCGAGGTGGGCGGCAAGATCTGATATAGAGCGAGCGCCGCTTCAGTGGCGCTCGATCATCAAGTGGCGTCGCGTCGACGCCGTAACTTGAGCGGAGACCCGGCACAGCGGCGCAAAGTACGTCGTTGGAATGGCTGTGCGATAGAGAAGCGCGAGGTTTTGTTATGACGCGGGTTCCAAAGGCTAACTGGGCGGGAAGCTTTCACTATGGCTTTCGAGACTGCCTCTATCCGTCTTCGGTGGAAGCGGTCCGCGAAGTCGTGATGCGAGCGCCAAAGATAAAGACGGTGGGGTCAAGCCACTCATTCAATGCGATTGCCGATGGCGAAGTTGCCCT
The DNA here is from genome assembly GCF_000377185.1 of Rhizobium sp. 42MFCr.1. Taxonomy (NCBI): domain Bacteria; kingdom Pseudomonadati; phylum Pseudomonadota; class Alphaproteobacteria; order Hyphomicrobiales; family Rhizobiaceae; genus Rhizobium; species Rhizobium sp. 42MFCr.1. The sequence continues at coordinate 28,037 of NZ_KB897828.1, forward strand.
GTCGCTTGCCGATGTGCCAATCGACCCCGTCATCGAAGGCGATGGGAGACAGGTTTCCGTTGGCGGTCATTGCACCTATGGCGAGCTTGCGCTTTTCCTCCATGGCCATGGTCTTGCCGTACACAATCTAGCCTCCCTACCCCACATCTCCATTGCTGGCGCGATTGCCACGGCAACGCATGGCTCAGGCGACCGGAACGGCAATCTGGCGACAGCGGTCTCGGGATTGGAAATCGTCTCAGGCGACGGCCGCCTCGTGAAGGTGACCCGCGGCGATGCCGATTTCGCGGGCATGGTGGTGCATTTGGGCGCGCTTGGCGTCGTAACGCGCGTGACGCTTGACGTTCAGCCGGAGTTTCAGGTCGCACAGTGCGTCTACGAAGGATTGGCCTGGGACAAGCTTTTGGCCAACCTCGATGAGATCATGGCCTTGGGCTACAGCGTCAGCGTGTTCACGCAATGGGGTCAACAAGCAGGATCGATTTGGGTCAAGAGAACTGCGTCCGCCGAGGACTGGCCGGCCGACATCCACGGCGCAACACGCGCGATGGTCAACAGGCACCCCATAAGCGAATTGGACGCGCAAAACTCCACGGATCAGTTGGGGCAATATGGCCGCTGGTCCGACAGGCTCCCGCACTTCAAGATGGGCTTCACGCCCAGCAATGGCGAAGAGATACAGTCCGAGTTCCACCTTCCACGCAAACACGGCGCGGCAGCGATCGAAGCGCTGCTGTCGATCCGCGATAAATTTGCCCACTTGGTGCAAGCGGGCGAACTCCGGACTGTCGCGGCGGACGAGCTATGGCTCAGTCCTCAGTATCACCGCGATACGCTGTCGTTCCACTTTACCTGGGTTCGGGATCAGGAGGCCGTGAACGCGGCCGTGGGGCATATCGAGCAGGCACTCTCGCCCTTCGCAGCCCTGCCGCATTGGGGCAAGGTCTTTACGGAGCGCAACATCGGCGCCAAATATGAAAAGCTTGCCGAGTTTGTCCGTCTTCGCGACAGGATGGATTCGGGACGGAGGTTCTCTAACCCGTGGTTGGAAGACGTTGTCTTCGGCTCGAACTGAGCGGCTGCCGTTGATGGGGGCTTCGCATACCTCGATTGGGTCCAGCTGAAGCCGTCCTCCCCATCCGATCGCTCGCAGCGTAAACCTGGCGTGCCAAGACACGCCAGGTGAAACAGCAATCACGCCAGGCGAAGGGCGTCGATGTCTTTCGCCAGCATCAATGCCAGCGCCTCGACCGCAAGATTGTGGTCGTCTCGCTGCGGCAAGCCGGATACGGTGACCGCGCCAATGCAGCCGGTGCCCTTCACATTGATCGGAAAGCTGCCGCCATGCGGCGCATAGTCGGCATCCGAAAGACCATTGTCGGCAACCGTCTTGCCCTTCTCCTTAAGATCGAGACCGATCGCGTAGCTGCTCTTGAAGTAGCGCAGCACCAGATTGCGCTTGCGCCGCACCCACTGGACGTTGTCGGGCGTGACACCGGGCAGTGCCGCATAGAAGACGGGCATCGAATGCAGCGTAATGTCGATCGCGATCCCGTGGCCGCGCTCGGTTCCAAGTTCCTGCAGGAGCCTGCCGAGCTGCCATGCTGTCGTGAGATCGAAGGTGTCGAAACTCAGCACCTTCTCCTGTTCTGCAATCCGCTTAAGGTCGTCGTCCGGCATGGTCACGTGTGCTTCCTCTCCTGCAATGCTTTTGTTTGAACAAATGCAAGCGGAGGTGAAAAGTAAAGCGGAATCGTGGCGCTGCCCGGAAGCTTACAATTGGGGCGTCAGCATTTCGAAACGGTCACGGATCATCGAACAGGTATCGCCGTCACAGGTCAGCCTGCTGCCCGCATCGGCGCAAAAACACTCATCGCGCCTGTAAAGGGCTTGGCCAGCGGCGACGCGTAGGAGCCGCGCTTGCTGGTCGACAGCCCAAGTGACACCAGCGCTTCCGCCTGCTTCACCGCCGCGGCTACGCCGTCGACAACGGGCACGCCGTAGATATCCTGCAGCTCGCGAGCCAGATCAGTCATCCCGGCGCAACCAAGCACGATCGCTTCGGCGCCATCCTCAGCAAGAGCACGCTCGATCTCGGCCCGGAGCTTGCCGATAGCACCCGAGGCGGGATCTTCGAGCTGAAGAACCGGAATATCGGAGGCGCGCACGTTCGCGCGGCCTCCCATGCCGTAGCGCCGCACGAGGTTGTCGATCAGGACGCGCGAACGCTCCAGCGTCGTCACGACGGTAAATCGCTGCGCCAGGAAGCCTGCGGTGGCGACCGCAGATTCGCAGAGCCCAAGCACCGGCACCTCGGCAAAGCTGCGCGCCGCATCTAGTCCCGTGTCGTCGAAGCAGGCGATGATGGCGGCATCGTATTCGCCAGCCCGCTCCTTGAGTTCGCTGAGAAGTCCCGGGATTGCGAGCGCTCCGTCATAATGTCCTTCGATCGATACCGGCCCCATGCGTGAGGTGGCGGCAATGATGGCGGTGCCGGACGCCGCGACCGCGCGGGCAGCAAAGGCGGCCTTGTCGGTCATGGTTTCAGTCGTATTGGGATTGACCAGAAGAATGCGCATTAGGGGTTAGCTTACCTTTGCCTGGCGCCGACGCAGCATGAGCATGATGCCGAGCGCGACGAGGATGATGGTGAAGGAAAACAACGTCGTGACCGTGCCGAGCGCATAGAGCACCGGCGTGGTGACGTTGGTGGTCATGCCGTAGATTTCGAGCGGCAACGTGTTGTAACTTCCTGACGTCATCAGCGTGCGGGCGAACTCGTCGTAAGAGAGCGTGAACCCGAACAGGCCGACACCGATCAGGCTGGGGGCAATCATCGGCAACACGACATGACGAAAGGTCTGCCACGAATTCGCGCCAAGATCGCGCGCAGCTTCTTCGTAGGCTGGCGAAAACCGGTTGAAGACGGCAAACATGATCAGCACGCCAAAGGGCAGCGTCCATGTCAGGTGCGCGCCGAAGGCGGACGAGTACCAGGCAGGCTTAAGGCCGCCCTGCTGGAAGACCACGCCGATCCCGAGCGAAATGATGATCGACGGAACCACCAGGCTCGCGACCGTTGCGTAGAAAAGCACGGTCACGCCCCGGAAGCGGCGGCGGAACGCCAGGCCGGCCAACAGCGAGACGACTACGGTGACCACCATCACCATCAGCCCGAGCGTGAACGAGCGGCGGAAGGATGCGCCGAAATCCCCGACTGCCTGCTTCTCGAAGAGATTGTAGAACCAGTGAACGGAAACGCCATTCAGCGGGAATGTTAGGCCCCCGTCGGGCCCCTGGAAGGACAGGATCAGGATTGCCGAGAGTGGTCCGTAGAGGAACAGCACGAAGACAAGGAAGAAGGCAGCGAGCACGTAGAATTCAAAGGTGCGCTTCTCGTGGTTCATCTCAAAGCTCCTTACGAATATCGACGACGCGCAGGATGGCGGCGACCATCATCAGGACAACGATCAGAAGCACGACGGCATTCGCGGCAGCGGCCGGATACTGCAGCAGCGACATCTGGTTCTTCATCATCAGCGCGACCGAAGCGCTCTGGCCACCGGACATGACCTGCACGGTCGAAAAGTCGGCCATGACGAGGGTGACGACGAAGATCGAACCGATCGCGATACCGGGCTTTGCCAGCGGCAACACGACATTCCAGAGGATCTGCCAGCCGGTGGCCCCGGCGTCTCGCGCCGCCTCGAACAGCGACCGGTCGATGCGCATCAGCGTGTTGAAGATCGGCGTCACCATGAAGAGTGTGTAGAGATGCACCATGGCGAGAACCACGGCGAAATCGGAATAGAGCAGCCATTCGATCGGCTGCGGCACGATGCCCATCTGCACCAGCGCGGAGTTGACCAGACCGTTGCGGCCGAGCACCGGGATCCACGAGATCATGCGGATGATGTTGGAGGTCATGAACGGCACTGTGCAGACCAGAAACAGGATCATCTGCGTCGACGTGCGCCGGATATGAAAGGCGAGGAAATAGGCGACCCAGAAGCCGATGAAGAGTGTCAGGCTCCAGACGATCACCGTGAATTTCAAGGTGTTGAGATAGGTCTTCCAGGTGACCCATGAACCGAGCGTGTCGGTGTAGTTCATGGTCAGGAAATCAGGGTAGAGACCGGCGAAGTCGTAGTCCCAGAAACTAACGACGGCGATCATGGCGATCGGCAGGATGAAGAAGAAACCGAGAATGAGGATTAGCGGCGTCGCCTGCAGATAAGAGGCTGCCCATGTCGGCCATCCGATCCGTCGGCGGCTTGTCTGTTCCGATTGGTGCTCGGCCTGCGAAGACGCGATCGTCGCCATGTTTCCGGTCTCTCCGTTATAGACGCCCTCCCCCCAAAGGAACTGGGGAGAGGGCCTGGCAGAAGCGGTTGCCTTAGGCAGCGATGAACTCGTTCCAGCGGCGAACCATGTAGCGGTCTTCGTCCATGACGGAGTTCCAGCACGCCACATGACCCATGCGCTCTTCGAACGAACCACCGTCGCGAACGGCGCCGGCCTTCTCCATGACCTTGCCCTCAGGCGAGAGGATATCGCCCTGGGCGGCCTTGCCTTCGATCCAGTAGCCCCACTCGTCAGCCGTCATGAAGTTCTTGGCGGTGTCCATGCAGGCCGAGTAGTAGCCCTGGCGGTTGAGGTAGCCGCCGACCCAGCCCGACGTGTACCAGTTGATGTATTCATAGGCCGCGTCGAGCTGCGCGCCCTTGAGGTGCGAGGCAAGGCCGAGACCGCCGCCCCACGAGCGGTAGCCTTCCTTGAGCGGCTGATACTTGCAGGCGATGCCCTTGGAGCGGACGGCCGCGACAGCCGGCGACCACATGGACTGGATGACGACTTCGCCGGAGGCCATCAGGTTGACCGACTCGTCGAAGCTCTTCCAGAAGGCGCGGAACTGGCCATCCTGCTTGGCCTTGATGAGGAACTCGATCGTCTTGTCGATCTCTTCCTTGGTCATGTTGCCCTTGTCGGCGTATTTGATGTTGCCGAGCGCTTCCATGATCATCGCGGCATCCATGATGCCGATCGACGGAATGTTGAGGATCGAGGTCTTGCCCTTGAACTTCGGGTCCATGATATCGGCCCAAGTGGTGATATCGCGACCGACGAGATCCGGACGAATGCCGAGCGTATCGGCATTGTAGATCGTCGGCATCATGGTGAAGAGCTCGGTTTCGCCCTTGGCGAAGGTCTTGGCGTCCGCGCTCTCGACATAGCCGACCGTGTGCGGCGCCGTGCCCTGCGCGATGACGCTGTCCGGCTTCAGCTTGCCGTTCTTGAACAACGGAACGACCTTGTCGTAGTACTTCAGCTTCTTCACATCCATCGGCTGGATGACGCCGGTCGGGTAAACCTTCTTCAGGATCCAGTATTCGATGTCGGCGATGTCATAGCTGTCAGGCTGCGTCACGGCGCGCTGGGCGGCGGCGTCGGAATCGGTCGCCGTCATCTCCAGCGTGATGCCGAGGTCCTTCTTGCACTGCTCGGCAATGGCGTTGATGTTGGAAACACCCGTGCCGAACTGGCGTAGCGTGATGTTGGACTGCGCCCAGATCGTCGGGAAGCCGGTGATAAGGCCCGAGCCTGCAGCAGCGCCGAGCGCGGCGGCGCCAGTTTTCAGCAGGCTGCGGCGGGAAATCCCGACCTCAGTCTTGGTCGTCTTCTTTTCAGTTGTCATGTCAGTTCCCCTTCTTTTTGCTGGTGAGGTTCATGCGCGGCCGAGGAGGACCGCGTCCTCCAGAGCCCATCTCAGAGACACCGCATCGCCGACCGATACGGGTTTGGCGAAATAATCGCCGTCACTCGCGATAACAGTGAAGTCGTCACTGCCCGCGCCGGCCACCGTGAGCTTCACCGAGGCGCCGCGATATTCGATATTGGAGACGACACCGTTGAAGCCGAGCGTCTTGTCGGAAGCCTTTTCGAGGCGCACACGATCCGTGCGGACGCCGATATCGACGCTCTCGCCGGCATGCTTGCCGTTGCCGCGCACCGAGAAGGTCTGCCCTTCCGGAACCTCGAGCGTAGTGACACCGCCATTTGAAGACACAACGCGGCCGGAAAGAACATTGTGATCGCCCATGAAGCGAGCGACGAAGGCGGTGGCCGGCTCCTCGAAGACCTTGCGCGGCGTTGCCGCCTGCTCGATCTTGCCGTCGTTCATGATGACGATGATATCGGCGAGCGCCATCGCCTCTTCCTGGCTGTGCGTCACGTGCACAAAGGTGATGCCGAGACTCTTCTGCAGCTTCTTCAGCTCCGCACGCATGCGGATCTTCAGGAAGGGATCGAGGGCTGAGAGCGGTTCATCGAGCAGCAGCGCTTCGGGATCTGTGATCAGCGCGCGCGCCAGCGCCACACGCTGTTGCTGGCCGCCAGAGAGCTGTGCCGGTCGCCTCGTCGCATAGGCGTCCATCTGCATCAGCTTCAACATGTCAAGCGCCTTGGCGCGCCGGTCCTCCTTCTCGACGCCCTTCATTTTCAGGCTGAAGGCGACGTTGTCGATGAGATCAAGATGCGGGAAGAGCGCATAGGACTGGAACATCATCGCGGTACCGCGCTTGGCCGGCGGAAAATCGGTGACGACGGTATTCCCGAGCCTGATATCGCCTGAGGAAATGCTTTCGTGCCCGGCGATCATGCGCAGCGTCGAGGTCTTGCCGCAGCCGGAAGGCCCGAGAAAGCAGCAGTAGGAGCCGGCCGGAATCTTCAGGCTGATGGAATGGACCGCCGTCGTGGCGCCATACACCTTGGAAACGGATACGATATCGATCTCTGCGGCTTTCGACATTGGTCTTCCCCTGTTTGAGAAAGACAATGCATCTGCCGTGCCAGTTTCTTTGCGGCGCACAAAACGTCAGGAAATCAAAGACTTCCGATCGATGCAACGTCATATATCAAAATTCAGGCAGCGGCGCCACATGCACACAAAATAGGCCATCGTCTGCAATTCGTGCAAAATATCGTATACAATTTAGCCTTCACTTTGCGCGCAAATTCCGTTTAACTTTTACGGGAAACGCAGATATCATTTCCCGGTCAAAAGGTATTTGTGTTCATGAAGCCCACCGCAACGGCCCTGCAGACTGCAGAGGATCCAGCCGATACAGGCACACAACAAATCCGCGACGCGATCCGCGATGCGATCGTCGAGCGGCGTCTGTCACCGGGAACGAAGCTGTCTGAAAGCGATGTCGGCAACTTGTTCAATGTCAGTCGCACGCTTGCGCGCGCCGCCTTGCAGGCTCTTTCCTATGAAGGTCTGGTCAGCGTCGAAAAGAATCGTGGCGCCTTCGTCGCCTACCCCTCGCCCGATGAGGCGCGCCAGATCTTTGCCGCCCGCCGTCTCGTGGAGCCCGGGATCTTGCGGGAGGCCGCGGCCAGAGTCACGCCTTCGCAAATCCAGCATCTGAAGCAATTGCTGCTCGAGGAAGGCCGCCTGATGGGCGAGCGCGGCCAGACGGCCCGGCGTGCCGAGATCAAGGCATCAGGCGACTTCCATCTGACGCTTGCTGCCATATCCGGCAACGCCATCATGCAGCGTTTCATGGATGAGCTTGTTGCCCGCTCATCGCTAGTGATCGCCCTCTACGGCCAATCGACCATATCGAGTTGCGGCCATTCCGAGCACGGCGACATCCTCGTCGCGATCGAGCGGAGCGATCTCGACGAGGCATGCAAGCTGATGCTGCACCACATTGCGCATATCGAGGCCGATCTCGACCTGCGCGAACGCAAGAGCGTCGGCCTCAAGGAAGCCTTCGAACCATAGCAAGTTTTATACGGGAAGCGGGATTGCGGCCCTACGACCGCAATCCAACCGTTCAGTTGCCGGAGCGGCGCTCGGCTGGCTGTTCTGCAACGGCGACAATGTCAGCCGTGCCATTGGCAAGCAGACGCTTGCGGACGAGGACGCCCATGACGCGGGCAGCCGTCGAAAAACTCATCTGGTCGAGCGGTCCTTCGCCCTCCCAGGGTTTGGTAAGCCGTTCTGTGACGGCTCCGACGATGTTCATCGGAACGATGTCGTCGCAGTGGCGCATCGCCTCGAAGACCTGACTGATGGGAACAACACGTCCCTCGAAAGTGACAATCGGCTCGGTGAGCTCCGTATCCCACTCTTCAAAGGCGTAGAGTGCTTCGCGGAAGAGTTCCTGAAGGGTGAACGGGGCATGTCCATCGTGAAGCGGCGGCAAGGCATTCGTCATGTCTGTCTCCTCTTTGGGGGCTAGTGCCATTCCTCCTCTTCGGCCGGCAGAGCTCGGGAAACAGAACTCAAGATTCCCCTGCGAGGCCGAAAACACGATCGATGTTATAGTGTAATATACGCGTGATAAAGCCCTTTATCGGCGCATCGGCTCCGCCGCGCCCGACAAGAAACAAACAGGCCATTGATATTGCAGAGAATATCAATGGCCACCCGGCGTCAAAATTAGAGATTTCTGAACTGTTGGAGGATCACTGCGTGATCGAGAACGTCATGTTGACGGTGATGTTGTAGCTGGTTTCACCGCCCTGGACCGGGACGGCTGAGTCTGCCGTGGCCTTCATCATGGCGGCCCGAGCGACCGGCACCGGCTGTGGACGCGGCGACGTCTCGCTGATCTCGATCACGCGCCCGAGCTTCACGTCAGCTGCCCCGGCCAGCGTCTCCGCCTTCTCGATGGCATTGGCGACGGCATTCTTGCGAGCCTCCTCCATCACCTTTTCCGGCTTGTCGTTGGTGAATTGAATGTCGCCACCCTGATTGACACCGAGCGTGACGGCTTCGTCGAGGATGGCGCCCAGCTTGGACAGGTCGCGGACGCGCACGCTCAGGGAGTTGGAGACCTGGTAAGCGACCAACTGCGGCTGCTGTGGCTGACCATCGTTGGATTGCGGGTAGGTGAATTGCGGCTGCACTGAAAAGCCCGACGTCTGGAGATCGCGCTCGGCGATGCCTGCCTTTTTCAGCGCCGCCAGGACATCAGTCATCGACTTGTTGTTTTCGTCGAGCGCTTCGCGTGCGGTCTTTGACTGCTTCACGACGGAAAGGTTGAGCACCGCCATGTCGGGCGCGACGCTCGCCTGTCCCTCGCCACTGACGGAGATCACGGCCTCGCGCGGCTGCGAATCAGCAGCCAGTGTCGGCAACGCCATGGTGGCGATCGGAAGGCCAAGCAAAAGGCTGAAGGCAATGGTTCTGGTGTTCGGCAGCACGGTGTTTAACTCCCTGATTGTGAAGTCTCGATTGCCGTATTGCCGATTGATTGTGAAGCTATTGCGGCAGTCCCTTGTGAGCGCTCAAGAATTGCGTTAGAGCGAAACCCGTTCCGGGGAACCATTGCGCCGGACACGGCAGCCATGCTGTCGCCGGGCCTGTAGCTCAATGGTTAGAGCCGGCGGCTCATAACCGCTTGGTTGGGGGTTCGAGTCCCTCCGGGCCCACCAGTTCTTTCTTGTCCAGCCCGGAGACATAGGTAACAAAACGTACCTACCACATGGGTGACAACCTCGTGCCGAACGGGTTGCCGATGGTTTGCAAGGTCCTCTGCTCGAGGTCGATATATCCGAGATCATAGTGCATGAAGCTGACGAGCCAAATGCCGTCGTCGACCTCCTTGATTCCCAGTTTCTGTCCGGCCAGCACGGTCGAGATGTTGATCGTCTTGCGGTAGATGCAGATGCGGCCGCAATGGGTCACCAGCGCGTCACGGTCGTGGAACGGATAATTGATCTCCGGCAGCCCGTTATATCGGCGCGCCGATGGCGTGTGGAGATCGAGCGGCACCTTCATCGCCAGGGCTTCATGCGGCCGCTCGGTATTGAATTCGCTGACGAACGCATCGAAGCGGACCTGTTGCTGCAGGATATTTCTGCCAGGTGGCCTGGTCGCCTCTTTCTTCAGCGTCAGGTGCATGCGCTCATGCCGGCCATTCTCTTGCGGATGGCCCGGCCTGATGCGCTCGAGCGCGATGCCGAGCCGCAGCCACCAGACTGACAGCTTCGACAGATTGTAGAGGCCGTTGGGGTTGGCGAACGGCAGGCCGTTGTCACTGCGGATCGCGCTTGGCAGGCCATGTTCGGCAAACAATCGGCGGAACGCCTCGAACACCCCCACCTCCTTTGTCGATTCGAAGGCTTCACAGGCAAGCAGGTAGCGTGACGCCTGGTCGGTGACCGTCAGCGGGTAACAGTAGCGGCCATCGCCGAGTTTGAACTCGCCCTTGAAGTCGGTGCACCACAGGTCGTTCGGCGAAAGGGCCTGTGATAAGGCCGTTCCTTCTGCCCGATAACGGTGCCGCTGGCGGGCATGAGCGACCAGCCCGTACCGGTCAAGCACCGCTCTTCGACGGCACGCGCACATCGCCGGCCAGACGCTTCACGAGCAGTTCTCTGATCTTCCTGGCACCCCGATGCGGCTTCTCCTTCTTGAGCGGCACGATCATTGCCTCGACCGGCTCGGGCAACTGGTTGGCGTAACGCACCGGCCGTCGAGACCGATCCGTCAGCGCCTCCAGGCCGTCGTCCTCGTAGCGATTGAAGATTTTGTAGCCGGTCTTGCGCGAGATGCCGAACTCCCGGCACACATCGCTCATGCCTTCGCCCTCCAGCAGGCGGGCGACAAATCGTAGACGTTCCTCCATCACCGAAGTCTCTCTCCACGGCATCAACACCTCCCGCCAAAAGCGAAAAGTGTTACCCATGTCTCCGGTACAAAACGTCACCTATCTCTCAGGTCGGGCATCTTCCGATCCCATCCGCCGACATATCTCCCTTCCACAACCGCACACCGTTGGCTTCGATTTCATCGACGTTTCCGAGCCTCGGAGAGCCGAAATTTGATCCTTTTCGGCGCTAGTCCGACGCACCGACTATTGCCATTTTGCAACGCAGCGGCGTTTAGGAGCGCAATATGAGTGGATTCTTATATTAGAGAGGTTGCCACGCCGATGCAGCTGCACATAGGCTCCAGTCTCGAAGGGAGACGGGCCGATGCAATGGATTTCGTGGCACCGACCGATGCTGACATCGAAAATTACCGACCTGATCGATCGCATCCTGGAGTGCTGGTGCGACGAACATGGACATCACACCGGAAGTGTTGAAGCACGCCGAAAGGCAAACAGCCTGCTCCAATGGATCGAACTCGGCGTCACGGATGAACGGGAACTTTCGGACCTGATCCGCGACGACATCGTGATCGGCGCGCAGTAGACTGAACGGCTACCGCAAGGCCAGCATCCGTCGTGCACCAGACCGATGTCTCGTTCTTGCGCGGCTTGGCTATGCACTACCCTACCTATCTCTGTGATGATATGCACAATCGCCGCGCGGCTCACTTCATGGACGCGGCCCTTATGCCCAGCTTTGTGACGTCAAACGGACGATGAGATGAGCAAGCTTCTTTTGGCCCTTGCGCCTACTTTGTTGTTGGCGCTGTCAGTTTCTCCTACTGCTCTCGCTGAGACACGCCCGCTCTCAGAGATAACCAAGAAAACCGAAGCCCGAATTCTACGCGACAATCTGAAACCCAATGTCGCGTGCTACAAGGAAATCTTGGAGGACTTTCAAGAGCGGAAGATCAAGAAGGCGGACATATACGTCACCTTCGACGATCCCCAGGTTGAGGGCATTGGGATCGGGATAGCGGAGACTGACGAAAACTACTCTTGCGAAGGTGGCGAGATGAGAGCTTGGGAAGCCGGGAAGTACGAGGTCGTAAAGAAATTCCGTTAGGCACGTTGTCGGCCGGTCTATCGCCGATACGCTAGCTCCCTTGTTTGTCGGGCTCTTAATCGGGTTGGGCTACAAGCAAACCAGCCAAAACCCTTTAGCTGACGCAATAAATGGCGAGCGCCAAGGTTGGCACGTTAGTTAAGTTCATGAGGGTTTTGATGCTCGACCCGCCGTGTTCTTGGCTTCGGCTAAAGAAGGGCGCGCAAGAGTCATCGCGGTTTTCCGCTCACCGTCTGGTGTCTGGGTTTACCGTAGGGCGGCCTTCTTCGAAGCTTGTCAGTATCAACTGGGGAAGACAATGCCGTCAAAAAGCTTCCTTGACGTCCTGATCGTCCCTGCGCCCTTCACTCTGCCGTCTGGGCCTAGATCGAGGAACACCTCCATGTCGCCGGTTGGGTGCTCAATCACGTAGCGGCCGTCGCTGGGCGCTTCGACAAGGCCGTGTGCGGGAGAACCGACGAGGCGAGTGGGTACCTAAGCACAATCTCGTGCTGCGTGGCGACATCGGGGTCTTCCCTCCTGCCCACCAGTCTCAAATGCCATCAGGCCGGGTCAAGCAGGAAGCTCTTGCCTCACACGGGAGAGCCGAGAGGTCAGCCTACCCGTTGGTGATCCTCTCGAGCCCTCGGGGAGCCCGAAGGCGCCCTTGCGTGTCCTTTTTGGCGGAAGGACGAGAACAACTTAGACAGAGCATGCCCGCTTGGAAAGTTGGACCAAGGTCCGATCGGAAGGAGGGAGGCTGCAGGAGGGTTGGTCCGCGACATCCTAAAGCCTCCCTCATCCTTCGGGGCAGAAGGACAAGGGTCAGTTAGCGCTGGCCCAATGCTTGGGTAGTTGGACTTAGGTCTGACGAATTCGCCGCCATCTTGCGAATCGAATCGGCAGTGCCGCGCGTCGGTCACACCCGTCGCACCGAAGCCCTTGAAAGTAGAGGGAGATTATAGCCAGATACCAAGTCCTATTGGTAATCCGGGCCAAGCGCGCCACCTTCACTCAATGCCGCGTTCGCCGCCGTTCCGCCGTCTTACCTAGCCGGCAGCGGAACCTAGCGACGACAACGACGTTTCGTGCTCACTGTGGATCAGAGAACGACTCATAAATCGCAACCCCGCAACGAACCGGCGACGTCGCAACTTAATGGGGCGTCGACTGCCGACGGCTTGGTTTTCACAGCGAGCCTGGAGACCGGCATCAGCAGGCAGGCGGGCAAAAAGGGATTTGTCTATTACGACGCCGGTGGCATCCGTATCACGGAGCCATCGGAGCTCGATCGCATCTCCGCGCTTGCCATTCCCCCGGCCTATACCGAGGTCCTGATTTCTGCCGACCCCCATTCCCACCTGCAGGCCACTGGCCGCGACGCTCGCGGCCGCAAGCAATACCGCTACCATCCCAAATGGACTGCCGAGCGGGAAAAGAGCAAATTCGAGCGGCTTGCCGACTTCGGCTCGGCGCTTCCCGCGATCCGGAAGAAGGTGGATTCAGACCTCCGACGCCGGGCACCCAACATCGACAAGGCGCTCGCAACAATCGTCTGGCTGCTCGATAATCTCTTCATCCGCGTCGGCAATGCGAGCTACGCCGCGGAGAACGCTTCCTATGGCCTGACGACGCTGCGCAACAAGCATGTGAAAATATCAGGGTCGAGCATTCACTTCCGCTTCAAGGGCAAGTCAGGAAAGGAATGGCGCCTCAGTCATAGCGACCGTCGCATCACGCGCGCCGTGCAGATGCTCCAGGAGCTGCCCGGGCAACAGCTTTTCCAGTACATCGATGACGATAGTGTCTGCCACCCCATCCAATCACAGGACGTCAACAGCTACATACGGCAAGCATCCGGAGCCGATTTCACGTCCCGCCAATTCCGCACTTGGGGAGCAACGCAAATGGCTGCGACCGGGCTGGCTTCGCTTGAACCACACGAAAGCCAGCGAGGGCGCGCCCGGCAGGTGAATGAAGTCATCGACGCAATTGCCGCGCGCCTGGTCAACACGCGCGCAGTATGCCGGTCGTCCTATATCCATCCAAAGATATTCGAAAGCTTTGAGACCGGCGACCTTGCCAGTCTCGCCAACGCCCGACCGAGCCGAAGCGTGCGACTGCTGCGCTGGATGAATCAGGAGGAGATCGCCGTGCTCCGCTGGCTCAAGGCGCTCAATGGGCACTGACTCTATCTGTCCGCGCGCAATGGAACCAAACGGCTGCTCACACCGTTATGGAGGATTGCCGCGAATGCGGCCACGGGAGATGGCGCCAGGGCGCCAGGGCGCGAATGGCACGTCAGACGTATTGGAAGGGTTATCTCAAACTGTCACTCGTCACGGCCGCAGTGTCCCTGACACCGGCGACGACGGATAGCAACCAGCTTCGATTTCACGTCCTGAACCGAAAGACGAAGAACCGCGTCGAAAGCCGCTACGTCGACAGCGTCACTCGCAAGCCGATCGCCGACAAGGATCAGGCCCGAGGTTATCCGCGTGGCGAGGACGACTATGTGATTCTCGAGGACAAGGAACTCGATGAAGTCGGGCTCGAAAGCACGAAGACGATCGACATCGACACTTTCGTGCCGCGCGGCTCGATCGATTGGATCTGGTACGACAAACCACATTTTCTGACGCCGGAGGACAAGGTCGGCACCGAAGCCTTCTGCGTGATCCGCGAATCGATGAAGGCAAACGATGTCGTCGGCGTTGCGCGACTTGTTCTCTACCGACGTGAGCGCGCCGTCCTCCTGGAGCCGCAGGGCAAGGGCATCATCCTCTGGACACTGCATTTCGGCGACGAAGTTCGCCCGCCGGCCGCGACACTTGATAGCCACGGCAAAGTGGATGACACGGTGCTCTCCATGATGAAGAAGCTGGTCAAGGATCGAACGGAGGATTGGCAGCCCGCCATGGTGCAGGATCCGATCCAGAAGCGCTTGCGAGCCATGATCCGTGCGAAGCAGAAGAGCCTTGTCAAAGCCACACCGCCTTCATCCAAGCGGCCGGCATCCAAGCCGACGGGCAATGTCGTCAACATCATGGACGCCCTGAAAAAGAGCCTCGCCAAGGAAACGGGACGCCCGAAATCTCATTGAGAGACCGCAGCCGCCTCCGCTACTTTCGCTTCTCAAGGGGAACGGCGGCGGCAAAGAAATCCGCCCATGGATCGCTGCGCAAGGCATCGAGACGTGCCGGAGCGTTGTCGACCGTGAAATAGGCCGGACCGATTTCATCGGTCAGTTCGTTCCACTCAAGCGGCATCGAAACAGCAGCGCCGGGCCGCGCACGCGTCGAATAGGCGGCGACGGCCGTGTTGCCGCGACCGTTGCGCAGATAATCGATGAAGATCTTGCCGTTCCGCTTCGCCTTCGTGGCGGTCGCGAGATACTTGTCGGGGCGATCCCTGGACATGCCGTCGGCCAGCGCCTTGGCGAAAGCCTTGACCGGCGCCCAGCCGGCCTTCGGTTTGAGCGGGCTTACGACGTGCAGGCCCTTGCCGCCGGAGGTTTTGACAAAGGCCGCCAGGCCCGCGGCTTCCAAATGCTCCTTCAATTCGTAGGCAGCGGCGATCACCTCGGCCCAGCTAACGTCTTCGGCCGGGTCAAGGTCCATCGTGATCATGTCCGGTCGCTCCCAACTCGCCGTCGTCGCCCCCCAGGGATGGATCTCCAGCACGGCCGATTGGACGAGCGCGACCATCCCGTCGAAGTCGGTGATGCGCAGCAACTTCTCGCCGCCCCTGTCCTTCGGATCGGTGATCTGCTCGATATTGGCGTTCATGCCTTTCCAGGCATGCTTCTGGAAAAACCGCTGATGGCCGGCAATGCCGTCGGGGCAACGCAATAATGCCAATGGCCGCTTGGTCACATAGGGCTCAATGAAGCGCCATACCCGTGCGTAATAGCTGACCAGTCCCTGTTTGGTGATCCCCTCCTCCGGCCAATAGATCCGATCGGGATGGGTGAGCGTGACGCTGGATTGAGGCAGTTCCTGCGCAGTCGTCGTTGTTGCTTCGGGCATAACTTCTTCTGGCGCCTTGTCTTCTCTCAACCCGCGAAAAGCGGCGTGCCGCAAATTGTTGTCCGCCGACCATGCCTGAAACTCAACCTCGGCAACAAGCTTCGGTTTCACATAGACCAGCCCGCGACGCTCCTCGGGGGTGAGCTCGTCGTCGAAAGAACTCTCCGTCTGCTCCATCGCCGACAGCGTGTCATAGAGTTCGTGCGCGACATTGACGCTGAAGCCCGTTCCGACCCGGCCAACATGCTCCAGCTTTCCCTTGCGGTAAACGCCCATTGCCAGCGAGCCAATCGCGTTGTTCATCGCACTCGAAGGCACATAGCCGCCGATCACCAGCTCCTGCCGTTGCAGGCATTTCGATTTGACCCAGTCGCTGGTACGTCCCGACACGTACTCGCTGTCAGCCAGTTTCGAGATAATGCCTTCGAGCCCGAGCTGGCGCGCGTGTTCCAGCACAACGGCACCCTTCTCGGTAAAATGCTCGCTATAGCGAAGTCGCGCGTCGACGTCGGCGAGCAGGTCCGCGAGCAAGGCCTTGCGATTGGTCAGTGACACTTGCTGCAGGTCGTATCCATCGAGGTAAAGCAGATCGAAGGCATAGAACACGAACCGATCGTGCCGGGCTTTGCTAAGGTCATTCTGCAAGGCCGAAAAGTCCGAGGCGCCGGTTTCACGCTCGACGACGATTTCACCGTCGAGGATCGCCGCCTTCGCCGGCAGTGCCGTGAAGGCCGCGACGATTTCCGGGCCAAATTTGTCGGTCCAGTCGAGCCCGCTGCGGGTCAGCAGAGTGGCTTTGCCCTTCTCAAGCCGAACCTGCAACCGGTACCCATCGAACTTGATCTCGTGAATCCACCCTTCTCCCGACGGAGGCTTGGCCTTGAGCTTGGCAAGTTCAGGCTCGATGAAGGCGGGCAACGCCGCCTTCTCGGCCCCCTTCGGCCACACCTGACGTTTCGGTCTTGCTTGATTCGCTGCGGGCTTTGAAGAGGCGGACTTTAACGCTCCCTTGGGATGGGAGTTCCAGGTGGCGTCAGGGTGCTTCGCCACCTCCTCGATCTTGCGGCCCGTTTTCACCGATTCAGGTCGCTGCTTGAGAATGTCGCCCTTGTGGCTGGCCTCGGCATCCTCAGCCTTGATCAGCAACCAGTTTTCCTGGCGTTCACCCGGCTTGCCATGCATGCGGACCAGATGCCAGCGGCCGCTCAGTTTCTCGCCGTCAAGGTCGAATTCGAGATGGCCCTTCTTATAGCCCCTGTGCGGATCGCCATTTGGCGTCCATGTGCCGCGATCCCAAACCAGCACCGTGCCGCCTCCGTACTGGCCTTTCGGGATGATGCCTTCGAAGTCGCTATAATCAAGCGGGTGGTCCTCGACATGGACGGCAAGGCGCTTTTCATCGGGGTTGAGGCTTGGACCGCGCGTAACGGCCCAGCTTTTCAGCACGCCGTCGAGCTCGAGCCGGAAGTCATAGTGGAGCCTCGACGCGTCGTGCTTCTGAATGACAAAACGGAGCGCAGCCTGCGCTGGAGGCTTGCCGACACGCCTGCTCCCGCGCGGCTCCGGTGTTACCTTGAAATTGCGTTTGGCTTGATAGGCCTGCAGAGCCATCGTCAGCTCGCCTTCGTCTGTCCGCTATCTGCCCGCGCTGCCTTTCCGGCTCGCGGCTTGGCGCTCAGCTTGGCGCTCTGGCGCAGAGCGTCCATGAGATCGATGACCTTGCCCTGCGGCTTCGGCTTGGCCTTCGGTAGCTCCCTGCCCTCGATCTTCGCCTTGACCAGCTCCGAGAGCGCCATCTCGTATCGATCCTCGTATTCCTGTGGAACGAAGGTGCCTTTCTTTGTGCCGATGATGTGCCCGGCCAGTTCGAGCATTTCCTTGTCGAATTTCATCTCCGGAATGTCCTTGAAGACCGTCTCCGGCTTGCGCACCTCGTAATCGAAGCTCAGCGTCGTTGCGATGATATAGTCGTCCTGCGGCCGGATCAGGACGGTACGGTTGCGGCGGAAGAGCACTGCTTCCGCGATCGCGGCGACCTTCTGATCGCGCATGGCGCGGGCGATCAGACCGAGCGCCTCCTCATCATCCTCGCTGACGGGCGCCAGGTAGTAGGGCTTGTCGAAATAGAGCTTGTTGATCTCGCTGTAGGGTACGAAATTCTGGACGTTGAGGACCTTGTCGCTTTCCGGCATGACGCCAGCCATCTCCTCGCCCTCGATGACGATGTATTCGCCATTGTCCAGCTGGTATCCCTTGACCTGGTCATCCCGCTCAACCGCCTTGCCCGTCTCGCTATCGACGAACTGCCGTTCCACCCGATGGCCGGTCTTCCGGTTGATGATATTGAACGAGATGCGGTCCGAGGTCGAAACCGCCGTATATAATCCTACGCTGCAGACAAGGTCTCCGACCTTGAGATGGCCTTTCCAGCTTGCCCGCGCTGCCATGACATTCCCCCTCAGTTGTCGTTTTGCAGTTTGCGTTTGCGTCGCTGGTCAATGGCTATGATCTTCTCGACGGAGGCGATGTCGTCGCTGGTGACGACTGGAACCGGATCGGACGCGATCGCCTCCAGGACTTCGTCCGAGAGTCCCCCATTCCGAATAACCCATTCCAGCGTCTCGCGAGTCTGACGCTCGGCCTTGAGCTGAGCATAAAGCGCGATGATCAGCCTATCCCGGGCATCCACCTGCTTGCTCTTGCGATCAATTTTCCGGATCTGAGGCACCTGATCACCCGCCTGCTTCGGCAACGAAGGGATTCAATGGATTGGAAGCGAAAAAGTTCCGGCGCACCGCCGCGAGCGCCAGATTTTTTCCTCGTTTGCAACCTGATCGGGCCAAAGCGGAACCGCCGACGCCCTTCAGGCGCTGTCCTCAGTGTTTTGCCGATCTGGTCGGAATGCTGGAACCAGTTGCCGAGACTGGGTCGCTGGCTGGAAATGTGCCTTCCAATCCCTCGTCCAGCTGTTCTTCCATTGCGGTCTGATCGCCGGCGGCACGAGCGCTCGGCCGTGCCTTCAATCGGCCGACGCTGGCCTCTTCCGTGTCGGCCGTAGCCATCTCCGCCATGACAGCCTGGGCTCGTTCAACCGCGTTCCTTGAGTTGAGGGTTTGCTTCTCGTCATTGCGCAATTGGACGGAAACGATCTCCCCTCCATCGCCCACGAATTCAATTGTGAAACCGAGTTTGCCACCCTTCTCGGGAATGACCTGCGTGCCGACGACCTGCATGACGCTCTCCTTCAACTCTTCTTCCGGAGGAAACGAGCGGCCGCAACCGAATGTTCCGAGGCACGTCGACGGCGCGATAGGCAAAAAAAAGCCACCGCTATTCACGGTGGCTGGGAGTTCGAAGGTCAAAACCTCCAGAGGGAACAGTTGCCCATCGACCGGGAGGATGGTCGACATGCGTGAGCAACTGCCGTCAATATGCGATTTTGGCGCCGTCCGCTCAATCAACTAGGCACCGAAATTCCGCTGAGGCGGAAATCATCTTTCCATCGTTTTGGAAAAACGCGCGATATTCTACCAGCAACCGTCCCGGGGGAAGCGGCATCCGTAGTTATGACGTCAGGACGTAGACTGCCTGGCCGGCCCCGTCGACTCGCGCAGGATCAGTTCGACGGGCCACAATTCGTGGATCTCCAGCGGAGACCGTCCTGACAGCAATTGCAGGACAAGATCGGCGCATCGCGTTCCTGCCGCGCGCATCGAAGACCGCGTTGCCGAAAGCGACGGCACCATGTTGTCCGCCGTCAGATACGGAAAGACGTCGTCGTGAGCGATGACCGAAACGTCCCGGCCGATCTGCAGCCCGAGCGAGCGGGCCGCCCGATAGACGCCGAGCGCCGTCATCATGGATCCGGCGACGAAGGCAGTTGGCGGGTTGGGTTGTTCGAGGAAAGATCGAGCGAAGCGGAAGCCAAGCTCGTCGGTGAAATTCCCGCTCGCCATCAGCTGCGGATCGGGCTCGATGCCATGGCTTTGAAGAGCCTTGCGGAAGCCGCTGTCCCGGTGAAGGGCATAGGTCGCGCCCGGCCGACCGTTTATCATCGCAATTCGCCGATGGCCGAGATCGATCAGGTGCGAGGTCGCGCGCATGATCGCAGCTTCGTTATCGATATCAAGCCAGGCGTGCGGCACGTCAATGGCCGACCGGCCATGCACGAGGAAGGGCATGCCGAGCTCGTGGAGCAGCGCGATGCGCTCGTCATTCGGTTTCGGCGAATGCACGATGATCGCGTCGACGCGCCGGCTCTCCACAAGTCGGCGGTAAAGCTGCATCTCGTCTTCCTGGTTCGGATCCGCCATCGGGATGACGAGAATGTCGGTTTCTTCCGCCACCAGCCGCTCCGCCATGCCGGCCATGAATTCGGCGAAGTGGAACTCGCCGGCACGCCCCATCACCACGCCGATCGCGCCCGCCCGACCCGTCTTCAGCCGCACCGCGTTGACGTTCGGGCTGTAGCCCAGTCTGACGGCGGCTTCCGCAACGCGTGCACGCGTGGTCTCGCTCACCTCAGGATAACCACTCAGCGCACGACTGACTGTCGTTGGAGACAATCCGACCTGTTTCGCGAACTCTTTAAGCTTCATTCAACATTGCGTCTTTCGTGCTGGTCCATCTGGCTGATCGCCGCCAAGTGCTGGTCTTGCTTATGGACTAAGCATAGCAGCTTACAAGCAACCAAACCGTTTTCAATTTTGGATATTCCCCGAAGAGGTATTTCGACCTTTACCCACAACCAAATTGAGCAGCATCTCTATGATTTTGCTTTGTTATCAATATGTGATCGCGGTTGTGCGACTTTGGCACGAGTGCCCGCTTGACTCAATATCGACCTTCTGACAACTTTTTCCAGCCAAACCGTTTTCAATTTTTCCAATGTTTGGTTCTTTTGGGAGGAAGATATGAAGTTTCGTTTCACAGCGGTCGCCGTCGCGGCCGCGTTGATTGGCGTCGCACAACCGTCCTTCGCCGCAAATATCAGCATTTCCGCCAGCTCCACAGGCAAGAACCTGGAGCTCCTCCGCAAGCAGCTCGACGCCTTCGAGAAGGAGACCGGCAACAAGGTCAGCATCGTGACCATGCCGTCCTCCTCGACCGAGCAGTTCTCGCAGTACCGCCTGTGGCTCGCCGCCGGCAACAAGGACGTCGACATCTATCAGACCGACGTCATCTGGGCGCCGCAGCTGGCGGATCAGTTCGTCGACCTGAAGGATGCCGCCAAGGATGTCGTCGGCGACTTCTTCCCGTCAATCATCGCTTCGCAGACCGTGAACGGTCGCCTCGTGGCGCTACCGCTCTACACCGACGCGCCGGCGCTCTACTACCGCAAGGACCTGCTCGACAAGTACGGCAAGCAGCCGCCGAAGACCTGGGACGAAATGGCGGCAACCGCCAAGGAAATCCAGGAAAAGGAACGCGCCGCCGGCCAGAAAGACCTCTGGGGTTATGTTTTCCAGGGCAATGCCTACGAAGGCCTGACCTGCAACGCGCTCGAATGGGTGAAGTCGTCGGGCGGTGGCCAGATCATCGAACCGGACGGCACGATCTCCATTAACAACGAGAATGCCGCGGCAGCGCTTGACCGCGCCAAGGGATGGATCGGGACGATCTCGCCCGGCGGCGTCCTCGCCTATCAGGAAGAAGAGTCCCGCGGCGTCTGGCAGACCGGCAATGCCGTCTTCATGCGCAACTGGCCATATGCCTATTCCCTCGGCAATGGCGCAGACAGTGCCGTCAAGGGCAAGTTCGATGTAACGACGCTTCCGGTTGCCAAGCAAGGCGACTCGCCGTCATCGACGCTCGGCGGCTGGAATCTCGCAGTCTCCAAATACTCTGAGAACCAGGACGCCGCGATCGCGCTCGCCAAGTTCCTGACCTCCAAGGAGAGCCAGAAACAGCGGGCGATCGAGCTCTCCAACCTGCCGACGCTGTCGGCGCTCTATGACGACAAGGACATCGCCACGGCACAGCCGTTCATGCCGAACTGGAAACCAATCTTCCAGAACGCCGTTCCGCGTCCGTCGGCATCCGCCAAGGTCAAGTACAACGAAGTCTCCTCGAAGTTCTGGACCGCCGTTCACAACTCGCTTTCGGGCAACGGCACGTCCGCAGAAAACCTCGAGCTTCTCGAGGCCGACCTGACATCGCTGAAGGGCGAGAACTGGTAATCGAAGGCATCGGCAGCGGCGGACGTCCCGCCGCTGCCCTTCCCTGAGACGCCACCGTCAATCGCCTCAAGAAGCGGGTACCACATGACTGAAGCCGCAGTTTCCCAAAGCGTCGGATCGCGAGCGCGCGCCGTCAATACCTCGTCGGACTTGCGCGCCGAGCGCATCCGTTCCGCCTGGATATTCCTGGCCCCCACCCTGTTCATTCTTGCCGTCGTCGCCGGATGGCCCCTTTTCAGGACGATCTATTTCAGCTTCACGAACGCATCGCTCACCAACCTCAGCGGCGCCGAGTTCGTCGGCTTCAAGAACTACCTCTCCTGGATCACGCTGAAGAGCGGGCGCACGGTCTATAGCGGCCTGCTCGCCGACCCGAATTGGTGGAAGGCGGTCTGGAACACGATGAAATTCGCGTTCCTGTCGGTGACCATCGAAACCATCCTCGGCCTCATCGTCGCCCTGGTACTGAACGCGAATTTCCCTGGCCGTGGCATCGTCCGGGCCGCCATCCTCATTCCCTGGGCAATCCCGACAATCGTTTCCGCCAAGATGTGGGCCTGGATGCTCAACGACCAGTTCGGCATCCTCAACGACATCCTGCTCGGCATGGGCCTGATCAGCCAGAAGATCGCCTGGACCGCCAATCCCGAGACGGCAATGATCGCGGTGCTGATCGTCGACATCTGGAAGACGACGCCTTTCATGGCGCTTCTCATCCTCGCCGGTCTGCAGATGGTACCTGCCGATATTTACGAGGCGGCAAAGATCGACGGCATCAATCCGATCAAGGTATTCTGGCGCCTGACCCTGCCGCTGGTCCGCCCGGCCATCATGGTCGCCGTGATCTTTCGCATGCTCGACGCTCTGCGCATCTTCGACCTGATCTATGTGCTGACGCCGAACAATGCTCAGACCAAGACCATGTCCGTCATGGCGCGCGAAAACCTCTTCGACTTCGACAAGTTCGCCTATGGGGCGACGGCGTCGACCGTGCTCTTCCTTATCATCGCGACGATCACCGTGCTCTACATGTGGCTCGGTCGCGTCAAACTCGGTGGGAGCGACCGCTGATGCTGCTGACCCTGACCAAGAACACGCTCTTCTATCTGCTCGTCACCGTCATCGTCATAATCGCGGTTTTCCCGTTCTACTATGCGATCCTGACGAGCTTCAAAGCCGGCACTGCCCTTTTCGAGGTCAACTACTGGCCGACCTCGATCTCGCTCACCAACTACACGTCGGTGCTGACCACCGGCAGCTTCATCCGCAGCCTCGGAAACTCGCTGCTCGTCGCCATCCTCGTTGTCGCAGCCTCGCTGCTGCTGGCCGTCACAGCATCCTATGCGCTTGCCCGCGTCAATTTCCGCGGCCGCGCGTTGCTGATGCTGACGATCCTGTCGGTCTCGATGTTCCCGCAGATCGCCGTGCTCGCTGGCCTGTTCGAGCTGATCCGTTGGATCGGCATCTTCAACACGCCCTTCGCGCTGATCTTCTCCTATATGATCTTCACCCTGCCCTTCACGGTCTGGGTTCTGACCACCTTCATGCGCGATCTGCCGATCGAAATCGAGGAAGCGGCGATCGTCGACGGCGCCTCACCGTGGGTCATCATCACCCAGGTTTTCATGCCGCTGATGTGGCCGGCTCTAGTCACGACCGGTCTGCTTGCCTTCATTACAGCCTGGAACGAATTCCTCTTCGCCCTAACATTCACCTCATCGGACGCTCAACGAACGGTGCCGGTCGCCATTGCCCTGCTTTCGGGCGGCAGCCAGTTCGAAATCCCGTGGGGCAACATCATGGCAGCATCCGTCATTGTTACGGTCCCTGTCGTTGTCCTAGTCCTGATATTCCAGCGGCGCATCATTTCCGGCCTGACCGCCGGCGGCGTCAAAGGTTGAAGAAAGCACGATATGGCACAGATTCGACTCGACAATATCCGCAAGAGCTTCGGTGCGCTTGAAGTCATCAGGGGCGTCTCGCTCGACATCCGCAAGGGCGAGTTCATGGTCTTCGTCGGCCCGTCCGGCTGCGGTAAGTCCACACTGCTGCGGTTGATCTCCGGGCTGGAGGACATCACCTCGGGCACGCTTTCCTTCGATGGCGAGGCGGTCAACCGCTACGCGCCGTCGAAGCGCGGCATCGCCATGGTCTTCCAATCCTATGCGCTCTATCCGCACATGACCGTGTTCGAAAACATGGCCTTCGGAATGAAGCTCTCGGGACGCACGAAGGAAGAGTGCAAGGCTCGTGTCGAACAAGCAGCCGGCATGCTGCAGCTGTCGCCCTACCTGGAGCGTCTGCCACGCCAACTGTCGGGCGGCCAGCGACAGCGTGTCGCGATCGGTCGCGCCATCGTCCGCGATCCCAAGGTGTTCCTGTTCGACGAGCCGCTGTCGAACCTCGACGCAGCCCTCCGCGTCGCGACGCGTTTGGAGATCGCCAAGCTTCACCGCAGCATGCACGGCACGACGATGATCTACGTCACCCACGACCAGGTCGAGGCGATGACGCTCGCCGACCGCATCTGCGTTCTGCGGGACGGCGTCGTCGAACAAGTCGGCACGCCACTCGAACTCTACGAAACGCCGAATTCTGTTTTCGTCGCCGGCTTCATCGGTTCGCCGAAGATGAACTTCCTGACCGGTGAGTTCTCGGCACCCTACAATGCCCACACCATCGGCGTTCGCGCCGAGCATATGGAGATCGTTCAGCAGGACGCCGCCTGGCGCGGCACCGTCATTCATTCCGAAATTCTCGGCTCCGACAGCTTCGTTTATCTCGACATCAGCACATCAGAGCCGCTTGTCGTGAGGGAAACGGGTGTCTCCGGCCACCAGCCCGGCCAGAAACTCGGGGTTTCCCCGATGGCTGACCGTGTTCATCGCTTCGACCAATCCGGACGCGCGCTCGAGAGGGTGTTCCTTAAAGGCGCGGCCTGACATCTACCCAAAACCACAGGATCCGCCTCGCCTCCCATCGAGGTCGATCCACCATCTGCATGAAGGAGCAAGACCTTGCCTATTCGCACCATTGTCTGGGGTGAAAACATCCACGAGACCACCAATGCCATCGTTCGGGGCATCTATCCCGAAGGCATGCACACCACCATCGCCAACGCGCTGAATACCGATCCGGCGATCCAGGCGACGACGGCCACGCTGCAGGAGCCCGAGCACGGCCTGACGGAAGCCCGCCTTGCCGAAACCGATGTCCTCACCTGGTGGGGCCACAAGGATCACGGCGCGGTCTCCGACGTTGTCGTCGAGCGCGTCGCCAAGCGCGTCTGGGAAGGCATGGGCCTTCTCGTCCTGCACTCCGGCCACTTCTCGAAGATCTTCAAGCGTCTGATGGGCACCCCCTGCGCGCTGAAGTGGCGCGAAGCCGGCGAGCGCGAGCGTCTGTGGACGATCAACCCGCGCCACCCGATCGCAGCCGGCATCGACGAAAACTTCGTTCTCGAGAACGAGGAAATGTACGGCGAGCAGTTCTCCGTGCCGGAGCCGCTGGAAACCGTCTTCATCTCCTGGTTCCAGGGCGGCGAAGTCTTCCGTTCAGGACTTACCTGGCGTCGTGGCGCCGGTAACATTTTCTACTTCCGCCCTGGCCACGAAACCTATCCGACCTATCATGATGCCAACGTTCAGAAGGTACTCATCAACGGCGTGAAATGGGCTTATAACCCACAGGGCGATCTGAAGAGCATCACCGATGCCCCGAATGTTCCGGTCGAAAAGGCTCTCGAGCCGATCGTCGAACGCGGCCCGCGACTGCATCAGGCCGGCGAAGCCGGTTACCGCTGAGGAGCACACATATGCGACTACTCGTTCTTGGCACCGGCTCGATGGCCAGAAACCAGGTTGCCAACTTCCTCGCCATCGACGGCGTGGAAGTTGTCGGCGCCGTCGATACCGACCCGGCGCGCCTCACCGAATTTGCCGATCACTTCCACATCGAGAAGCGCTTCCAGACGCTCGAGGAAGCGATCGCATGGGGTGAATTCGACGCGGCCACCAACGTCACGCCTGATCGCATCCACCACGCGACGAGCCTGGCGCTGATATCAGCCGGCAAGCACGTCTTCTGCGAAAAGCCGCTGGCCGAGCATTACGACCACGCCTTGGAGATGACGGAAGCGGCAGAGGCTGCCGGCGTCATCAACATGGTCAACCTCACCTATCGCAACGTCGCTCCGCTGCAGCGGGCCCGCGAAATGGTATTGGCGGGAGAACTCGGCACCATCAGGCACGTCGAGGCCTCCTACCTGCAAAGCTGGCTGGTCTCGCGCGCCTGGGGCGACTGGCGCACGGAATCGCGCTGGCTGTGGCGCCTGTCGACCGGTCACGGCTCGAACGGCGTGCTCGGCGACGTCGGCATCCACATCCTCGACTTCGCCGCCTATGGCGCGGCGACCGATATCGACCACGTCTTTGCCCGCCTTAAGACCTTTAACAAGGCACCGGGCGGCCAGATCGGCGAGTACCTGCTGGATGCCAACGACAGCTTCACCATGTCGGTCGATTTCACCAATGGTGCACTCGGCGTCATCCATGCGACCCGCTGGGCAACCGGCCATCTCAATGAGCTGAAACTTCGCGTCTATGGCGAAAAGGGCAGCCTTGAGGTCATCCATCGCCCTGACGGTTCCGAACTGCGCGGCTGCTTCGGCGAGGATATCGAGACCGCCACCTGGCGCGACATCGAGGTCCCGGCTGTTCTGACCAACTATCAGCGCTTTGCGGAAGCCGTCAGAACCGGAAAGCAGGACGACCCGACCTTCCGCCACGCCGCCAATCTGCAGAAGGTCCTCGACCTTGCGATCGTGTCGGAGAAGGAGCGGCGGGAGCTCAATCTGCTGGAGGCCTCCGAGCAGGATAGCCCGGCAGACAAGCGGATACCGCCGCTGACCGTCGTGGTCTGACAAAGGCACCTGCGAAAAAGCCAGGCACCTTGATGCGGACATTCATACGACTGTCTCCGTCATGCCGGCCTTGAGCCGGCATCCAGCCGCACGGCGTCCGCGGTGCGAAAAGATCTTTCGCGCGCAAGGACTTGCGCGCGCTGGACCCTGGCTCATGGGCCGGGGTGACGACGGATGGGACATCCGCTTCGATACGCTACAGGAGTTGAACAATGCAGGCCCGCTAGCGCGGGCCTTCATCATTTCAAAACTACCGAAGACGATCCGCGAGCAAACCGATCGAAGCCGCATCGGCATTGGCGAAAGCCAGGCGGAGATAGTGCTCCTGCCCCTCCCCGAAATAGCTCCCAGGTAGGCAAACAACACCGGCCTCCTTCGCCAGACGCTCTGCGACAGCGGCTGAGCTGAGCTCCGCGAACGGGTGGCGGATGAACGCGAAATAGGCGCCAAGCGCACCGATCTCCCAGCCAGGCAATCCGGACATGACGGCCCGCAACGCATCCGCGCGGCGCGCAATCTCCAGGCGATTTCCCGCCCGCCAGTCCGCAAGGATCGGCATTGCCTCGGCAACGGCAACCTGCGCAGCGCGCGGCGCGCAGATCTGCATGTTGTCCATGACCTTGGTAATCTCGGCAACGACGTTAACGCCGGCGGTGATCGCTCCGAGACGATGGCCGGGAATGCAGAAGGACTTCGAGAAGCTGTAGAGCAGGATCAGCGTGTCTTCCCAGCCGGGGATGCCAAGCAACGGATGCGGGGCGCCATAGCCTTCAGGAAGGAAGTCGCGATAGGTTTCGTCGACGATCAGCCACGCCCCATGCTTGCGGCAGAGGTTAAACAGTTCCAGCAGCAATTCAGGCGGATAGACAGCGCCCGTCGGATTGTTCGGCGTGACCACCGCCAAGACCTTGGCGCCGGCCGCGAGCGCCTTTTCGGCCGACTGCACCTCAGGCAGGAAGCCATTTTCCGTATTGCAGTCGACGAGAACGCGCTTGATGCCGAGCATCGACAGCGTCGTCTCCTGATTGAAATAGAACGGGTTGGTCAGCGCCACGGTATCGCCGGAACCGGCGAGCGCGATGGCCACCGACATGAAGGCCTGGTTGCAGCCCGCAGTGATATGGATATTGGCGGCAGCAACGGACGCCCCATAGACGTCAGACATATGCCGGGCATAGGCGTCTCTCAGCACGCCCTCGCCCTCGATCGGCCCATAGCCCGTCGTCTTCGTCGAAGATGCCGCTTCGCCGAGCAGCCGCAACATTTCGGGATGGGCTGGATAGCCGGGCACCGCCTGCGAGAGATCGACCAGTGGACCTTTGCCGCCCTTGTATTCGCGAGCCCAGGCGAGAACCGAGGGAATGGGTGGCGGAGACAGGCGGGAAACAAGCGGATTGGCCAAGGCAGACATGCAGATCTCTTCTCGAACGAGGTGAACCATCACTCCTGCACGGAATGGGCTTGCTCGGCAACCTGCATTCAAGAATGCCGCACAGGGATCGTCAGGAGCCGCAACAGGCCTTGAGCTTTGACAGCTTCGGCACCTCGATATGCCTGTTGGCGACGATCGAGATCACGCCGTCGGTTCTCAGCTTCGACAGCTGGCGGGAAACCGTTTCGACGGTCAGCCCCAGGAAGTCGGCAATGTCGGCCCGCGACAAAGGCAGCTCGAACCGGCGCTTTTCGCCGACAGTTTCGGGATCGAGATGGGTGGCGATCAGCAACAGGAAACTAGCAACCTTCTCGGCGGCCGTCTTGCGTCCGAGCGTTACCATCCAGTCCCGCGCTTCGTCCAGCTCACGCAGCGCCTGCGCCATCAGCCGCTCGGCCAGTGCGGGATTACTCTTGACCATGCGCTCCAGCGCGGCCTTCGGAATGCGACAGAGGTTGACGTCGGAGGCAGCCTCCACCGACACGGCATTCTCATTCGCATTGAGCCTGCCGAGAAGGTCAGGAGCGAACTGCAGGCCGACGATCTGCTGTCGTCCGTCTTCCAGCCTCTTAGTAAGCTTCACGACGCCGCGGATCACGGTGGCATAGGATTCGGCCGGCATCTTCTCGCCAGCGAGCTCGTCGCCGGATTGATAATTGACCAGGCGTGTATGCGCGGAAAGCATCAGCAGCTCCTCAGCGCTGAGCGCACCGCACACGCCCTTGTGGCGGATCTCACAGCTCATGCAACGCACTGGGATGTTTGAATTATGTATGTCTTTGCGCATCAAAATCAGCTCCGCGCAAAAGCATAGACCACGGCCATGGCGAGAGAACAGCAATTTCTTGATCGTGGTCAAAGTGTCACGATGCAGCGGCGCGCTACGCCGTTCCCCAGCGATCGGCCGGCTTCTGCTTCCTGACCCCTATCGAGGCACCAAATTGCCGCAGGCCTCACTTGCCGATTGCCCAGACAGCCGACCGGATTATAGTGATTTCAGAAATTTCTGAAATTACAGACATTACGGAGACCGATATGAATCTCCCACCACTGGTTCAATCCTTTGTTCTGCATTTCGGTGAAATGGGCTCCCGGTGGGGCATCAACCGCACGGTCGGCCAGATCTACGCCCTGCTCTACGTGTCGCCTTCACCGCTCTGTGCCGAGGAAATTGCCGATGCCCTCAGCATTTCGCGCTCGAACGTCTCGATGAGCCTGCGCGAACTGCAGACTTGGAACCTCGTCCTGCTGAAACACAAGCCGGATGACCGGCGCGACTTCTTCACCACCCCGGACGACGTTTGGCAGATCCTGCGAACGCTGGCGGAAGAGCGCAAGAAACGCGAGGTCGATCCGACGCTCTCGGTGCTGCGGGAAATCCTGATGCAGCGCCCGGCAAGCGATGCCGAGCGCCATGCCCAAGAGCGCATGAGCGAGATGCACGCCCTGATCGAGCAGCTAACGCATTGGTACGAAGACGTAAAACAACTTGAAACAGAGCGGCTTGCAACGTTACTCTCCTTAGGTGCGAAAGTGACGAAGCTGCTAGAGGCCAAGGACCGAGTCGTTTCGCTCGGCCGCGGCCGCCGGCCCAATCCTGCGAACAAGAGTTAGCGCTATGGCAAGTGCTTGCTTAGACGCAAACGGAAAGCAGGCTTTCGGCAAGCCGTCGAAACCTGTGCCCAGACATGGTGGGCTACGCAAGGCAGCGGCTGTCCAGACCCTGGCATCGCTCATCTGGATCCCGCAGGCAGCGCTTCTCGCAACGGCAGTCGGCCGCATCGCGAACGGTGGCGGCTTCAACGACGTCTTGTGGCTCGCCATCTATATTGCACTGCTCGGGATAGTAAAAAGCTGCCTCGAGGCCACCGGTGGCCGTATGGCATTTCGCGCAGCGCGCGCCGAATTGTCGATGCGGCGTGAACTGGCCGTCGCAGCCCTCGCCCGACGCTCGCCGATCGACAGCAAAAGACCTAGCTCCGGCGAAGCCGCAAGCATCATCGGCGAGCAAGCCGATATGATCGTTCCCTATCTCTCGCGCTTCCAACCCGCCCGCTTCAAGGCGAGTGCAGTGCCGCTTGTCATCCTTGCCTGCGTGTTCCCCATTTCCTGGATTGCAGCTCTCATTCTCCTTTTTGCCATGCCGCTGATCCCGATCTTCATGGCATTGATCGGCTGGCGTGCGCAGGCGGCGAGTGAGAAGCAGTTGGCGGCGACTGGCGGCCTTAACGGTTTCCTCCTCGATCGCCTGCGTGGCATGGCCACGATCCGTTCGCTTCGTGCCGTCGATGCCACCGCGACGAGGCTCAGAGCCGATGCAGACTCGCTGAAGGCCCGCACCATGGCCGTTCTGAAAATCGCCTTCCTGTCGTCGGCGGTTCTCGAGCTTTTCGCTGCGCTGGGCGTCGCGCTGGTCGCCGTCTATGTCGGCTTCTCCCTGCTCGGCGAGATCCGTTTCGGTGCCTGGGCCAGTGGTTTCGACCTGACGAGCGGTCTCTTCGTGTTGCTGCTTGCACCCGCCTTCTTCGAGCCGCTGCGCGAGCTCTCGGCTGTCTGGCATGACCGTGCCGCCGGCGAAGCGGCGACCAAGGCGATCGAAGCGCTGAGTGCGGATGGACTCCAACTGCCCATCGTAAGCGATAAATCCGCACCCCAAACTGCAGCTGGTGCCATCCGCCTGGAGAATATCGGCTTCCGCTACAGCGAGGGCAGCAACGCCGCCATCGATACCTTCAATTTGAGCATTCGCCCCGGCGAGCATGTTGCTTTGCTCGGCGCCAGCGGCTCCGGCAAATCGACCCTGCTCGCACTGATCGCCGGCCACGCCGCCTGTGAGACCGGCGGCGTCACCCTCGACGGACAACCAGCCAGCCCCGCCCTTCAGGCCAAGATCTCCTGGGTCGGCCAGAAGCCGCATATTTTTGCCGGCACGGTCGCCGGTAACATTTCGCTCGGCCGGCCCGGCGTCTCCATGCAGGCCGTGGCAAGAGCCCTTGATCTCGCAAAGCTCGGCCGCTTCGCCCGCAGCCACGCTCGCGGTCCGCTTGGCGATGGAGGCACGGGAGTGTCCGGCGGCGAAGCCCTGCGCATCGCCATCGCCCGCGCCGCCTGTAATGCGGAGGGCTGCATCGTACTTGCGGACGAGCCGACCGCCCATCTCGACGCCGAAACCGCACGCGACATCACCGAGAGCCTGCTCGCTCTGGCCAAGGGCCGCACCCTTGTCGTCGCAACCCATGACCCACAGCTTGCCGCACGCATGGGCCGGACGGTCGTCCTTGATCGCGAAATTGCACGGGAGGCCGCCGAGTGAGCACATCGCTTTCCAGCCTCAAGCCGATCGTTAGGCTTTTCCTGACCGCACGCCGCCGCGGTCTGCTTCTTGGGGCCGCACTTTCCGCGACCACCGTTTCCGCGGGGATTGCCCTGCTCGGCCTCTCCGGCTGGTTCATCACCGCAACCGGCATCGCCGGACTTTCGGCCGCAACGATTGCCGCCTTCGACATCTTCATGCCATCGGCCGGCATTCGCCTGCTTGCACTCGGCCGAACCGCCTCACGCTACGGCGAACGGCTGGCCACTCATGACGCAACGCTGAGCGTCCTCGCAGCTCTGCGCGAACGGCTGTTCCGTGGATGGGCCGCGCCCGGTGCCGCACGCGAGCTCGCACGCCGACCGGCCCGCCTGCTCTTCCGCCTGACGGGCGACATTGATGCACTCGATTCCCTTTACCTACGCGTGCTGGTACCCGCGGGCGTCGCTATTGTCGCAGCGTTTGCAACAAGCGTCGCGCTTGGTCTCATGGATCGGCTTTTTGGACTGGCTGCCGGCAGTGTCTTGCTCGTCGCAGGTCTCGGCATTCCGCTGTTTGCTGGACGCCGGGCAACGAAGCACGTCCGTCGACGCACCCACGGCATCGAAGCCATTCGCGCCCGCACCATCGATCTCGTTGCCGGGCAGACCGACTTGCTGATGGCCGGACGCCTCGACGCGCAGCGTACGGCGATTGCCGATGCCGACCACTACGCCGCGGCCGCCGACGACCGCCTAAACCGCATCGAAGCCGGCATCACAATCGGCCTCGGTTTCACCGCCACTGCGTTGCTGACCGGTGCGCTGCTGGCAGTCGCGGCATTGGCCCATGGGGGCGCAGTCAGCCCACCAGTCGCCGTGCTTGGAATCCTGATCGCCTTCGCCGCTGTCGAGCCCTTTGGTGCCTTGCGCCGTGGGGCGATGGAACTTGGCCGTACGCTTATGGCTGCCCGCCGCATCGCGCCCCGCCTGTCGGCAGATGATGAAGAACTACACCACAGCGCCGCGCCACTTCCCGGCTTTGCGCTTCGCCTGAGCCGCGTCAGCGCGGGACACGACACGGAAACACCCGTGCTTCACAATATCGATCTCGATCTGCAATTGGGGGAGAAGCTCGCCCTAGTTGGCACCAGCGGCGCCGGAAAATCAACACTTCTTTCCCTCCTCGCAGCCGAAATGCGCGCCAGCCAAGGAAGCGTCGAGTGCCTCGACGCCACCCTGCTGACGCAGCGAACGGAGCTTTTCCAAGATAGCCTTCGCGGCAATCTCCTGCTTGCAAGCCCCGATGCACCAGACACCGCCCTGCGCGAGGCGCTCGCCGCGGCGGGCCTCTTGCAGGATGTCGCAGCTTTGCCGCGCGGCCTCGACACGCCGCTTGGCGAAGGCGGCATGGGGCTCTCGGGTGGTCAGTCGCGCCGCCTTGCCCTCGCCCGCCTCTTCCTGCGCGACACGCCGCTCTGGCTGCTGGATGAGCCGACGGAAGGTCTCGATGGCGCCACCGCGCGCGACGTCATCCGCCGTCTGGTGGAGAAGGCGAACGGACGCTCGCTCGTCATCGCCACACATATCCGTCGCGAAGCCGCGATAGCCGATGCCATCGCGGTCATGGAGGATGGTCGCATCACAGAAGTTTCACGCCGTGGAGAGACGGCGTTCGAAAAGGCTTTGAACCGGCTGAGACCGGACTGAGTCACACGACATGGCCGCCAGGCAATCCGGTTTGGCGGAAACTCTTCATACCCCATGGGGCCGTGGGAGAAAAACAATGGAACTAGACATCGTCGCGCTATCGCGCTTCCAATTCGCGCTGACCGCGCTTTACCACTTTTTATTCGTACCCTTGACGCTCGGACTCTCCGTGCTGCTCGCCATCATGGAGACCGTCTACGTCATGACGGGCCGCCACATCTGGCGACAGATGACGAAGTTCTGGGGCATACTCTTCGGCATCAACTTCGCGATCGGTGTCGCCACCGGCATCGTCATGGAATTCCAGTTTGGCATGAACTGGAGCTATTACAGCTACTATGTCGGCGATATCTTTGGTGCCCCGCTCGCAATCGAGGGGCTGATGGCCTTCTTCCTTGAGGCAACCTTCGTTGGCCTGTTTTTCTTCGGATGGGACAAGCTGTCGAGGGTCGGTCACCTAATGGCGACATGGTGTGTGGCACTCGGTTCCAATTTCTCGGCGCTATGGATTCTCGTCGCCAACGGCTGGATGCAGAACCCGGTCGGCTCGGCGCTCAATCCGCAGACAATGCGCATGGAAATCACCAGCTTCTTCGACGTGGTCTTCAACCCCGTCGCCCAGGCGAAGTTTGTCCATACCGTCTCGGCCGGCTATGTCTGCGCGTCGATCTTCGTTCTCGGTGTTTCGGCCTGGTACCTCCTCAAGGGCCGCCACCTCGAAATGGCGAAGCGCTCTATGACGGTTGCCGCCTCCTTCGGCCTTGCCTCGGCACTGTCGGTCGTCGTCCTCGGCGATGAAAGCGGTTACCTCGCAACCGAAAACCAGAAGATGAAGCTCGCCGCCATCGAGGCAATGTGGAAGACGGAACCGGCGCCTGCCGCCTTCACCGCCTTCGGCTTCCCCGATCAGGACGCGCGCGAGACACATTTCGCCGTTCACATTCCCTGGGTCATGGGTCTGATCGGCACACGCTCGCTGACGACGGAAATACCCGGTATCGACCAGCTGGAACGGGAGGCTGAAGGGCGTATCCGCGACGGCATCAAGGCTTACGACGCGCTGATGCAGATCCGTGCCGCCGCAACGCCGGACGCGGTTGCACCTCAACTCCGCACCTCCTTCGAGGAACTGGGGCATGAGCTTGGCTATGCCCTTCTTCTGAAGCGCTATGTCGACGATCCGCGCCAGGCGACTGACGCGCAGATCACCCAGGCCGCGCGCGACACCGTTCCGCATGTGCCGACGCTCTTCTGGTCGTTCCGCGTCATGGTCGGGCTCGGCATGTTCTTCATCGTCCTGACGGCGACCTTCTTCTGGCTGTCGGCACGGCGCCACCTGGATAAGTATCCACTGCTGCTGATGATCGCTGTCTTCGCCATCCCGCTTCCCTGGCTTGCCATTGAAGCAGGCTGGGTCGTCGCCGAGATCGGCCGCCAGCCATGGGTCATTGAAGGTGTGCTGCCGACCGCAATGGCCGTGTCGAGCCTAGGCGCAAGAACGGTTCTGCTGACGATCTGCGGCTTTGCCGCGCTCTATACAGTGCTGATCGTCGTCGAGATGACGCTGATGATCAGAGCCATCCAAAAGGGACCTGAGCCGGACAATGAGCCGGAAGCCGAGCTGATCTCCGAAACCCTCGTTCCAGCCGCGGAATAACGATCATGATCCTGCACGAACTCATAGACTACGAAGTCCTCCGCTTGATCTGGTGGCTGCTTCTCGGCGTGATCCTGATCGGCTTTGCCGCCACGGATGGCTTCGACCTTGGCGTCGGCACGTTGTTGCCCTTCGTCGCAAAGACGGATACGGAGCGCCGTATTGCCATCAACACGATCGGCCCTGTCTGGGAAGGAAACCAGGTCTGGCTGATCCTCGGCGGCGGCGCGATCTTCGCTGCCTGGCCGCCGCTTTACGCGGTCTCGTTCTCCGGCTTTTACCTCGCGATGTTCGCGATCCTCCTCGCGCTCATCCTGAGGCCGGTCGGCTTCAAATATCGCTCGAAGCGCGAGAGCGCCCGCTGGCGCAACAACTGGGACTGGGCGCTGTTCATCGGCGGTTTCGTTCCGTCGCTGATCTTCGGCGTAGCCGTCGGCAACGTGCTGCAGGGCGTACCCTTCCGCTTCGATCCGGCTGACATGCGCATCTTCTACGAGGGGTCGTTCTTCGGGTTGCTGAACCCATACGCGCTGCTTTGCGGCCTGCTTTCGGTCGCAATGCTCGTCATGCACGGTGCAGCCTGGCTGGTCCTGAAAGCCAGCGGTCCGGTCGCGGAGCGTGCAAGAAGCTACGGCAGCCTGGCCGCGCTTGGCGTGATCGCCCTCTTCGCGCTCGGCGGAGTTTTTTTGGCGCTTGGTGTAAACGGCTACAGTATCACCAGCGAGATCGATCCGGCCGGTCCGTCGAATCCGCTCCTCAAGACGGCAGCGCATGACGGCTCGTGGCTGGCCAACTACGGCACCTATCCGTGGATGATGATTGCGCCGGTCCTGGGCTTCCTTGGAGCCGCGGCAGCCTTTGTCGCCATGCGGGCGAAGTGGGAAGTCGCAACGCTGCTTTTCAGCAAGCTCTCGATCTTCGGAATCATCTCGACCGTCGGTCTCTCGATGTTCCCGTTCATCCTGCCCTCCTCGCTCGAGCCAAACTCGAGCCTGACGGTGTGGGATGCCTCGTCGAGCCACACGACGCTATTCGTCATGCTTGTCGTGTCGCTGATTTTTCTACCGATAATCATCGCCTACACTTCCTGGGTCTACAAAGTTCTCTGGGGCAAGGTCGATGAAGGGACGGTCAACGACAAGAGCGGCCACGCTTATTAAAGGAGAAAGACGATGTGGTACTTCGCATGGATCCTCGGCTTGCCTCTGGCCGCCGCCTTCGCCGTCCTCAACGCCATGTGGTATGAACTGATGGACGACGAGGCAAAAAAGAAGAAGCAATAGCGACTTTTTTTGTCTGCCTGGCAATAGAACAGACGGGGACGCGCTCGACCGGTGCTTCCCCTTTGCTTTTTGCGTGCGCGGCCTCATCGGAATCTCGGCTGTAGTATTCCCTTAGTACCCGTTCGCTCGCCTGCCTTGCTAAGCTCCTCCCGTTGGTTTTGGGAGGAAACAGATGCCAGCTTCGAAGATTCTGATGATTACCGGCGACTTCACCGAGGACTATGAAACGATGGTCCCATTCCAGACGCTGCTCGCCTGCGGCTATACGGTTCACGCTACGTGCCCCGGCAAGAATGCCGGCGAGACAGTCGCGACCGCTATCCATGATTTCGAAGGCGATCAGACCTATTCCGAGAAGCGCGGTCACAACTTCGCGCTCAACGCAACCTTCTCCAGTATTCGCGCTGAAGATTACGACGCGCTCGTGATCCCTGGCGGTCGCGCGCCCGAGTATCTGCGCCTCAACCCTGATGTCATCAAAGCCGTCCGGCACTTCTTCGAGGCCGGCAAGCCTGTAGCGGCGATCTGCCACGGCGCTCAGCTCCTTGCCGCAGCCGGTGTCCTCAAGGGCCGCACCTGCTCGGCCTATCCCGCTTGCCGCCCGGAAGTCGAACTCGCCGGCGGCATTTACGCGGATATCGCCATCAGCGACGCGGTCTCGGACAGCAACCTCGTCACCGCACCGGCATGGCCGGCACATCCCTCCTGGTTACGGCAATTCATGGCTGTGCTGGACGCATCGGCGCTGCTACAAACGGACGCCGCCTGAGGAGACGGAGGGAGAGACGAGATGTGCGAGCTGTTCATCAAGGCGGACGCGAAGCTCTGGGAGAGCACGACTCGATCGTTGCGGATTGATGGCATGGTGACAAGCGTTCGACTGGAAAACTTCTTCTGGTCGAAACTGGAAGAGATCGCCAGGCGAGACCGCATGAACGTTACGCAGCTGATTGCCAGGTTGCATCACGAATCCATCGATGCCGGCCACGATCTCGGGAACTTCACGTCTTTCCTGAGGGTGTGCTGCGCGCGTTACCTCGATCTCCAGCTGACAGGAGATATCCCGGCGGATGTCAACCAATCGATTGCCGGGCTGAATGCTCCGGCAATCCTCGTTCGCGAGCGGGAGAAATATCACTGAGCCCGAAAGGGTTCAGTAGCTCGCCTCGACGAAAATCCGCGCTATAGCCTCGACACCGGCCTGATCTTCAGCGTCGAAGCGGGACGCAGTCGGGCTGTCGAGGTCGATGACACCGAGGATCTTGCCGTTGTGATGGAGCGGCACGACGAGTTCCGAACGGGACGCAGCATCGCAGGCGATATGCCCGGGAAATGCATGCACGTCCTCCACGAGGATCGAAGTCCCCTTCTCCACAGCCGACCCGCAAACTCCCCGGCCAACGGCAATGCGGACACATGCCGCCTTACCCTGGAACGGCCCGAGGACCAGCTCGCTGTCCGACTTCAGGAAGTAAAAGCCAGCCCAATTCAGATCCGGCATCATTTCGAACATGAGAGCCGAGGTGTTCGCGGCGTTGGCGATCGTATCGCTTTCACCGTGCAGCAAGCCCTTCAGTTGCTGGCTGAGCTCCCCGTAAAAATCGGCCTTGTTGGCGGAATTAATGGTCGCAGCTTGAAACATGTCCGTGTCGCTTCTGTTTTTGTGGTGAGCGTCGATATAGTGACACGCATGCCGATTGCCAAACGCAATCGTGATGGCCGGGACGGAGCACTGTGTCACTAGATGGTGATAGTTATCGCCAGCCACCTTGTCGGTCGATGATCCGACTCTATCTAGTTCCCTATCACGACCTATTGCGGTCGTGACCCAAGTCGGCCGGCAGCTGCGGTTTGCGCACACGGCGATATCGGGCGATGGTCAGGTAACGCGCCTGCCGCCCCTCATTGTTAGGGCATTCCGACGAGCGGAGCAGCTATGTCGACCAGAGCTGCGCACGAAGTCATGAAACCGCTTCGGCTGGGCAGATAGATCCATTGATTTCAAGCAGAGGTAAGAACGATGACACCGGAAGACAGACGGGCGGTCTTTAGCCACCGCCAGATAGCGGCAATCATTGAAGGTATCATGCAGGAAGATGGCACCGAACTCCCGATCACGGGAAAATCACTTGGCGAGGCGATCCTTTTCGTATCGGAGGAAGCGGCAACCAGCGCGTCCAGCGCCCATGTCATTTACGGCGAGAACGGCTCGCTTAGCTATACCGATTGCCTGAGCGTTTACCGCGACTATGGCGTGGCCCTTCGCCAGACCCCAAATTAAAAGCAGGACGCTGGGCCTTCACGCCCAGCGTTCCTCCCAGAGCAAAAGGATGCAGTCGAGATGGCCAAGCGGAGTGCAGGCCTGCTGATCTACCGCCTCCGCGATGGTAGCTACGAGGTCCTCCTGGTTCATCCCGGAGGCCCCTACTGGGCTAAGAAGGACATCGGCGCGTGGTCGATCCCCAAGGGCCTCGTGGAAGAGGACGAAGATGAGCTTGATGCCGCAAGACGTGAAACCCGCGAGGAGTTGGGCGTAGACGTCGAAGGCAGTTTTCACCATCTCGGGGAATACAAACAACCCGGTGGCAAGATTGTCGTTGCCTGGGCCATCGAGGCCGACACCGATCTCAAAGCCATTGCCAGCAATCACTTTCAGATGGAGTGGCCGCCGCGCTCCGGCGTGATGGCGGAATTTCCCGAAGTCGACCGAGCCGAATGGTTCACACTACCGGATGCGGAGCAAAAGATCCTGAAAGGGCAGCAACCGCTGCTCGCGGATTTCCTTCGACGGCGGTTGCAGAGCCCGCTGGAGGTATATGCGACCTGAAAGCCGGTGAGAGCCTGGGCTTGCGATTGCGCATGGCAGCTATTCGCAATCGGCAATCGCTTTGCCGCCAGCTGTCCGTAAAAGTTGGAAGTCTCTCCTCCCGGACGAATCTGATTCATGACAGCCCTCTCTTCAGCAACGCGCGGTGTTCTCGTCGCGTTTGGCGCCTATGCCGTGTTCGCGTTCAGTGACGCATCGATCAAGATCCTGCATGGCGGCGTGCCCGCCTATCAGATCGCCTTCATCGGCGCGCTGTTCGGTTGCGCCGCATTGCCCTTCATCAAAGACAGGGATGATTCCTGGCTCGATATCGTCAGGAGCACGAACCGTACTCTGTGGCTGATGAGATTCTTTTGCGGCGCGATAGGAGCAATAGCTTCGATCATTACATTCACAAAGCTCCCGATGGCCGAGGCTTTCTGTCTGCTGTTTCTTCTGCCGTCCTTCGTAACCATTCTGTCCGTCATCTTTCTCGGCGAAGATGTGCGCTGGCAGCGCTGGGCGGCCGTGGTCGTCGGTTTCATCGGCGTTCTGATCGTGCTGCGTCCGGGTTTTCGCGAGTTGTCCGCTGGTCACCTTGCGGCGGCAATCGGCGGCCTGGTTGCGGCAATCTCGATCGTCATTATGCGAAAGATGGGGCCCGCCGAAAAGCGCCTGTCGCTGTACGGTGCAGCGCTGCTTGGCACACTTGCCGTCAGCGGCATATTGATGCTCTCGGAGATGGTCGTTCCAACTCCGCGCCAATGGCTGTTCATTGCAAGCTACGGCCTGCTCGGTGGGGCGGGCAACGTCATGCTGATGACCGCGGCCAGGCTGGCGCCGGCCAATCTCGTTGCCCCTCCACAGTATAGCCAGATGCTTTGGGCCATCGCGTTCGGATATTTGATCTTCCACGACGCCATCGACCTTGCAATGGCTGCCGGCATCGTTCTCATCATCTGCTCGGGCTTGCTGACGCTGGCTCGTGAAAAGAAACGCGGCACGCCGCTGCCGCGGGCGGTCGTTTCCGCTGACAATCAGGCGTCGCTTGCGACCTCAACCGACGAGACCGGCGACATTGAGCAACCGGCTCAAACGGCTTCGCACGCGATTCCTCAAGCCTAAAAAGAAACCGCCCTTGCCGAAGTCGAAAGACGTTTGCGAGGGCGGTTTTCTATTTTCTCAGGGTCTGGCGATCGTCGCCGTCAGCGGCGCAGGACCGGGCAGCCGCGGGCGTTGGCGAAGCTGATTTCGTCCGCGCCGCGGCGCGTCCAGCCCTCGACGATCACACGGCGAGGCGTGACGTCGACCACACGTGCACGACGGAAGCCGTAGTCACGTGCGATGTCTTCTGCCAGCCGCGGGTCACAGCCGCGGCCACGCGGCGGCGGGCGGTTATAGTCGGGCGGTGGCGGGCGGTAGTAACCCGGAGGCGGTGGCGGGCGGCCACTACCAATATAGACGTCTACCTGGGCGGAAGCCGGCGCAGTCACCCCGGCAACCGTGCCGACAACGAGCAACGTCGCAAGGCCGGCCTTGGCCAGAAATTGCATCATCGAAATTCTCCCTCGGGTACGGCAAAGGCCTTCCCCATTCGCTACACTCTTGCCGGCAAGGTCATGTCCAACCCTTCCGGATTTGCGCATTCATATGCGATTCGCACAGAGCAGGCCGAAAATGGCGCGGGCAAGGCAAGCCGAGGGCGCCATTGTGGACGAAGTCATTTAGCGGCGGATCACGGGGCAACCGCGAACGTTGGCGAAGACCATCTGGTCCCAGCCGCGATGGTCGCGGCCCGAAACGACGACACGGCGCGGCGTAACGTTGGTGACGCGCGCTGAGCGCAGACCCGACCAACGTGCCTTCTGAACCGCCTGCACGGGCGAGCAGGCATGCATTGGACGGTGCTGAACATGGACTGGTGGACGTCCCCATTCCGAAGCCGAGGCATTCGGCGTAGCGAACGGAATCGAGGCCAATGCGATAAGAGCGGCAAATGAAGCCTTGGTGATGAAATGGGTCATGATACGACTCTCTAAATGGTTGCTTACATCTCCCGTACGGGATTGTGCAGACCATAACCCTATGAAAATGAATGATCTTCGAACTGGCCGTTCAGTTCAGGTTCAGCCGCCGAGATGCAGCACGATCTCGCGCCGATGCGGCCTGTCGCGGTGTTCGAACAGGTAGATTCCTTGCCATGTGCCGAGTGCGAGCCGACCGCCGATAACCGGAACGCTGATGGAAACCTGCGTCAACGCGGCTTTGATATGCGCGGGCATATCGTCGGGACCCTCCGTCGTATGGACAATCCAACGCATCGAAGGATCGGAACTGGGTGGCACCAATCGACGGAAGAATCCGTCGAGGTCGGTGCGAACATCCGGGTCGGCGTTTTCCTGGATGAGCAGCGAGCATGAGGTGTGGCGCACGAAAACCGTCAGCAGCCCTTCGGCCGCGCCAGTGGCGCGAACGAAAGATGCTGCTTCTGCTGTAAACTCGTAAAATCCTTGCCCCCTGGTGGAAATGCTGATGATCTTCTGGGGCATGAACGATGTTCCACTTGCATATCTCTTGCGAGACGAGACGTTCGGCTGACCTTATGTCAGTACCGCATTTCCTCCGAACTCTCAAAGCTGCAGGAAGGGAACGAATCCACCGAAAATCATCCGTTTGCCATCGAAGATGGACTTCCACGCGTCGCCTTGAAGGCGCGGGTCTGCCATCACCTTCTTCATGATGTCGTCCCGGTCCTGGCGTGAGCTATAGACGATCCAGGAAAAGATCACGACTTCATCATCTGCCGCCTGGACCGCACGGGGAAACGAGGTCAGTTCCCCATATGGCACATCATCGGCGATGCATTCGACATATTCCTTGGCCCCATAGGACTTCCAGACTGCGCCGGTGGTGGCGGAAAAGGCCTTGTACGCCTCGATGTTCTTCTGCGGCACAGCCACGACGAACCCATCGACATAGGACATGTTTTTCTCCCTTAGCGTTGTTGCGCGTCCAAGGACGAACGGAGGCGGCTTGGACCGACATCCCTCTTCAACTTAAGATTAGGCAGGATCGGCGATAGGCAAGAGAATTGCCGCCGGGAATAATTTCGAGCCGACTGTCGACAGCTTCTCTAGGGCGCGGCGAATGGCGAAGATCGGCGTCGCTGCGCTCGGGCGCGGGCTAAGCGCCGGACAACTCGATAAGCCGCTGCGCCTGCATGTCGGCCTCCTGGCACTGCGTGGTGACGCGCAGCGTTCGGAACTGTTCCACGAGAAAGTCGACGAGCGCCCGAACCGCAGTCGGCAGTCCTCGAGAGGCCGTAAAGACGAGATAGATCGTGGCCTGCGACATCCGGTAATCCGGCAGAAGGCGGACCAACCGGCCGTCGCGTATCCCCTCGGCGCAGATGTGGTCGGGCAAAAGCCCTACCCCGACCCCGGCATAGATAGCCTCTAGAATCGCCGACACGCTGCGGCAACTCATGCGTGGCTTGTGCTGGTGCCGGTATCGAGTGCCATCCGGTCCGGTGAATTCCCAGACATCCAAATCCTGCCACTCCGTCATCGGCCCGGCAAACGATACCGTTGGTGCATCGGCAAGACATTCGACGCCTTCGATCGACGGCAGCGAGCTCGCAACCTTCTGGTTGGCCACAAGGATCAAATCCACCTTGCTGAGCACTCGCATCGTCAGTTCAGAATCGGTCTCCTCGGTCAATTGCGCCCGAACTGCAAGATCAAGGCGCTCATCGATGATGTCGACTCGCCGATCCGTGGTGAGTATCTGCAGCTGCACCTTGGGGTATCTATTGAGAAACTCCGGGATCATGGTGCCAAGAGAGCCGTCCAGCAATCCGTGCGGCACGCTTATGCGGATTTGCCCCTGTGGCTCGCCGGTTGCATCGTTGATCGCCTTGGCGGCGCGATCGGCTTCGCGCAGCATGTTTTCGCAGTGATTGTAGAAGGCGCGTCCGATTTCCGTCACCCGGAACCGGTTGACCGTTCGCTCGAGCAGCCTGACACCAAGCCGC
Organism: Rhizobium sp. 42MFCr.1; assembly: GCF_000377185.1. NCBI lineage: Bacteria > Pseudomonadati > Pseudomonadota > Alphaproteobacteria > Hyphomicrobiales > Rhizobiaceae > Rhizobium > Rhizobium sp. 42MFCr.1. Next base: position 71,092 of record NZ_KB897828.1, read on the forward strand.
GTCTCCAGCGCAGTGATGTGCCGGCTGAGCTTTGATTTCGGCATGTTCAGCACCCGCCCGGCGGCGGAAAAGCCGTTGTGACGAACAACTGCGGCAAAATAGACGAAATCGTTCAGATCCTGGAAAACACCCTCTGCATTGAGCATGGGGCACCCCTTTCAGTAAGCACGACAGGCCGGCGGCCCGTTATCGCTTACCTGTCCCGGCAGATGATGCCAACCGCCACGAACAAGATTTCGTTCCAAATTTGGAACACTGCGTTCCAATCAGCGCCCTTCAGTTCGACCGGCGGCGGGACTATCTGCGGGGAGATTTCCTTTGGCGCCATTGCAATGATGGCGCCAGACGCGCTCCCACGAGCCTCCGAAAACAGCACCGGCCACCGCGATGTCCCGCAGAGTTGCGGCGCAAGGTGTCTTTGCGCCTAAGTGTTTGATATTGTTACATAAAAACCACACAAAGAGCCAAACGGCTGTCTCAACGAGGGATTTTCATACCGGGAGAATTGATAGATTTAATCAAGGATGAAATTAAGGCTTCGGCGGTTCGCTGATCCGCCAGCCGAAAGGCAGACTATCGGAACCGCCCCGTCTCCCACGGTGGCAGTTCACTCGAAAAGGAAATGGATTTTCAAATGAACATACGGATGGCTTTGCTGACCTCCGCCGCAGCATTTGCTGCTGCGTCCACGCCGGTCTTTGCTGCTGACGCAATCGTCGCAGCTGAACCCGAGCCAGTTGAATACGTCCGCGTCTGCGACGCGTACGGCACGGGCTACTTCTACATCCCGGGCACCGAAACCTGCCTCAAGGTCAGCGGTTACCTGCGTTTTGAAGTCTATGGCGGCCCGGATCAGAAGGGCACCTCGGACTGGAACGCCCGTACGCGCGCTCAGGTTCAGTTCACCGCCAAGAGCGACACCGAGTATGGTCCGCTCACCGGCGTTATCGTTCTCCGTAACAACGGCGACAACGCTTCGACCAACTCGACCCTGGACTCGGCATATATCGACATCGCCGGCTTCCGCGCTGGTCTGTTCTACAGCTGGTGGGATGACGACCTTTCCGGCGAGCCGGACGTTCTCTCCAGCTTTGAAACCCTGCACAACTCCATTCGCTACCAGTATGAAAACGGCGATTTCTACGCCGGCATCAGCGTAGACGAACTGGAAGACGGCTACTTCAAGGACGGTGAAAACCCGAACAACGTTGGCGTCGCCCTCGGCGTTGGCGGCAAGGCTGGCGTAGTCAGCTACCAGCTCATCGGCGGCTACGACACCGACAACGAAGAAGGCGCTGTTCGAGGCATGATCTTCGCTGATATCGGCCCTGGCACCCTCGGCCTGGCAGGTGTCTATGCATCTGGTCCGAACTCCTACTACTCTCAGTCGGAATGGACTGTTGCGGCAGAATACGCGATCAAGGCGACCGACAAGTGGACCATCACCCCGATGGCCCAGTACTTCGGCAACTACGTTCCCGATCTCGACACCTTCCACGGCAACTCGTTCGACGGCCTCGGCGATGCCTGGAAGGTCGGCATCACGGTCGACTACCAGATCGTCGACAATCTCTATGCCAAGGCAACCGTCGACTACACCGATCCGGACGACGCTGACGAAGTAACGAAGGGCTTCTTCCGCCTGCAGCGCGCGTTCTAATCAAACTCCCCGGCGCCCTGGATCAACCTAGGGCGCCGCCTGGTACTGCGTTTTCTGATCCGATTGACCTCCGATCAGTTACGGGGACTGGTCCGGTTTCCCTGCCGGACCGTCCTTGTTTCCTCCCAAGAATCCGCGGCTCCGCGGCGAACACTACCTTATTCGGCGTTTCGCCCATGAGCTGCACTAGCCCGGAAACTCCTCAACCGAGTCGACCCGATCGGGATAGAAAGCGAGGTGCTCCTTGATCTCGCTGACAGCGGCATACGGACTTTCATAGGTCCAGATCGCATTCACGACCTCCGCACCGCCCAAAACAATGTTGAAATACGACGCCTCGCCCTTATACGGGCAGTAGGTATGGTGATCACTCCGGGTGAGAAGCGCCATATCGACATCAGCGCGCGGTATGTACTGAACGGCAGGATAGGACGCTTCCTTCAGCGACAACGCATTGCGACTATCGGCAATAGCCTGCCCGCGCAGCTTTATGACGACGCGCGCAGGATTGGGCGTGACGGTAATCGGGTGATCGGGACCGGGTATCTTCATCGATTGTGCAGACATCGGCAGCTCCTTCGGCCAGAACTCAGATATAGGAGCCGCGCCATCAAATTGCAGGAGCGGCCGTGGCGGGTCCTCGCTTCCGCCGCCCGTGAACGGCACCGGCAAACAACGCTACTTTGCCGCCATCGCCCGTCGCTGAAACAAGCCGAGTCCTAGGACAGCCGCCAGCACGCAGCCGACGCCGGCAACTTGGTTGGAATGCAGCGGCTCACCGAGTATCACGAAGGCCATCAATAACGCGGAAACCGGTGCGACTGCGGTGAAAAGCGACGCCTCGACGCCGCTCACACGCTCCGCCCCGGCATACCAAAGGATGAAACCGACAACGGTCGGCACCAGCGCGTAGTAGATCACTGCCGACATCGCACCTGCCGAGAATTCCCGTGGCACACCTTCTGCCAAGACGGCCGCCACCATGGCGACGCCGAAGCCAATCCCCGTCATCAATGCAGACTGCGTCAGCGCCGAGATCGGTGTGCTGAGGTTCTTGTTCAGGAGTATGAACAGGCTTTCGCAGATCACGGCTCCGAAAACCAGTGCGTTGCCAGGCAGGGATCCACTTCCGGCATCGGGTGAAAGCGCGATGAACAAAACGCCGGTTGTCGCCAGCACGATCGCCAACACCATCGACGAACGAGGCGTTTCGCGCAGAACAACGACGGAAAGCGCCCCGGCGACAACCGGCAACGTCCCGATGATGACGCCCGCGTCGGCCGCGGTGGTCAGCTTCAGGCCTGAGATCAGCAAGGTCGTGTAGCCAACACTGCCCGCACCGGCCTGAACGAAGACGATGATCCAGTCGCGAAGCGGCAAGCTTGGCAGGCGGGTCCCGGTCATACCCATCAAAAGCAGGAAGAACGGGAAGGCAGCGGCGAAGCGCAGAGCTGTCGCCGTGAACGGCGGCATGCCTGACGCAATGACCCGGCTTGCGATAACGGTGCTGCCAACCGTGATCATCGCCAGAGTCAGATAGAGGTAACCTTGCAAATGTCGCTGCATCGCCTTCTCCTGTTTGCGCAGAAGAAAGACCATAATTATCTAGCGATCTTGTATGAAATTGCAGCGCAGTCAGGCGACCGCATTGGCATAGGCGCGCGGAGAGACCCCATACTTCCGCACAAACACGCGCGTCATGTGGCTTTGGTCGACGAAGCCGCTGGCAATGGCGGCCTCCGCCAAGGGTGCGCCGCCCGCGATCAGACGCCGCGCAAGATGGATGCGGCGCTGGACCAGATAGGCATGTGGCGTCATGCCGGTTGCTTTCGCGAAACCCCGCAATACCTGAAACCGGCTGAGCCGGCTCGCACGGGCCAGGTCGGACAGAGAGATTGCCGCTGTAGGATCGCAGTCGATCATTTCCTGCGCGGTCCGAATGGCCTGGGGTGCACCCGGCCGATCGTTCGGGACGGCCTCCGCAAAGACGCGGGCGACGAGTTCAAGCAGGACTTGCTCCAGCTGCAGTTGCCGCCCTCCCTCGTTGGTCAAGAGCGCAAAAACTGCCTCGAAGTGCGCCGCGATCGCCTTGTCATGCAGCACCGGATGCGCAATCTCGACCGCCGATCGTCGTCCCCCTGTAACTTCGGAGAGGTTGGCAGTGATCACCGCAGGGTCGAAGTAGAGGATTCGCCACGACCTGCCCTCACCGATCGGCGTGCCATCATGCACTTCGTTCGGATTGACCGTGATGATGTCGCCGGCACCAGCCTCGACCATCCCACGCCCGCTCAGCGATTTCTGCGCACCTGACGAAACCAGCCCGATGCCGAACTGCTCATGAGTATGGCGCGCGAAGCTCCGGCCGCTACTGGCAGCCACGGCCTCAATGCCGGCAACCGCCGACCTGAACATGCGAAATTGACTGCGGGCCATGAGTGGGCTTTCAGAGATGAAGCCGCATAGTGCCAGCCGAAGCCACCGAAAACAACGGCAAGCGACACCCCTCGCTGCCCATCGCCTCAAGCGATCATGCTGGCCAAAGTGCTCAATGGAGCGTTTCGCCCAGATCCTTGTCTGCCAGAATCGCCCAGACATCATCGAGCGCGGCAACCAGGATATCGGTGAGCTCGTCTCCGCGATTCTCGAAAAAGGCAGCCTTGGTCGCTTCATCCTGCAGTTCGAAGAAGCGCTCGATTTCGTTCGACATCTCATTGTCCTTTCACGCGCCACCGACATGTGGCGATGGGAAAGGGTTAAAGGGACTGTCTTGCGCCGAACTGGTGAACGCTAGTCCATCGGGAAACGGCGGCTCGCCCATTCGCTCCTTGGAACCGGATTGCCGACGGCAAAGCTGAACGATTGGATTTTCGTGGCCCCATCGTCCACCTCGCAACGGAAACTGACATCATACCAGCGGCCCGCAGCCCGAAATGCGCCTTTCCGGACCTGGAGAACGGTGCCCTTTGACAAGCGGTAGGATGGCAGGAGTTCCGGCCGATATGACGGGGAACCATGCATCAGCTGCTGCCGAAGCTCCGTGCCGCAGAGTTGGTCGACACGAACACTCCGCGGCAGATCGCCCATTGCGGTTCTCGCCACTGGATCATTCGTCATATTCTGCGAGAACAATGTCTTCGCCTCCGTCAGCTCGACGGGCTTGTCCGCCTGTGCGGTTGCCGTCGCATCGGGCTTCGTTGCATTGGGCGGTTTGCCCTGCTCAAAGCTGGTCTTGGCCTCGCTTTCGGCGCCGGCGGCTGGACCGTTCTTCTCGGCATGGCTTTCCGCCAGGTCGACCCGCGGCAGGTCGACATCATCAGGGACCGGATTGGCCGGCGGTTCCTTGCTTTCAGGTGTCTTGGCTGCCTCTGTCGTTTGCTCCGGTTTCACCTGATCTTCCTGGGTTTCAGGCTTGGGTTCAGGTGAAGGCTTCGGCGTATCAGACTTTACACCCGCGACGGAAGCATCCCCCTCGGTCGATTTCTCCGGGCCGGTATCCTTGTCGCCAAATTCCGTCACCGGGCGCAGCACCGGCAGCGGCTGCCCCTTGCCAGACTGCTCCTTGGACTTGGCATCCTCTGCAGCTGCTGCTTCCGGTGGTTTTTCCGGCGGTTTCTCTTCCGGCGTCTTTGCCTGCTCCGGCGGTGGTGGCGGTGGTGGCGGAGGCGGCGGCTGCTCGGCCTTCTCTTGCTTCGGCGGTTCCGGCGGCTTCTCGGCCGGCTTTTCCTCCGCCTTCTTCTCCTCGGGTTTCGGCTCCTCTGGCTTGGGCTCTTCCGGCATCTTCAATTCCGGCAGCTTCTCCTCGGGTTTCTTTTCCTCTGGTTTCTTTTCTTCTGGCGGTGGCACGAGGTCGACGCTGACGGTTTCCTCCTCCGGCTGAGGCGCAGGTACGGGCAGCTTCACGAGAAAGAAGCCGACGACGGCAAGGTGCAGCAGAACGGAGGCAAAGATGCCCCAGCCGAATGCTCCCCATTTCTTTCCCGAAGTCTGCTGCATGCCTACGAACGATGCCCTGCGCCACGCTACCGATGTGGCCTTTTAAGAAGGCATCATCAAGCCGTAAAACAAAAAAGCCTCGTGCCACGCGAACGCAACCGTTTTCGCGCAGCACGTCCTCCACATGTTTGCGCGTATTCGCCTCTGCGAGAAGGTCAAGGGCTATCCGAGCGAGCCTATGATCTCGCGATAGGCAGCCTCCGGAAACGCCTTTAGCGTCTTGGTGCGCACATTACCCGCCATCCCAAGCGACAGCCCGAAGCGCGCCATGACAGCATCGTCAGGCGCCTCGCAGACAGCAACCATGTCGTGATCGCCCAAGGTAAGGAAGAAATTCTGGAAGGATCCGCCCATGTCGCCAAGCAGCTTCTTTGCCGCGTCCAGGCGCTTTGCCGAGTCGCGAACGTTGCGAATGCCCTGATCCGTCCAATTAATAAGCACGATGTAAGTGGTCATTGCACACCTCCCACCGGAGGGTCTTGGCCCTACGCAACAGGCTATGGCGACCTTCGCTCACGCGCTGTGGTCGGTCCTGTCCCCCGTAGTGTCTACCTTACTCCTGTCCCCATGCGACAACAAGAAATGCCACGGCCCGCAAGGGTGCCAGAAAAGCAAAAGCCGGGCACAGGGCCCGGCTCTTGGATGTTTCCAGTCGAAGGTGGAAGCTTAGCTGTCCAGGAAGCTGCGAAGCTTTCTCGAACGGCTCGGGTGCTTCAGCTTGCGCAGCGCCTTCGCTTCGATCTGACGGATACGTTCGCGGGTAACCGAGAACTGCTGACCGACTTCCTCGAGCGTATGGTCGGTGTTCATGCCGATGCCGAAACGCATGCGCAGCACGCGCTCTTCGCGCGGCGTCAGTGATGCCAGAACGCGGGTCGTCGTTTCGCGCAGATTCGCCTGGATGGCGGCGTCGATCGGCAGCAGCGCGTTCTTGTCCTCGATGAAATCGCCGAGGTGTGAATCCTCTTCGTCACCGACAGGGGTTTCGAGCGAGATCGGCTCCTTGGCGATCTTCAGGACCTTGCGGACCTTTTCGAGCGGCATGGCAAGCTTTTCGGCCAGTTCTTCCGGCGTCGGCTCGCGACCGATTTCGTGCAGCATCTGGCGCGACGTGCGGACGATCTTGTTGATCGTTTCGATCATATGCACCGGAATACGGATCGTGCGGGCCTGGTCGGCGATGGAACGGGTGATCGCCTGACGGATCCACCACGTCGCGTAAGTCGAGAACTTGTAGCCACGGCGGTATTCGAACTTGTCGACCGCCTTCATCAGGCCGATGTTGCCCTCCTGAATGAGGTCGAGGAACTGCAGACCACGGTTCGTGTACTTCTTGGCGATGGAGATGACGAGGCGAAGGTTCGCTTCGACCATTTCCTTCTTGGCGATGCGGGCTTCGCGCTCGCCCTTCTGCACCATGTGCACGATGCGGCGGAATTCCGAGATCGAGATGCCGGTTTCCGTTGCGAGATTCTGGATCTCCTGGCGGATGTCGCGGATCGTCGTGTTTTCGCCCTTGGCGAATTCCTTCCAGCCGCGTGCCGCCAGATTGCCGATCGACTTCATCCAGTTCGGATCGAGTTCGGCGCCCTGATACTGCTCGAGGAACGAGTCGCGCTTGACGCCGTAGGATTCAGCGAGACGCAGCAGGCGGCCTTCGTTCTGAACGAGGCGCTTGTTAATGTCGTAAAGCTGCTCGACGAGGGCGTCGATGCGGTTCTGGTTCAGCGACAGAGACTTGACGGCCTTGATGAGCTCATCCTTGAGCTCCTTGTACCGGCGCTCCTGGGCAGACGACAGCGTGCCGGTGGCAGCGAGCCGCTGCTCGACCTGCTGGTCCTGAAGCTTGCGCAGCTTCTTGTAGGTCTCGGCGATGATGTCGAGCGTTTCCATGACCTGCGGGCGCAGTTCCGCTTCCATAGCGGCGAGCGACAGGTTGGACTCGTCTTCGTCTTCTTCTTCCTCTTCCGGAGGAAGGCCTTCGCCGCCGACATTGGTGATGTCGTCGTCGCCAGAACGGACGCGGCGCGTCTTTTCCTTCTCTTCGGCGGCCTTGCGGTCAGCCTCGATCTTCTCGGGGCTTTGGAACTGCGGTGCAGCCTTGGCTTCCGGGCCGGAATAGGTGGTTTCGAGGTCGATGATCTCGCGAAGCAGCGTCGTGCCTTCGTTGAGTTCATCGCGCCAGATGATCAGCGCCTGGAACGTCAGCGGGCTTTCGCAGAGGCCGCCGATCATGGTTTCGCGGCCGGCCTCGATGCGCTTTGCGATCGCAATTTCGCCTTCGCGCGACAGCAGCTCCACCGAGCCCATTTCGCGCAGATACATGCGAACCGGATCGTCGGTGCGGTCGGTCGGTTCCTTCTTCTTGGCGGTCGCAAGGGCAGTGCCGCCGGAAGGCGCGAGCTCGCCGCCTTCGCTCTCGTCGTCGGAGCCGGAATCATCATCGTCGCCGCCGGCCGTGGCTTCCTCGGCTTCTTCGTCTTCGATGACGTTGATGCCCATGTCCGACAACATCGACATCGTGTCTTCGATCTGCTCGGACGTCACTTCTTCTGACGGCAGGACGGCGTTCAACTCGTCCATCGTTACATAGCCGCGCTTCTTCGCGGCCTTGATCATCTTCTTGACCGCGTCATCGGAAAGATCGAGAAGAGGGCCGTCGGTGCCGCCGTCGCGTTCGACTTCCGCTTCTTCGTTTTCTTTGACCTTGGTTGCCATTTATGTCGTCGCCTTCCTGACGCTATTCAAACTCGTCGCAGTGAACGGCCGCACGCAGCCGATACGCCGCAAACGACCGTCTCGAATCACCTAGTCTCACCTAACGGGATGAGATTTAATGCCTGATTAACCACGATTGCCGGCGCCGGACGACAGAGCTTCATTGTCATCAAATGTCCGGCCATGGTTGTGCGATCCGCCCTTGACCCAGTTCACCGCTTTCCAAGTCGAACGGTGATTCCCACATTTTTTGTTCTCGTCAAGCTTTTCTAGCAAAAAAGCCTCACAAAACCCGGAAAAAGCCTTATCCACAGGCCCGGAACCGCCCAAGCGATTGCCAACCATAAATAGGATGTCACCACGAGAAGACAAGGGCAGCAGGCATTCTTCCTGAACAGCCAAGTCGCCGCCAAGATTCGACGTGCCCGCCGTTTGTTTTGTCCGACCTCCGTCGAAGCTTAATGCGACTGCCCATCCCAGGGCTGGATCTCCAGACTTGCAAGATCAACAGCGGGAATGCAGCGAACGTTGATGCAGGCCATCTCGGCACCGTCCGGCATCTTAGCTTCCGCGAAGGGAGCGATGCCGCAAGTGCCGCAAAAGCGGTGCCGGATCGTGTGGGTATTGAACGTATAGGTGGACAGCTTCTCACGCGGCGTTCTCAGGGTGAACTTGTCGCGGGGAACGAAGGCGAGCAGCCCTCCGCGCCGTCGGCATAGCGAACAATTGCAATCAAGGGCGGAGGTGAACTCCCCCTCCACCTCAAATGCGATGTTGCCGCAATGGCAGCTTCCTTCGTACTGCATCGATCCTCCTCAGTTCCAGTCCATAACCACCTTGCCTGAATTGCCCGAGCGCATCGCCTCGAATCCCTCCCGGAACTCATCGATCCCGATCCGGTGCGTGATAACGGGCGACAAATCCAGCCCGCCCTGCACGAAAGCAATCATCTTGTACCAAGTCTCGAACATCTCGCGACCGTAGATGCCCTTCAGGTTAAGCATCTTGAAGATGACTTTGTTCCAGTCGATCTCGAAGCCGGCAGGCGCAATGCCGAGGATCGCGATCTTGCCGCCATTGTTCATCTTGTCGATCATGTCGCGAAAGGCCGGCGCAGCGCCGGACATTTCAAGCCCGACGTCGAAGCCCTCGGTCATTCCGATCGACTTCATCACGTCGGTGAGGTTCTCCTTCGAGGCATCGACGACATAATCGATGCCGAGCTTGCGGGCGAGATCAAGCCGATGCGGGTTGATGTCTGTTATGACCACCTTGCGGGCGCCCGATCGCTTGGCGACCAGCGCCCCCATGATGCCGATCGGGCCCGCGCCGGTGACAAGCACATCCTCGCCGACGAGATCGAAGGAAAGAGCTGTATGCACCGCGTTGCCAAACGGGTCGAAGATCGCGGCGATCTCATCGGAAATATCGTCCGGAATCGGCACCACATTCGCCTCGGGAATGCAGACGAACTCTCCGAACGAGCCGGGGCGGTTGACGCCGACGCCGAGCGTGTTGCGGCAGAGGTGGCCCCTGCCCGCACGACAGTTGCGGCACTTGCCGCAGACGATATGCCCCTCGCCGGAAACACGTTCACCAACATGGTATTTCGTAACCGCCGAGCCGATCTCAGCGATCTCGCCGCAGAATTCATGGCCGACGACCATCGGCACAGGAATGGTCTTCTGCGCCCACTGGTCCCAGTTCCAGATATGGACATCGGTACCGCAGATCGCGGATTTCTTCACCTTGATCAACACGTCGTTCGGTCCGACCTCGGGAACCGGGACATGTTCCATCCAAAGCCCCACCTCCGGCTTCGCCTTGACCAGCGCCTTCATCATGTTCGACATGATCTAACTCTCCCAAACCCTTTAAATGACACCGAGTTCGCGGCCGGCTTCGGCAAAGGCCGCAATCGTCCGCTCGACATCTGCACGTGAATGCGCCGCCGACATCTGCGTGCGGATGCGCGCCTGTCCCTTTGGCACGACAGGGAAGGAGAAGCCGATCACATAGACGCCCTTCTTCAACATGAGCGCCGCCATGTCCTGCGCCAGCTTGGCGTCGCCAAGCATGACAGGAATGATCGGATGCCCCTCGCCCGCCAAGGTGAAGCCGAGCTTCGTCATTTCGGAGCGGAACAGCGCCGCATTGGCTGCCAACCGCTCGCGCAGCGCATCACCGTTCTCGATGAGATCGAAGACCTTGAGCGACGCAGCCGCAATTACCGGTGCCAGCGTGTTCGAGAACAGATAGGGGCGCGACCGCTGCCGCAGCCAGTCGACGATTTCCGCCTTTGCCGAAGTATAGCCGCCGGAGGCACCGCCGAGCGCCTTCCCGAGCGTGCCGGTGATGATGTCGACCCGGCCCTCAACCCCGCAATGCTCGGCTGACCCGCGCCCATGCTTCCCGACGAAGCCGACGGCGTGGCTGTCGTCGACCATGACCATCGCACCATATTTCTCGGCGAGGTCGCAGACGCCCTGCAGGTTGGCAATAATGCCGTCCATCGAGAAGACACCATCAGTAGCGATCAGCTTGAAGCGGCTGCCTTCCGCCTTCTTCAGCTCTTCCTCCAGCGCCGTCATGTCGTTGTTGGCATAGCGGAAGCGCTTCGCCTTGGAGAGACGCACGCCATCGATGATCGAGGCGTGGTTCAGCGCGTCGGAGATGATTGCATCCTCCTCGCCGAGCAGCGTCTCGAAGAGACCGCCATTGGCGTCGAAACAAGAGGAATAGAGGATCGTGTCTTCCATGCCGAGGAAGGAGGAAATGCGGGCCTCGAGCTGTTTGTGCTCTTCCTGTGTACCGCAGATAAAGCGCACCGACGCCATGCCGTAGCCATAGCGGTCGAGCGCCTTCTTCCCCGCTTCGACAAGCTCCTCATTATCAGCGAGCCCGAGATAGTTGTTGGCGCAGAAGTTCAGCACGCGCTCGCCGGAGGCAACGGCAATCTCGCCTGCCTGCTTGGAGGTGATGACGCGCTCGGACTTGTAAAGTCCGGCATCCTTCAGTGCGGCAAGTTCGGTGCGGAGGTAGGAGAGGAATTCCGAGGTCATTGAATGCCCTTCTTGTGATGTTTCCCGATGCCCTGCACTAGCACATAGCCAAGAGCCTGTCTTGCCGTCGTCAACGCCGGATTTCGCCGCCATAGTTCGCCAAAGCATATCCGCGGTACGATTTTGACAGAGATCAATGCAGGTCGGCGCGAAAGGAGTAGAATCAGCTTCATCCAACAGAAAGGCGGGTCAAAATGACGATCAAAACCGTTCTAGCTGTTCTCGGCGTCGACCATTGGGCCGACGACCTCAGCAACGCCGTGAAGTTCTGCGAGGGTCACGACGCACATCTGACAGCGCTTGTGATGAGCATGGGTGCCGTGCCCGCGATCGCAACATACCAGGCGATCTCCACAGCGTGGCTCGACGAGCAGCAGCGCGAAATCGAACACCTCGGCGAAGAAGCTGCGGCAGTCAAAGCGGAACTGCGGAACGCCGATCTTTCAAGCGATGTGCAGGAAATCTACACAGAGTTCGCCTGGGTCGATGACGACATCGCCGAACGTTCCCTTTATGCGGACCTGGTTCTTGTCGAGGCTCAGACGGCGCGCAACGAGCCCCTGCGAAAACGCGTTATCGACGGAGCACTCTTTCAATCGCCGACCCCGATTTTGATCAATCCCGCCAAGAGATCGATGACGACGTCTCCGAAGTCGGTATTGCTTGCTTGGGACTCCAGCAACGAAGCCGCCCGTGCGGCGCGGCAATCCCTGGATTTCCTGAAAGCCAGCGACACGGTTCACGTGACACTTATTGATCCGGTCTCTTCAGCAACAGCAAACGGTGAGGAACCTGGAGCCGACATCGCGGCCTATCTTGCGCGGCATGGGATCAATGTCGAAGTTGACCGCGTGCCCAGCGGCGGACGGCGGGTGGACGAGGCATTGAGGCAGCACGCCCTCGATGTCGCGGCAGATCTCATCGTGATGGGTGCCTATAACCACCCACGCCTGCAGCAACGCCTCTTCGGTGGCGTAACACAGTCCATGCTGAAAGACAGCACCGTTCCGATGTTTCTATCTCGGTAAAGTTTGGTAAAACGCGTGGCTCGAGACGGGGGGCTTTGGATCCTAAAGACCTTGAAAGCGTCAGCATGTCATGCCCGATCCAACCGTCCCCCTCGGCGCAGCCTAGTCATCGTGACCGAGGATCACATCCAGAAACGCATCACCGTAGCGCTCGAGCTTCGACTGGCCTACCCCCGAGATGTTGAGCATCTCCTTGTGCGTCCGCGGCCGCTCGGTCGCGAAGGCGATGAGTGTCGTATCGGGGAAGACAACATAGGGCGGCACGCCGAGCGAGCGCGCGATCGCCGTCCGCTCCGCGCGCAAGGCTTCGAAGAGCACGCCGTCTCCGCCTGAAAGAACGGAGCGCCGCTCGACCTGCGCCGTTCGTTTCGAACGTCGTTCCGCAACCGGACGATCCTTGCGGAAGAAAACCGGGCGTTCGCGCTTGAAGACGGCGCGGGCCTCCGCCTCGAGCTTCAGGGCGCCGAACGCTTCATTGTCGACGCGGACCAATCCCATCGCAAGCAATTGCCGGAATACCGATTGCCACGTGCGGGCCGGCAGATCATTTCCGGCGCCAAAGACCGGCATTGTCGTGTGGCCGAAGCGTTCAGTCTTCTCGTTGACGTTGCCGAGCAGCACATCCACGACATGCCCGGTGCCGAACCGCTCGCCGGTCCGGTAGATCGCGGCAAGCGCCTTGATGGCTGCCTCCGTCCCGTCCCAGGTCTCGACCGGCTTCAGGCAGGTATCGCAGCCACCGCACTTGCCGGCATGCGCCTCGCCGAAATGCGCAAGGATTGCCTGACGGCGGCACGAGGCGGTTTCGCAGATCGCCAGCAGCGCGTTCAGCTTGGAGCGCTCAACGCGTTTGATCTCGTCGGCCGCACCACCGTCGTCGATCATCCGGCGGCGCTGGATGACGTCGGCCATGCCGTAGGCCATCCAGACTTCGGAAGGCAGGCCGTCGCGCCCGGCGCGGCCCGTCTCCTGGTAGTACGCCTCGACCGAGCCCGGCAGATCGAGATGCGCGACGTAGCGCACATTCGGCTTGTCGATCCCCATGCCGAAGGCGACGGTGGCGACAAGGCAAAGCTCATCCTCTTTCAGAAAGGCATCCTGATTTGCATCGCGAAGCACCCTGTCCATGCCGGCGTGATAGGGAAGCGCCCGAATGCCCTGCCCGTTCAGCCACTCGGCCGTATCCTCGACCTTGGCGCGGGACAGACAGTAGACGATACCGCTGTTGCCTTTGTGTCCGGAAAGAAACCGCAGCAACTGCTGGCGCGGCTGATCGCGCTCGACGATTTCGTAGGAAATGTTCGGGCGATCGAAGCTGGTCGTAAAGACCTGGGCATTGTTCAGCGCCAACCGTTCGACGATATCGTCGCGGGTGTGCGAGTCGGCCGTCGCCGTCAGCGCAATGCGCGGCACACCCGGGTAGTGCTCCGCCAGCTTGCCAAGCTCGCGATACTCGGGGCGGAAGTCATGGCCCCATTGGGAAACACAATGCGCCTCGTCGATCGCGAAGAGCGAGATCCGCGCGTTACCGATCGTGTCGCGAAAGCCATCCATGAGAATGCGCTCCGGCGTCACGTAAAGGAGATCGAGCTTGCCTGCGGCAATCGCGCGACGAACCTCGATGAACTCCTCGCGTGACAGCGCCGAGTTCAGTGCCGCGGCCCTGATGCCGAGCTGCTTCATCGCCTCCACCTGATCGCGCATCAGCGCAATCAGCGGCGAAACGACAATGCCGACACCTTCGCGGCAGAGCGCCGGAATCTGGAAGCAGAGCGATTTGCCGGCCCCCGTCGGAAAGAGAACGACGGCATCGCCGCCGGCGACGACATGCTCCACCACCTGCTGCTGCTTGCCGCGGAAGGCCGGATAGCCATAGACACGGTTAAGAATGCCAAGAGGCGAGCGCTCCGCGCCGAACAGCGCATCGCCGGCAGAAAGTTGCTCTGTAGAATCCCTCAATGGCTAGCCGCTCCCTTGACGCGGCCGGAGAGCACGCCGAATCCATCGATGATCGCTTCCTGGTTCTCTAAGCGAAGCCCCTCGAAATGAACCTCCTGCAATGCGCGCATCAACTGATCGATCACCTCGCCGTTGCCGGCCTCGGTTGCCTCGGCGATCTCGCGTTCGAGCTCGATCTTCTGGAAACGCAGCGCTTTGGCGCGTTTGTGGAAGGCGAGCGCCTGCCGGTAGCCTTCGCGCGCATCCTCCATCGCAGCCTCCGATGTAGCGATCCAAAGGCGGGCATTGCGGATCTGCTGCTCGAGCCCCTGCAGCAATGAGCCGAAGCCTTGCTCTTCCATGCGCTCCAGCAGGTGCTCTCGCGTGAGGTGCGGGCCGGCCACGGCCGCGGCGGCGCCGAGCATGACAGACCAGAGCCGCTGAAGCTCGCGATTGTCGTAGTCGATCGAGGCGATTTCGTCGTACTCGTCCTGCATCAAGGCCGGATGATTGATAACTGTCAGCGCCAGAACGCTCTCGCGCAAGGCAGGCGTCTCCTGGTGGCCTCGAACCAGACCGGAGCGGGCGAGCCGATCGGAAATGCCTCCGCCGGAAAGGCGCGGGCCGCGTGGCCCCTCGTTGCCACGGCCACGGGATTGTCCACCGCCACGATCAAAGCTTCGCCGCTCATTGCCGCGATTCTGGAATTGCGGCTGGAAGAAGCCGTTCAGGCGGTCGCGCATATCCTGCTGGTAGTGACGGCGCACATTCTCATCGGCAATGACACCAACCAGCTGCTTCAACCGCGCTTCGAGCTCGGCCTTCGCTTCAGGCGTCTCGAACTGCCCGGTATTGATCTCACGGCCCCAGATCATCTCTGCCAGCGGCTTGGCCTGGCTCATCACCTTGTCGAAGGGCGCACGGCCTTCGTTGCGCACCAAATCGTCCGGGTCCTTGCCGTCGGGCAACAGGGCAAAGCGCACGGTGCGCCCCGGCTTGATATGCGGAAGCGCCAGATCGGCAGCGCGATTGGCGGCGCGAATGCCGGCGCCGTCGCCATCGAAGCAAAGCACGGGCTGCGGCGTCATCTTCCAGAGGAGTTCAAGCTGGTTCTCGGTCAATGCCGTGCCGAGCGGCGCCACGGCATTCTCGACGCCGGCCTGATGCAGCGCGATCACGTCCATATAGCCTTCGACGGCGATGATCGTGCCCTCGCCGTTCGCACCCTGCGTCGCCCGGCGGGCGCGTGCGAAATTGTAGAGCACATT
Organism: Rhizobium sp. 42MFCr.1; assembly: GCF_000377185.1. Taxonomy (NCBI): domain Bacteria; kingdom Pseudomonadati; phylum Pseudomonadota; class Alphaproteobacteria; order Hyphomicrobiales; family Rhizobiaceae; genus Rhizobium; species Rhizobium sp. 42MFCr.1. The sequence goes on from NZ_KB897828.1 coordinate 86,762, forward strand.
GCCTTTGTGGAACAGCTCTGTCTCGTTGGAATTGAGATACTTCGCGGGCGCATCCGGCGACATGGCACGCCCCCCGAACGCAATTACCTTCTCGCGAGATGACAGGATCGGGAACATGATGCGGTCGCGGAAGCGATCGTAGGAGACCGGCACCTCGGGACCATGGACCACCAGCCCACATGCTTCGATCTGTTCCTTGGCAATGCCCTTGCCCGCCAGAAACTCCTTGAGTGCGTTTCGGCTATCGGGGGCAAAGCCGAGCCGGAAGGTCTCGATCGTGCGTCCCGTCAGCCCGCGGTCGCGAAGATAAGCCCGCGCCCGCGCGCCGTTTGCCGTCTGCAACTGATCCTGAAAGTACTTGGTCGCAAGCTCCATCACGTCGAGAAGCGAAGTGCGCTCCTTCTCGCGCTTCTCCATAACCGGATCGGCAACCGGCATGGCAACGCCCGCCATGTCGGCGATCTGCTGCACCGCCTCCGGAAAATTCAACCCTTCCAGATCTGTGAGAAAGCGGAAGTGATCGCCGGTGACGCCGCAGCCGAAGCAGTGGTAGCGCCCCTTTCGGTCCTCGCAGTGGAAGCTCGGCGACTTCTCGCCGTGAAACGGGCAGCAGGCCCAATAGTCGCCGCGCGACACGTTGGTCTTGCGCTTGTCCCAGCTCACACGACGGCCAATCACGTCCGAAATCGGCACGCGATCGCGTATCTCGTCGAGAAAGGAATTGGAAAAGCGCATGTGAACCTCTTGATTGGGTCCATATAAGCAGGTTCATACGCAGATGCCACGGCATTTGGGCGAAAGCCGCGCTATTCACAGGACCATTGCCTGCTCAAAATTCTCCCGAAATGAGTGTTCAAAATTGCGTTACCGCCCCTGCGACAGGGGGTGCGACACTGACGGCAATAACCCCACGTTTTGCGTGTATGCAAGCAGGCGTCCCGACCGTCTCAGTTCTTGACTATCGTCAAAAACCGATTTCGGAACAACGGCTTCCGAATTGCTCCGACCGACGAATTTCATGTCGGCGCGCAGTAGCCTCCATCGCGGTTGCCACACCTAAGGCAGCCCCGTCGCCAATCATTATTTTTTTGTAATTTGAATCAGTTGCCGCGTCGCAATAACTTCAATGGGAAAGAAGCGATCCCCAAGCGAGGCACCATCCCTACCCCCGGCGCCGCCTCGCAAGGGTGTCTTTGCGAGTAACCGGTGGCTTGGATCTCGGTCCTGCGTCGCCACCGGAAGCAAAGAGCAAGAAGGCAGGAGCACCCCCAGCTCCTGCCTTCTATAATTTCACCTAAAAGTTTTATCTTCGATGTCTCCATGTCCGCTGTGGGCAGTGGATGGCATTGACAGTTCTCCTTCGATGCCCAATGAAAGTATCCTACCGGGATCATCGAATGCCACATAGAGTTGAGGATTTTTTAGAAAGCGACGCCTTTTTCGTGGCCGTGCTGAACTGCGCCCGCGAAATGCTGACGATCTACCGCGAGAGCCCGCGCATCGCATCGATCTTTGCCGCGCAGCAACGCTGGTTGATGGCCCATGCCGGCTTTGCACTCCACTTCGGCTATCCCGGCGAACCGAAGCTCGGCCTTTATTCGCGCCGTTTCATCGCCTTTGCCGTTGCGAACAAGATTGCGAGCCGCAATACCGCCGCAGCCTTTATCCAGGAAATGCTAGCCTACCGGTTCCTTAGTCCGGTCTTGAGTACCAGCGACAAGCGCACGCGCCTGTTGGAGCCGACGGAAACCGCTCACGAACACTTTTACAGGTGGCTCGCCACCCACCTTTTTATTCTCGACAGTCTTGACGGCGGCAATCGGCTGGACCGGATGAATGCCGACCCCTCGGCCTTCTCGAGGATGCAGCCGCTGATCTCCAAGGGGATTATCGATAGCGATGCCGTGCGCGACCCAGGCGCTACATACAATCTGTTCAACTGGGCAAACTCCGGCGGCCTGATCATGGACTACCTTATGATCAGTATCGACAACTTCGATCGCAACTCGGAACGGGCCCACATCGGCCCCGTGTCGCTCAAGGAAATCCGTGACCAGTTCATGATCTCCAACACGCATTTGAAGCGCCTGCTGACGACGGCATCCGAAATGGGAAGCGTGGGTTGGACACAACCGCCCTATAAGGGCGATACTTGGATTTCGCGCGCGTTTATCATGGAGTATTGGGGTTATCAGGCCGCGAAATTCGCCATTGTCGATGCTGCCGCAGAAGCGGTTCTGGGGCTCGCCGCCAGAAAGACGGCGAGCCTGCGCTGATTAGTTCAGCTGTTCCTTGACGGCGCCGGAGGCCTTGGAGAAATCCATCTGGCCGGCATAGCGCTCCTTCAGGACGGCCATCACCTTGCCCATGTCCTTCGGGCCGGCGGCGCCGATTTCCGCGATGATCGCGGTAATGTTGCTGCGAACCTCCGCATCCGAAAGCTGTTTCGGCAGGAAATCATGGAGCACCGCAATTTCGGCACGCTCTTTAGCGGCCAGTTCGGGGCGCGCGTTTTCTTCGTAGATCTTCGCCGATTCGTCGCGCTGCTTCACCATCTTGGCGAGGATCTGCAGGATTTCGTCGTCGCTCGCTTCTTCCTTGCCGGCGCCACGATTGGCAATATCCCGGTCCTTGATGGCGGCCTGAATCAGGCGAACGGTCGAGAGCCGCTCGGCATTCTTGGACTTCATGGCATCCTTGAGGGCGGCGGCGAGTTGATCGCGCAACATCATAATCACTCCTGTTTGAATGCCGCTTCATAAACCACGCGAATGCATGGGATCAAATAAATTGCGGAAAATGACGGCAGAAAGCGCGAGAAAACCCGCAGAATGTGCGCTACAAAGATTGACCTCGCGCAACAGCGTGGCTATTTACCGCCACCTGCACCAAAATTCGTGATCAGGCCTGAGAGCGCGCGCCTTGCCGCGCGCATATGCTTGCGAACCAAATGGCCGGCCAACGTTGCCCAAGGACGTGTGGCTGCCGGAAACGGGATGAAGATGACCGCGACAGCACCCTGGACAACCGAAAAGCCGACTGCCCTGCTCGTTCTTGCAGACGGAACCGTCATCGAAGGCAAGGGCATCGGCGCGACCGGCAAGGTCCAGGCTGAGGTGGTCTTCAACACGGCGCTGACTGGCTACGAAGAGATTCTGACGGACCCCTCCTATCTCGGCCAGATCGTCACCTTTACCTTCCCGCATATCGGCAACATCGGCACCAACGAAGAAGACATCGAGGACCTGACGCCAGCAGCACGCCACGGCGCCGTCGGCGTCATCTTCAAGGCCGATATAACCGATCCGTCCAACTACCGCGCCGTCAAGCACCTCGATGCCTGGCTGAAGGCTCGCGGCATCATCGGCCTCTGCGGTGTCGACACACGCGCGCTGACGGCTTGGATCCGCGAAAACGGCTCGCCGAACGCCGTTATCGCCCATGACCCCAACGGTGTGTTCGACGTTGAGACGCTGAAGGCGGAAGCCAAGGCGTGGAGCGGCCTCGAAGGCCTCGACCTCGCCAAGATCGCTTCGTCAGGCCAAACGTCGCAGTGGGCGCAGACCCCGTGGATCTGGAACGAAGGTTACGGCGAGCTTACCCCAGAAAATGCGACGTATCACGTCGTCTGCCTCGACTACGGCGTCAAGCGCAACATCCTGCGCCTCTTTGCCGGCCTCGACTGCAAGGTCACCGTCATGCCGGCAACGACGAGTGCCGAGGATGTGCTTGCCATGCAGCCCGACGGCATCTTCCTGTCGAACGGCCCGGGCGACCCGGCCGCAACAGGCGAATACGCCGTTCCTGTTATCCAGAAGCTGATCAAGACCGACATCCCGGTCTTCGGCATCTGCCTCGGTCACCAGATGCTCGGCCTCGCGCTCGGCGCCAAGACCGAAAAGATGCACCAGGGCCATCATGGCGCCAACCACCCCGTCAAGGATCACACCACAGGCAAGGTCGAGATCGTCTCGATGAACCACGGCTTCGCGGTCGACACGAAGTCTCTGCCCCATGGCGTTGAAGAGACTCACGTTTCCCTCTTCGACGGCACCAACTGCGGCCTGCGTGTCGCTGGTAAGCCGATCTTCTCGGTGCAGCATCACCCGGAAGCCTCCCCCGGCCCGCAGGACAGCCACTACCTCTTCCGTCGCTTCATCAATCTGGTGCGCGCGAAGAAGGGCGAGGAAGCTCTCGCCGAGCGCTGAGACGGATCCCTTCACGCAATTCGAAAGCCCGCTTCCCAGCGGGCTTTTCTCGTTTTAGCTATTGCGCGCATCCGCGGCTGCCGCCACGCGATATCCGTTTGAATAGCGTCGAGAGTGCTGATTTACTGAGTTTCGGTCAGGAGGCCGCCAGCCATGAGATGCTTGGTTCTAGTCGTTGCGTGCTTGCTCCCGACGGTATCCTTTGCCGCCGGGCCTGTGAAGGTCGATGCGAAAGACTACAGCTGCGCACAGCTCGCGCAGATTATCCGCCAATCCAAGAAGGTCTATGTCCGCCTCGGCTTCGGAGGCCGCAACTTTCGCTATCCGCCAGCTCAATGCGGCCCAGGCGACAAGCTGAGCACCGCCAGCTTGCGTGACCGTACGGGCAAGCAGTGCCTCCTGGACTACGCCTGCATCAACGATCCAATGTCGATGTACAATTACTAGGTCGCAGATTATAAGCGCGCGGCCACCGCCGGACTGAGGCGGGTCGGTCGCGCGACTATGCCAGAACGTATGTCAACCTGATCACGTCCCCGCCAATTCGATCGCTCGCCACGAGGCGCAGCGGCGGCCGCGGGCCGGCGAAGAACGGCTTGCCGCGACCAAGCACGACGGGATGGAGATACATTCGATATTCATCGACCAGACCGAGGTCACCAAGACTTCGCGCCAGTTCAGGTCCGGAAACTTCAATCACTCCGTCCAGCTGAGCCTTCAACCCGCGGATGGTCGCTTCGATGTCGTCCGCGACAAGCGTGGCGTTCGGGCCGACTGATTGCAGCGAGCGCGACACGACCCATTTCGGTTGGCGCCGCCACGCCGCTGCGTAGTCGCACTCCGCCTCGTCCCATTCGGCATGGTCTTCGTCCCAATACCGCATCGCCTCGTACATGCGGCGACCGTATACGCTTCCGGCAAGGCCGCGCACGTCGTCGATGAAATGACGAAAGAGAACGGGATCGGGCGGCCCAAATTCTAAATGGTCGACATAACCATCCAGGGACTGGTTCAAAGCGAACACGAGCTTGGACATGCTGCAGGACCTCCTCCCAAGTTCCTCACAACGGTCTGACCGATGCTACGCAGAAATGAATTTGCTTACAATCTGACGTCGCTTGGTTGGTGCGACCAAATTAGAGCTCCGTTCCAACCTCTACGCACAAGGCAGACCGGCCCTAACCACCCACGGGTCACCTACAGTGGCCATTTGTGTCGACCTATTGACCTCAACTTAACTTGAGGAATTACACCCGCGCTTGTGACATCCAAAGCAAAGGAGACAGGGATGAACGGAGCGTTTTACCGGATCGACAAGTTTGCTGTTCCGGAGGCTGCGCGGGAGGAATTCCTCATGAACGTGCTGAAGACGCACGAGGTCTTGCAGGCGCAGGAGGGCTTCATCAGCCATCAGGTGCTGGAGCAGGTTTCAGGGCCTGGCGAGTTCAACTTCGTGACGATCGCGCAATGGGAAAGTGCCGAGGTGATCGACCGGGTCAAAGCGGTGGTGCAGGCAGCCCATCGCGCCAGAAACTTCGATCCGCAGGCGCTGTTCGAACGCCTAGGCATTCGCGCCGACATTGCCAACTACAAGCCGATCGCGGCTTGATCCGAATGGCCGGCTAGACGCCGGCCATGTTCTTTTCGCGGCGGACAAGCAGGTAGAAGCGTCCGCAAAGCATCACGGCTGCCGCCGCCAGCCCGACCAAGAAGCCGAACCAGATGCCGATTCCACTGAAGCCAAGCGGGAACGCAAAGGCCCAGGCGAGGAAGAAGCCAATCGGCCAATAGGCGATCAGCGCCAGGATCATCGGTACGCGCGCATCCTTCAAGCCGCGCAGCAGGCCATTGGCGATTGCCTGCAAGCCATCGACCAACTGGAAGAGCCCTGCCACAACGATCAGCGGCCCAGCATAGGCAAGCACCTGAGGTGCCTCCGGCAGGGTCGTATCAAGGAACCAGCTTCCCAGGAACTCGGGAACGGCAGCAAACAGAATGCTGCCGGCCGCCGCGATCAGGCAGGCGATGACGACGACAGCGATCGAAGCCCGAACGACTGCGGTGTAGTCGCCCTGCCCGTGCGCGACGCCGACCCGAACGGTGGCCGCCTGCGACAGGCCAAGCGGGATCATGAAGGCAATCGACGCCCATTGCAGCGCGATGCCGTGAGCGGCGAGCTCGATCGTTCCGATTTGCCCCATCAGCAGCGAGGCAACGGTAAAGAGGCTCACTTCGGCGAGGATCGTCACGCTGATCGGCAGGCCGAGACGCACGACTTCCCAGAAGGCCTTCCAGTCGGGACGCCAGAACCGGACGAATATCTCGTAGCGCCGCGTCTCCGCCCTGCTCTGCACATAGCCAATGATAAACAGGAAGCCGGCCGCCTGCACGACGACCGAAACGATCGCCGCTCCCTCTAGGCCCATTGCCGGGAAGCCGAAATGGCCGAGCACCAGCGCATATGCGAAGAAGGCGTTCAGCACCAGCATCGCGATCGTCACGTTGAGAATGACCGCCGCGCGGCCGATCGCGCTGACCAGCGCACGCATGACATTGTAAAGCAGCCCCGGCAGCACGCCGAATTGACCGATCAATATGTAGCCATGCGCGAGTGCAGCCACTTCGGGCTTCTGTCCAGCGGCAAGCAGGATCCGCTCGGAATTGAAGAACGCTGGCAGCATGATCACCCAATAGGCCAGCACGACCCAAAGGCCCATGCGTAGCGACCGGCGCACGCTGACGACGTCGCCCTTCCCGTAGGCCTGCGCAACCATCGGTATGACCGCGATGGCGAAACCCGAGCCGAAAACGAGGATCGTGAACAGGAACTGCGCCGATAGCACCATGGCAGCGAGGTTTTCAGCACCGAGACGGCCGACAATCATCACGTCGGTCGTGTTGATGCCGAGCTGGGCCAGCTGCGCGCCAATCAACGGGACTCCGAGCGCCAGCGTGGCGCGGAAATGCGCAGCCCAATGGTTATCGTTTTTCGGCGCTAGCTTGCGCGCGTCGATCGGCGTGTCCATGACACCAGTCCTGTGATTGAATCGCTGACGGCCGCAAGTTGCGGCAAAACATCAAGAGGAATTAGATCAAAGCTCCGCAAAGAGCCATTCAAAACTAGGCAAATGATGAAAAATTCATCATCGCATCACGAATTCTGATGGCTCACTCGGCCGGCTGCTCGACGGCTTCTGCGACCTTGACCGTGCGTACCTTCGTCAAGAACACAATGGCCGCGATCAGGATGATGATGGCCGACAGCAGGTATGGCGCCCCAGCGAAACGCACCGGCGCCTCGGGTCCAGTGAAGTAGCCGAACAGCTGCGTAAAGATCAGCGGCCCGACGATCGTGGTGATGCTGCTGAGGCTGGTGAGCGCCCCTTGCAATTCTCCCTGAGCAGAGGGGGGCACCTTGGCGACTGCTATGCTTCGCAGCGGCGGATCGGCGACATTTTCCATCACCGTCAGCACGATGATCGTGTAGACCATCCAGCCCTCCCAGGCGAAGGCGTAACCCGTCAGTCCGACGACGGAAAAACACAAGCCCAGCACTGCTGTCTTCCACTCGCCGAGTACCGGCACGATCTTCGGCAGAATGACGCCCATGACAAAGGCTGCGCCGATGCCGTAGATGCCGAGAGACAGGCCGATCTGGCCCTCGCTCCAGCCATAACGGAAAGTCGATACGAAGGCCCAGACCGCCGGATAGACGGCATGCGCCAGCCAGAAAAGGAACATGACCGCACAGATTGACCCAATACCGGGGTAGTTTCGCATCTGCTTCAGCGCGCCAAGAGGATTGGCACGCTTCCACTCAAACGTCCGACGATTCTTTGCCTCCAATGTCTCGGGAAGCATGAAATAGGCGGCAACGAAATTGAGGAACGAGAGCGCCGCTGCCCCAAAAAACGGTACTCGGGGGCCGAACTCGCCGAGGAAGCCGCCGATGACAGGGCCGATCGTGAAACCGACGCCAAACGCAATGCCGATCAGGCCGAAATTCTTGGCCCGATTGTCATCATTGCTGATGTCGGCGATGTAGGCGGAACAGGTCGCAAAGCTGCCGCCGCTGAAGCCAGCCAGCGCACGACCGATAAAAAGCATCCAGAAGCTCGTCGCCACTGCGCAGATGAAGTTGTCGATCGCAAAGGTCAGCACCGACAGAAGCAGAATGGGGCGCCGCCCGAAGCGGTCGCTGAGATTGCCCAGGAACGGCGCAAACAGGAACTGCATGACCGCATAGACGACAAGCAGCCAGCCACCATCGAGAGCTGCATCGCTCACGGACCCACCGGTCAATTGCTCAAGATAAGCGGGCAGCACAGGCATGATGATCGCGATCCCGATCACGTCGAGAAACAGGATCATGAAGACAAGGAACAAGCCGCGACGAACGAATTTCGGATCAAGCATGAGGCATCTCTACAGCAGGCTATTTCTGAAAAGACGATCTCGTCGCCGGCATTTGTTACATAGCTCACGTATATTAGCGAAACAATCCGTGAACATTTCAAATCTTTTGATAGGCTCACGAGTTAAGTTGATCGAGAACCGGAACAAACGGGGATTCTACCCCTCTTTCCGCGGTTCGCCTTTGACGAAGTCGACGAACGCCCGAAGCGCAGGCGGCATGTGTTTACGGCTCGCATAGTAGAGAAACGGACCTGAGAATTCCGTCACCCAATCATCGAGGATCGGCACCAATTCTCCCCTCTCGATGGCGGGCATCAGAACCTCCTCGAAGGTCCTGATGATGCCGAGCCCGGTGACCGCAGCCGAGACTTGCATTTCGATCGTGTTGGCGATGATCGGCCCCTTCGGCGTAATCACTAGAGTCTCGTCTGCCCGCTCGAACTCCCAGGGCAACGCAGCTCCGCTGAGGAAACGATGCCTGACACACTCATGCTCGAGCAGGTCGCGCGGGTGACCAGGGATACCGCGGCGCTCGAGGTAGTCAGGCGCGGCCGCCGTGACATATCTTTGACGGCGCGGCCCGATCGGCACTGCGATCATGTCGCGCTCAAGCCGCTCGTCATAGCGGATGCCGGCGTCATACCCGGCTGCGAGCACATCGACGAACGTATCCTCTCCGACGATCTCGAGCGAGATCCGCGGGTAACGCTTCAGAAAACGGCTGGCGAGATCAGGCAGGAAAAGCCGCGTGGCGATGATCGGCACGTTGAGGCGGAGGGTTCCGCTCGGGCTATCACGGAAAACGTCGAGTTGCTGGAGCGCCAAGGAGATTTCGCTAAGCGCAGGTGTCAGGCGTTGGAGCAGCCGCTCCCCAGCCTCCGTCGGCGTGACGCTGCGGGTCGTCCGGTTGAGCAGGCGAACACCGACATGCTCCTCCAGCCGCCGCAGCGAGTCGCTCAGTGAAGAAGCGGAGACACCGCGCTTGCGGGCAGCGGCGCGAAAGCTGCGCTCCCTTGCAATGGCCGTGAAGGCATCCAGATCATTGAGAGGAAGGTCTTCCATTGTGCATTTCCCCGTACAGCTCGTTCGCATTCATATGGATTATCGCACGAGGCCGGGCGCGATAAAACTATTCCCGGCGATCAACATCGGCGTGACGAAGGAGAACGAAATGGAAAAGCATCGTTTGGGAGAAACCGGCCCAATGGTATCGGCCATCGGCCTCGGCTGCATGGGCATGTCCGGCATGTACGGGCCATCCGACCGCAGCGAGAGCATTGCCACGATTCATGCTGCTCTCGACGTCGGCATCAACCTGCTCGACACCGGCGACTTCTACGGCATGGGCCACAACGAGATGCTGATCGGCGAAGCGTTGAAGGGCCGCAAGCGGGACGACGTCGTCATCAGCGTCAAGTTCGGCGCCCTGCGCGATCCAGCCGGCAACTGGAGCGGCTACGACTCCCGGCCCGCCGCGATCAAGAACTTCCTCGCCTACACGCTGAAGCGTCTCGACGTCGACTACATCGACATCTACCGCCCCGCCCGCCTGGATCCCAACGTTCCCATCGAGGAAACGGTGGGCACGATCGGTGACATGATCAAGGCAGGGTACGTCAGGCATGTCGGCCTTTCGGAAGTCGGCGCAGATACCATACGCCGCGCAGCCAGCGCCCATCCGATTTGCGATCTGCAGATCGAGTATTCACTGATCTCGCGCGGCATCGAGAACCAGATCCTGCCAACCTGCCGTGAGCTCGGGATTTCAATCACCGCCTACGGTGTTCTCTCCCGCGGCCTGATCAGCGGACATTGGCATAAGGGACAGGCAACCGGCTCCGGTGATTTCCGCGGCATGAGCCCGCGCTTCCAGGACAGCAACATCGATCAGAACCTCGCGCTCGTCGAGGAACTGCGAAAGATCGCGGACGAGAAGCGGGTATCTGTCGCTCAGATCGCCATCGCCTGGGTGGCGGCCCGCGGGCAGGACATCGTGCCCCTCGTCGGCGCGCGCCGACGTGACCAGCTTACCGAAGCGCTCGGTTCGCGCGCTGTGCAATTGTCCACCGAGGATATGGCGGCCATCGAACGCGCCGTGCCGAAGGACGCCGCGGCGGGTGCACGCTACCCTGACGCACAGATCAGACATATGGACAGTGAAAAGTGATGCTGGCCAGCCTCTCCACATAAGGAGAGGCTGTCTCAAATCACACGGGGCCTGAGAAGGTATCGCAGGCCGACAACTGCCCGCTGTCGAAGCCACGCTTGAACCAACGCGCCCGCTGCTCCGAAGTGCCGTGGTTGAAACTCTCGGGCACGACGTAGCCCTGGCTGCGCTTCTGCAGCCTGTCGTCGCCAATCTGCTGGGCTGCGTTCAGCGCCTCCTCCAGATCGCCGGCTTCGAGAATGCCCTTCTGATCGGTAAATTTGCCCCAGATGCCGGCGAAGCAGTCGGCCTGCAGTTCAACGCGGACGGACATCTTGTTGGCCTCCGCCTCGCTCATCCGCTGACGCGCCTCGTTGAATTTCGGCAGGATGCCCAGCAAGTTCTGAACATGATGGCCGACTTCATGCGCAACGACGTAGGCTTCGGCGAAATCGCCGGAGGCGCCGAACTGGCGGCTGAGCTGGTTGAAGAAGGCCGTGTCGAGATAGACCTTGTGGTCGCTCGGGCAGTAGAAAGGACCGGTCGCCGCTGAGGCAAAGCCGCAGGCAGACTGCGTCTGTCCGGAAAAGAGAACGAGGCGAGGCTCTTCGTACTGACGACCAAGGGACTGGAAGATCCCGTTCCACGTGTCCTCGGTCTCGGCAAGAACGGTACGAACGAATGCGGTCATTTCATCGTTGGCAGGTGTCTGACTTCCCGATTCGCTTTGCTCATAGGCGGGGCCGTTGGTCGTCATGCCGCCATCCATAACCTGCAGCAGGTCTATGCCCATGGCCTTGAGGATAAAATAGATGACAACAAGAAAGATGATGGTGCCGATGCTCAGGCCGCCGCCGCGCCGGCCCATGCCGCCGCCGGTAGGAAAGCCGAAGCCTCCACCTCTGCCCAATCCGCCCATGGAAGGATCGCCACGACGATCCTCGATGTTGTCGGACTGACGCCGGCCTTTCCACTCCATGACGGTTCCCCTGGGCTAAACCTTCGATCGGTAGGTATATATCTCGATGATCGGGAAATTCCAGTTAACCTGAGAGAACCCGTACACCACTGTGGACCAGCTTGACGAGACATCGACATTCGGGCCTCCTTGCGAGAAAGAAGTCTGAGGAGGAGAGACATGAAGGCACTTCGGCTCGAAGCGACGGGCAAGCTGGCTCTGCGCGAGGTAGAGCGTCCCGACCCGGGTGTTGGCGAGTTGCTGGTTCGTGTGGAGGCTTGTGGCATTTGCGGCACCGACCGGCATCTGTTCCTCGGAGAGTTTCCTTCCAAGCCGCCCGTTACGCTCGGCCATGAGTTCTGCGGCATCATCGAAAGAGTGGGCGATGGCGTGAGCGGCTTTCGCGAAGGCATGCGCGTCACCGGCGATCCGAATATCGCATGCGGTCAGTGTCCAGAATGCCAGCGCGGCCGCGTCAATCTCTGCCATAACCTGCAGGCGACCGGCATCCATCGCGACGGTGGCTTTGCGGAATATGTCTGCATCCCGCAGCAGCAGGCTTTCGAGCTGCCCTTGGCACTGCCGCCTCTGCATGGCGCCTTCTGCGAACCTCTCGCCTGCTGCATCCACGGTGTCGACCTTGCGGAAATCCGAACGGGCTCGTCGGTTGTCGTCCTTGGCGGCGGCGTGATCGGCTTGCTGGTCGTCCAGTTGGCCCGCCTGGCGGGAGCGACAAAGGTTGTTCTCGTTACCCGCAGCGAAGAGAAGCGGAGGGTCGCCGAAAGGCTGGGAGCGACCGCGAATGCGGATCCCTCGGTCGGCGATATCGTGTCCCGCTTGACCGCGCACGACGGTTTGTTGCCGGGAGGCGCCGATGTCGTCATCGAATGCGCGGGCGTAGCGGAAACGATCGAACAGGCACCTGGGCTTGCGCGGCGCGGCGGCACGGTCGTGATCCTCGGAGTCATGCCGCAGGGTGTGAAGGTCGCAATCGAGCCGTTCGATCTCCTCTTCCGAGAGATCAAGCTGGTAAGCTCATTTATCAACCCGTTCACTCACCGGCGGGCGGCCGAACTGATCGCGTCGGGAACGATCCAAGTCGAGCCACTAATCTCCCGCCGGATCGGTTTCAAGGAGGGCGTGGAAGCGATCTCCAATCCCGCCCGGAAAGGCGAGATCCGGGCACTTGTCGTACCGGGCATCGACTAGGCTCTCACAAGAGCTGCCAATTCCTGTCGATTCCGCAAATTATGGGGTTCCGTTTACAAATACATTTGCCTATAAGCCGCTTCTAGCCTGAAAAGACCATCATATGCGCGACCCGGCCGGTGCCTCCCACCCTGGCCGGCTTTCTGCGCAGCTAGGAAACGGAAAACGCCCATGCCGAAGCGCCAAGATATCAAATCGATCCTCATCATCGGCGCAGGACCGATCGTCATTGGCCAGGCTTGCGAATTCGACTACTCCGGCACCCAGGCCTGCAAGGCGCTGAAGGAGGAAGGCTACCGCGTCATCCTCGTCAACTCCAACCCGGCAACGATCATGACCGACCCGGGCCTCGCCGACGCCACCTACGTCGAGCCGATCACCCCCGAAGTCGTCGCCAAGATCATCGCCAAGGAGCGCCCCGACGCGCTGCTGCCGACCATGGGCGGCCAGACCGCGCTCAACACCGCGCTTTCCCTGAAGAGAATGGGCGTCCTGGACCGCTACAATGTCGAAATGATCGGCGCCAAGCCCGCCGCTATCGACAAGGCCGAAGACCGCGCCCTGTTCCGCGAGGCGATGGAAAAGATCGGCCTCGAAACCCCGCGCTCGATGCTCGCCAACGCCACCGACATCAAGGATGCCGACCGCAAGACGCATGAAGCCGAGCGCAACAAGCTGAAGGAAAGCCTCTCCGGCGCCGAACTCGACAAGGCGCTCGACGAACTGGAAAACCAGTGGAACCTCGGCGAGACCGACCGCAAGCAGCGCTACATCAGCCACGCCATGGCGATTGCCGCCCAGGCGATCGACGTCGTCGGCCTGCCCGCCATCATCCGCCCCTCCTTCACTATGGGCGGCACCGGCGGCGGCATTGCCTACAACCGCTCGGAGTTCTTCGAAATCATCGGCGGTGGCCTCGATGCCTCCCCGACGACCGAAGTTCTGATCGAGGAATCGGTTCTCGGCTGGAAGGAATACGAAATGGAAGTCGTCCGCGACAAGGCGGACAACTGCATCATCATCTGCTCGATCGAAAACATCGACCCGATGGGCGTCCACACGGGCGACTCGATCACCGTCGCGCCGGCTTTGACGCTGACCGACAAGGAATACCAGATGATGCGCAACGCCTCGATCGCGGTCCTGCGCGAGATTGGCGTGGAAACCGGCGGCTCGAACGTCCAGTTCGCCGTCAACCCGAAGGACGGCCGCCTCGTCGTCATCGAAATGAACCCGCGCGTCTCGCGTTCGTCGGCGCTTGCCTCGAAGGCCACCGGCTTCCCGATTGCCAAGGTCGCCGCCAAGCTCGCCATCGGCTACACGCTCGACGAGCTCGACAACGACATCACCGGCGGCGCGACGCCCGCCTCCTTCGAACCGTCGATCGACTACGTCGTCACCAAGATCCCGCGTTTCGCCTTCGAGAAGTTCCCGGGCGCCTCGCCGGTTCTCACCACCGCCATGAAGTCGGTCGGTGAAGTCATGGCGATCGGCCGCACCTTCGCCGAATCGTTGCAGAAGGCGCTGCGCGGCCTCGAAACCGGCCTGACCGGCCTCGATGAAATCGAAATCCCCGGTGTTGAAGAAGGCGAATCCAGCCAGAACGCCATCCGCGCCGCGATCGGCACACCGACGCCGGATCGCCTGCGCATGGTGGCCCAGGCGCTTCGCCAGGGCATGAGCCCCGAAGAGGTTCACGAGGGCTGCAAGATCGACCCGTGGTTCATCGCCCAGTTCAAGGCGATCGTCGATATGGAAGCCCGCATCCGCGAGCATGGCCTGCCGACAGACGCCACGAACCTGCGCACGCTGAAGGCAATGGGCTTCTCCGACGCCCGCCTCGCCACGCTGACGGGCAAGCGCCCGAAGGAAGTCGCCGAGCTGCGCAACAGCCTGAACGTCCGCCCGGTCTTCAAGCGCATCGATACCTGCGCTGCCGAGTTCGCCTCGCCGACCGCCTACATGTACTCGACCTACGAAAGGCCTTTTGTCGGTGAACTGCGCTCTGAAGCCGAAGTCTCGGCCGCCAAGAAGGTCGTCATCCTCGGCGGTGGTCCGAACCGTATCGGCCAGGGCATCGAGTTTGACTACTGCTGCTGCCATGCCGCCTTCGCGCTGCGTGACGCCGGCTACGAAGCTATCATGATCAACTGCAACCCGGAAACGGTCTCGACCGACTACGATACGTCGGATCGCCTCTATTTCGAGCCGCTCACGGCTGAAGACGTGATCGAGATCCTCCGCGCGGAGCAGGAAAAGGGCGAAGTCGTCGGCGTCATCGTCCAGTTCGGCGGCCAGACCCCGCTGAAGCTTGCGGAAGCGCTTGAGAAGAACGGCATCCCGATCCTCGGCACTGCGCCCGACATGATCGACCTTGCCGAAGACCGCGACCGCTTCCAGAAGCTCCTGATCAAGCTCGACCTGACCCAGCCGAACAACGGCATCGCCTACTCGGTCGAACAGGCTCGCCTGGTCGCCACCGAGATCGGCTTCCCGCTGGTCGTGCGCCCGTCCTACGTTCTCGGCGGCCGCGCCATGCAGATCCTGCATTCGGAAGGCCAGCTGCAGACCTACCTGCTCGACACCGTGCCGGAACTGGTGCCCGAAGACATCAAGCAGCGCTACCCGAACGACAAGACCGGCCAGATCAACACCCTGCTCGGTAAGAACCCGCTGCTGTTTGACAGCTATCTCTCGAACGCCATCGAAGTCGACGTCGACTGCCTCTCCGACGGCAACGACGCCTTCATCGCCGGCATCATGGAACACATCGAGGAAGCTGGCATCCATTCGGGCGATAGCGCCTGCTCACTGCCGCCGCGCACCCTTTCGAACGAGATGATCGACGAGCTCGAGCGTCAGGCAAAGTCGATGGCCAAGGCGCTGAACGTCGTTGGTCTGATGAACGTACAGTTCGCCATCAAGGACGGCACCGTCTACGTGCTGGAAGTGAACCCGCGCGCCTCACGTACCGTTCCCTTCGTCGCCAAGACCATCGGCGCCCCAATCGCCAAGATCGCCGCCCGCGCCATGGCCGGCGAGAAGCTCGACGCGCTGTTCTCGACCTACGGCCAGAAGCCGGATCCGCGCAACCTCAAGCATATCGCCGTCAAGGAAGCCGTCTTCCCGTTTGCCCGCTTCCCCGGCGTCGACACACTGCTCGGCCCGGAAATGCGCTCGACCGGCGAAGTCATCGGCCTCGACACCGATTTCGCGCTGGCGTTTGCGAAGTCGCAGCTCGGCGCCGGCGTTGAACTGCCGCGTGACGGAACGGTCTTCGTATCGGTCCGCGACGAGGACAAGCCGCGCGTGCTGCCGGCCATCCGCGTTCTCGTCGGCGAAGGCTTCAAGGTTCTGGCAACCGGGGGCACGCAGCGCTTCCTGGCTGAGAACGGCATCGCGGCTACGAAGATCAACAAGGTCCTGGAAGGTCGCCCACACATCGAAGATGCGATCCGCAACCGCCAGGTCCAGCTCGTGATCAATACGACGGACGGCAACAAGGCGATCTCCGACTCCAAGTCGCTGCGCCGCGCAACGCTGATGCAGAAGGTCCCCTACTACACCACGATGGCCGGCGCCGAGGCGGCCGCCCAGGCGATCAAGGCGCTGCGGGCTGGCAACCTCGAAGTTCGTCCGCTGCAAAGCTACTTCTAATAAAGAATTGGACCGGCGCGCCATCCGCGCCGGTCCGCTCTCGAGGCGTCGGAGCCGTTAGATTCGCGCCCTTGCATCCTGCGCGTCCGCCTTGACGTTCCAGGCATTCTGAAAGGCCGGTCGCCGCCGATCCTGCAAAATCAGCTTTCCGCCTTCTTCACGCCGCGTCGGAATGGCGTGACGATCGATAGCGCCTTCCAGAGTCATCGCAAGGTCGCGGGCGAAAACCCGATTGCCGATATGCCATGAGTGGGTCCATGAACCAATCTGGGGCTGCGAAGCTGGATCGACCGTATTGAAATACTCACCGCAATTGACGTCGACCGCTCTAGCGTTGACCAACGCCGGCAGCCCAACGCGACCGACACGCGGCGCAACGCCGAGCCTCTTCGCGTTGGATACGGCAAGGACGGAATCGAAAGGATTGGAGTAGTTGGTGAGCCGCATGATCCGGCGGAACATCGGCTGATTCCAGTCGCTCGCAAGCGACAGGCTATCCGTGGACACATCGCCGCCAATGAACGCAACTGCCTGATGCGCTTTAGAACGGTCGGAATGTCATTGTTGTAGCCATGCACAAAAATAAGCACATCGCCCCGCGGACCGATCGAATTCGGATTCTCGTCGCCATCCGCGAGCCCCTGCACCTCGGCGACCCAATCCTTCGCACTGGATACTGCCTGGCGCGCATCGTAGCTGTCGAGCACATCAGGCACCTTCAGGAACTTGATCGGCCCGGGTTCCGCGATCAATGCATCACCCGTTCGCTTTCTGGCACTGATGATGTAGTTGTCGCCCATCTTCCCCTCCTGCGCCAACAAGCCCTACGCCCAAGACGATCGTACAGCTTACAGATTCAACCCAAAGACGCCAATGCAGCGCCGATGCGGGCAGTATCTCGGCCGGCGTTCTTCCTGACGGCGATAGAGCCAACAAAGACGCCTCAGCCCATTGGAGCCTGTACCAACGGTCGAATCACGCTTTGCGATCCCGAGGGAACGGCGAAATATGCATCATTTTTAGCGCCATCGAGAGAATTGCCAGTCAGTCCTTCAGAGGCGTTCTCAGCGAACCGTCCACCTCAAAGTCAATATTGCTCAGGTTTGCGGTCGTAACGGAGCGCTTCCGGGTAGCGATACGAATTTTATGGAAATCAGCGGTGGCGATCTGCTATAACCACAACAGTCAGGATTGTTACACGGTTCCGAAGTTCCCCTTCGGGACCTGTTTTCTTTTGTGTCTGCGGCTAAGCGGACACGGGGAGTGAAGGACAGAAAAATGGTTGATAAGGTACCGATGACGCAGGGTGGTTTCGTCAAGCTGCAGGAAGAACTGCGCTGGCGTCAGCAGGAGGAGCGCCCCCGCATCATCGAGGCAATCGCCGAAGCCCGTGCCCATGGTGACCTCTCGGAAAACGCCGAATACCATGCGGCCAAGGAAGCGCAGAGCCACAACGAAGGCCGCATCAGCGAGCTTGAAGACCTGACCGCACGCGCGGAGGTCATCGACCTGTCGAAGATGTCCGGTGACAAGATCAAGTTCGGCGCGAAGGTGAAGCTCGTCGACGAGGACACCGAAGAAGAAAAGACCTATCAGATCGTCGGCGATCAGGAAGCCGATGTTAAGGCCGGCCGGATCTCCATCTCGTCGCCGATCGCTCGCGCGCTGATCGGCAAGGAAGTCGGCGACTCGATCGAAGTCAACGCACCCGGCGGCTCCAAGGCCTACGAAGTCCTTTCCATTTCCTGGGGCTGATTGATCCGTGGAAGGTCGCGGCCAACCGGCTATCGTCAATGTTAGTGACGTCGAGATTATTGCGCCGAACTTCAAAAAACGGCTCTCCGGCGTCACCTCCACCATCATTCAGCTGATCCCGGTCCAGCGCGTACTCGGCGAGAAGATTGCGACCCTCGGCCCGGGCCTTCCAGCATCTCTGCCGCACATTCGCTTTCGCGACCTGCCGAAGCTTTGGCGCGCGCCGCGCTGTCGGCCCTTCCGCATATGGCACGCCCGCCGCAACATCGAGATGCTGCCGGCCATTTTCATGCGCGATGTCCTGCGCATGCCCCTGAAGATTGTCTTCACGTCGGCCTCTCAGCGCCGCCACACCGGCTGGACGAAATGGCTGATCTCCAGAATGGACGCCGTGATCGCGACCAGCGGCAAGACGGCAAACTATCTGGAAGTGCCGAACACCGTTGTTCTGCACGGAATAGACACGGCCCGCTTCTCTCCGGCGGAAGACAAGGCGACAGCCAAACAGCTGCTTGGTCTTGACGCCACGAAGAGGATCGCCGGCTGTTTCGGTCGCGTTCGTCACCAGAAGGGCACGGATCTTTTTGTCGACAGCATGATCCGCCTGCTGCCGACCCGACCGGACTGGATCGCGGTTATTGCCGGACGTGCAACATCCCAGCACGTCGAGTTCGAGAAGGAGCTGAAGGCGCGCGCTGCAGCCGCAGGCCTGGCCGATCGCATTCTATTCGTCGGCGAGCACACCAATATCAATGACTGGTATCGGACGCTCGACCTCTTCATTGCTCCACAGCGCTGGGAAGGCTTTGGTCTGACACCGCTCGAAGCGATGGCAACGGCGGTCCCCGTGGTCGCTACCGACGTCGGTGCGTTTCCTGAACTGCTGGTAACGGGCGCCAACGAAACCGGCCTCATCGTCCCGCGCGACGATCTCGGTACAATGGTTCAAGCGTCCAGTCTCTTCATGGATGACGAAAGCCGCCGACAGCAGGCATCGGCCCGCTCCCGAACTCATGCGATGAATACCTTCAGTATCGAAGGCGAAGCACGGAAGCTTGGCGCCATTTATCGGTCGCTTTAAGCGACGACATCAAGGCTTGCGCTTGAAAAGCTCGAGATAGGCGTTGGCAACTGCGTCTTCGGAGAACTGCTTCATCAGCGTCTCCCGCCCCCCCGCAGCAACCTTCGCGGCCAGTACCGGATCGTTGATCAGCCGTTCGATGGCGTGCGAGAAACCATCGGCATCGCCGATGTCAACCAGTAGCCCATTGTCACAGTCACGCATGAACCACGAGGGTCCCTCGGAGCGGCTGGAGACAACAGGCTTGCCCTGCGCCCAGGCCTCTAGAATGACATTGCCAAGCGGCTCGTGCTTTGACGGCATCACGAAAATATCGGCAGCGGCGACGAACGGCCGCGTATCCTTCTGCCAACCGAGAAAACGTACGCGGTCCATAACGCCAAGGTCCGCTGCGACCTTCTTGACGTTCTCCAATTCTTCGCCTTCGCCCGCAAGCCACAAATAGACATCAGGCAGCTTCGCCACCGCCGCCGTCAGCAAGGCAAATTCCTTGCGTGGTACGAAACGGCCCATCGACATCACGACGGGCGCATCAACCGGCGTGTTCAGCGACGCGCGATCGACGGGCGCCACTTGTTCAGTATTCGTGAAGTTCGAGATCACCTCGACGCCGCGTGTCCAGCCCAGCTTATTACGCACATGCTCGCCGATACCAGGCGTATTGCAAACGAGAATGTCGGAGTTTTTAAAGTAGCTGAGGTTTGTCGGGTAATCCCCAAGACGGGAGAGCTTGATACATCCCTTATAGTTCGGCATCAGTCGGCTGCCACGGGTCGCCCAAGAAAACAGCGCATCGGGCTTCTCCATACGCGCCATGTGTTTGACCCGCAAAGGCAATAGGATCCTGTCGGGTGAGAGATTTCGAAACTTGCTTTCGATGATGCGCGACGACTGCTCGATGTCCTTCCGCCATAGCCGGTTCGGACGGATGACCGCGGTTTGCTCGACGCCCCGGCGTGCCAGGGCGTTGACCAGATGAACAAAGAAACGCTCAGCACCGCCATCCTTGCCGAAATGATAATGCATCACTTTCATGATTGAACCTTTGGACCTTAGTGCCTTCCCGCATCATCAAAATTCGGATGCCGCTCGGCTGCCTTACGCTGATACAGCTTCGCCTGCGTCAGAAAGGCGTACACAGCACCTGTCATAGCTTCTATGAAGCCCGACGGCCCGCAACGCCATAGACCGTTATGAAAATAAAGGCGCCAGAAATAGAGCACCGGGCTGAAAATCAGTCTGAGGAAGGTCGTCCCCTCGCCTAAGGCGAAGTGCTGATCGGCCTTCAGGGTCGAATACTTGTTTTCCTTGAGGATCTGATCATCGATGATCAGTGGCCGGTAATGAAGAAGGCTGCCGGACTTTGCGTCCTCGACACGCCCCGTCGGCACTATGCCTTCATGAACAGCTTGCGTGAGATCATATGCGCCCCTGCCCTTGCGGATCAGCCGCAGGTTCCTGCGCTCGTGCACATGCACAGGGGTGTAGCCGTAACCGACCAGATAGGGGCGACGCGCCAGCCGCCACCCGACAATATCCTCGGAAGCGGCAATGAGCTCCGGCAAAAGCTTCCGCAGGGGTGCATCGAGCCGTTCATCGGAATCGATATTCAAGCGCCAAGGCTGCGTACACTGATCGAGTGCGAATTGCTTCTGCCCTGCGTAACCGCGCCAATTCTCGTGAAACACCCGGATCGGCCAGCCATTCTCGATATAGGACTCCAGCAGAGCAATCGTCCCGTCCGTCGAACCGGAGTCAACGACCACAATCTCCGCGCACTTATCCAGGCTCTCGATGCAATTGCCGAGATACGCTTCTTCGTTCAAGCAAATGATGAACGCGGAAATGGGCAATTTGGTCATTGGAATGATCTTCGTGTCTTTTTCCGCGGCAGAGCTAGCAAAGCGCCTTCACTACGGCATAAGCCGTTTCATTCATAGAGCAATGCTGCTTCTCTTGGCCGCTCAGACTTCGACCAGGCCCACCCGCTTGACCTGTCGGATCGTCAGCATCGTCCGCACGGTATCCACATGCTCATTCGCCGTCAGTACCTCGATAACGAAATCCTGGAAGCGCGTCAGGTTCTCTGCAACACAGTGCAGAAGGAAATCGCTATCCCCGGAAACCATCCAGGCCTGCCGCACGAGAGGCCACTGCGTAGTGGCGGCGGCAAAAGCCTTGAGGTTGGCTTCCGACTGATGCTTGAGGCCGACCATGCAGAAGGCGACAAGGTCGAAGCCGAGCTTCGGGCTGTTCAACATCGCGTGATAGCCTTCGATGACGCCAGTCTCTTCGAGCTTCCGCACGCGACGCAGGCACGGGGGCGCCGAAATCCCGACGCGGTCGGCGAGCTCGACATTGGTCATACGTCCGTCTGCCTGCAGCTCACGCAGTATCTTTATATCGATGGCATCGAGTTCGGCGCGAAGCACAATCCTGCCCTTCCTTTAATTCCTGGTCGCCAGCTTCTATATAAAGCGACGGAATTCGCAAGAAAGTTTCAACACGGCGATGGATTGTTGCACAGCGCGCCGAGAAAGCCTTGTTGGTAACGCAGGGCTGCCCTTGAATAAAAGCACTGGACGTTCATAAATGGCGAATGGATCGCGAAACGGCCTCATTCGCCTCTTAGCCGCCGCTCTCCCGACAGTCGAAAGGAAATACCCATGTCCGCCCGCCACACCAAGGTGCTCATTATCGGCTCCGGCCCTGCCGGCTACACGGCTGCCGTCTATGCAGCCCGTGCAATGCTGAAGCCAGTGCTGATCGCCGGCATGGAGCAAGGCGGACAGCTGATGATCACCACGGATGTGGAGAATTATCCGGGCTTTGCCGATCCCATCCAGGGACCTTGGCTGATGGATCAGATGCTGCAGCAGGCAAAGCATGTCGGCGCCGAAATCGTCAACGACATCGTCACCGAAGTCGAGATGAACCAGCGCCCGTTCGTGGCCCGCACCGACAGCGGCCAAGTCTGGACCGCCGATACCCTGATCATCGCGACCGGCGCCAAGGCAAAGTGGCTGGGCATCGAGAGCGAGCAGCATTTCCAGGGCTTCGGCGTCTCGGCCTGCGCGACCTGCGACGGTTTCTTCTACCGAAACAAGGACGTCATCGTCGTCGGCGGCGGCAACAGTGCCGTGGAGGAAGCGCTATACCTCTCCAACATCGCGAAGTCGGTGACGGTCGTTCACCGCCGCGACAGCTTCCGTTCGGAGAAAATCCTCGAGGAACGGCTGTTCTCGAAGGAGAACATCAAGGTCCTCTGGAACACCGAGGTCGCTGAAATCACCGGCACGCCGGCCAAGCCGCCGATGCCGCCGTCCGTTACGGGCGCTCGCCTGCGCGACACGCGCACGGGTGCGATCACCGAGGTTGCGGTCGACGGCGTCTTTGTTGCTATTGGACACGCCCCGGCAACCGAGCTCTTCAAGGGCAAGCTGAAGCTGAAGGATAATGGCTATCTCTGGACCGCACCGGATTCGACGGCGACCAGCCTCGAAGGCGTTTATGCCGCTGGTGACGTGACCGACGACACGTTCCGCCAGGCGATCACCGCCGCCGGCTTGGGATGCATGGCAGCTCTCGAAGCCGAACGATATCTGACGGGCCATATGCCCGTCGCCGTGGCCGCAGAGTAGGACCGGCTATGAGGGGTGGGGGAATGCCATTGGATTGGGACAAGCTGCGTATCTTTCACGCAGCTGCCGAAGCGGGTTCGTTCACGCATGCGGCGGATAAACTGCATCTGTCCCAGTCCGCGATCAGCCGTCAGGTCAGCGCACTCGAGCAGGATGTCGGCACAAAGCTCTTTCACCGCCATGCGCGCGGTCTGATTCTGACGGAACAGGGCGAACTGCTTTATCGCACCGCCCACGACGTGCTCCTGAAGCTCGAAACCGTGAAGATGCAGCTAACCGAGACGACGGAAACGCCGACCGGCAAGCTGCGCGTAACGACGACGGTCGGCCTTGGCCAGGGTTGGCTGACCGACAAGATCCAGGAGTTCATGCAGCTCTACCCGGATGTCCAGATCCAGTTGATCCTCGACAACGAGGAAGTGGATGTGAACATGCGCTACGCGGATTGCGCCATCCGCCTGCGCCAGCCGGTGCAATCCGACTTGATCCAGCGCAAGCTGTTCACCGTTCACATGCACGTCTATGCGGCCCCCTCCTACATCAACCGCCATGGCGAGCCGCAGACGGTCGAGGACCTCGACAACCATCGTATCATTACCTTTGGCGAGCCCGCGCCGAGCTACCTGCTCGATGTCAACTGGCTTGAGGTCGCTGGACGCTCGTCCGACAACAAGCGCATCCCGCATCTGCAGATCAACAGCCAGACCTCGATCAAGCGCGCATGCCTGCTCGGCATGGGCGTTGCCTGTATGCCCGACTACATCGTCGGACGAGATCCTGGCCTCATCCAGCTGCCGATTAACGCTGACGTTCCGTCGTTTGATACGTACTTCTGCTATCCTGACGAAATGAAAAATGCCGCCAAGCTGAAGGCTTTCCGCGACTTCATCGTCAGCAAGGCACGCAACTGGAACTTCTAGTTGCTCACCCTAGAAATACAAGCTGTGCAATATGCGCATGTCTGGCATGCATAAACTGGGGTTGCCGTTTGCTCATTAAAGCACCATATCGCACACAGCTGATGCACACGGTGGCTTTTCCTCCCAGTTCCACCGCATTAGCTGTTCCCCTCTGGAGGTTTTGACCTTCACACCTATAAGGGCCCCGATCTTTCGGCGGCCCTCTTTTTTTGCCCGATTTTTTCGCATTGCAGCAGAAAATTGTGCAGCGCATAGCAGGCATGCGCAAACATGCATTGCAATCTGCCTCTTGAAGCAGCATATCCCACTCAGCTGATGCATTTCGTGGCTTCTCTCCCAGTGCCACCGCGTTAGCTGTTCCCCTCTGGAGGTTTATTGACCTTCACACCTTTAAAGGGCCCCGATTTTTCGGCGGCCCTCTTTTTTTGCCCAGAATTTAGCCAGATCCGAAAGAGCAGCAAATCACGCCGTCGTGTCTTGCATATCGAGTGTTGCCGATCCATATATCGTCTACGGACGATTTATAATTCGAAGAACGACGATGGAAAAAGACGAGATCCTGAAGGCGATCGCCCATCCGACCCGGATGGAAATTCTGAACTGGCTGAAGAAACCTGAGGAGCATTTCTCCACACAGGAACATCCGTTTGAGATGGGCGTCTGCGCCAGCCAGTTTGAGCGCTGCGGCCTGTCTCAGTCGACCGTATCAGCGCATCTCGCGACCCTGAACAGAGCAGGGCTTGTGACGACGAGACGCGTTGGGCAGTGGATCTTCTACAAGCGCAATGAGGAGACCATCGCGGCTTTCCTCAAGCAACTTTCGAAGGATCTGTAGCGTATGCGGCTGCGGCCCTAATTGGGCTCGCATCGTAACCTCCTCCCCCATCTTCGGCCTCGGCCGAGTGATCCTCCCGCACCAAGAAAGGACTCTCATGAGCAAGCTTTTCGAACCGACAAAGGTTGGCGACATTGCCATCAAGAACCATATCGTGATGGCGCCGCTGACGCGCAACCGCTCGCCGGGTGCCGTTCCGAACGACCTGAACGTCGAATACTACCGCCAGCGTGCGACGGCCGGCCTCATCATCACCGAGGCAACGGCCATCACACATCAGGGTCAGGGTTACGCGGACGTTCCCGGGCTTTACAAGAAGGAAGCGCTAGACGGCTGGAAGCGAGTGACGGATGCCGTCCACGCAGCAGGAGGCAAGATCGTCGTGCAGATGTGGCATGTCGGCCGTATCTCGCATACGACGCTGCAGCCGAACGGCGGCAAGCCCGTCTCTTCGACGAACCGCATCGCCAAGGCCAAGACGTACCTCGTCAATGACGATGGCACTGGCGCCTTTGCCGATACCTCCGAGCCGCGCGCCCTTCAAACCTCGGAAATCCCGGGCATCATCGAGGATTACCGCAAAGCTGCGCGCGCCGCGATCGACGCTGGCTTTGACGGTGTGGAAATTCACGGTGCAAATGGCTACCTGCTCGACCAGTTCCTGCGCGACGGCGTCAACGACCGCACCGATCAGTATGGTGGCTCGATCGAAAACCGCGCCCGCTTCACTTTCGAAGTGGTAGACGCCGTGACCAAGGAAATCGGCGCAGGCCGTACAGCCATTCGCATTTCGCCTGTCACGCCTTCGGGCGAGAGCTACGACTCCAACCCGCAAGCGCTCTTCACCCATGTCATCGAAGGCCTGGCGAAATATGATCTTGCCTATATTCACGTCATCGAAGGCCAGACCGGCGGCGACCGCGACTTCAAGCAGGGCACCAACGCCGCCTTCGACTATAAGGCTCTGCGCCAGGCCTATGAAAAGGCTGGCGGCAAGGCGAAGTGGATGGTCAACAACGGCTACGACCGGGACCTGGCGATTGATGCCGTCGAGAGCGGCCGCGCCGATCTCGTCGCTTTCGGAAAGCCATTCATCGCCAATCCGGATCTCGTGGGACGTCTGGAAAAGAACCTGCCACTGAATACGCCCGTGCAGGCCACCTTCTACGGCGGCGGACCAAAGGGTTACATCGACTATCCCGTGATCGAAAAGGCCGCCTGAACCATCAAGTGCCAACGGAATCCCGCCATTCGGCGGGATTTTCTTCTTCTAGCGCCTAGCTAACATGGCGCCATGTTCGAGTCGTACATCAAGCGCTGGCGACTGACCGTCGACGGCGAACCGATCATCACTCATTCCAGCCACCTCCTGCCCGTTCTCCGGGACGGCAAACCCGCCATGTTGAAAATCTCCAATGACGAGGCCGAGCAGGCTGGCGGCGCTTTGATGCAATGGTGGGGTGGCATCGGGGCAGCGAAAGTCTACGCCCACGACAACGAGGCAGTTCTGCTCGAGCGTGCAATGGGCCATCGCTCGCTGTTGGGAATGGCAATGGACGGCGCGGACGATACGGCGACCCGCATCATGTGCCGCACCGTCGCAGAACTTCACGCCCCACGCGAACAGCCTTTGCCGGACCTCACTCCACTGGCCCGCTGGTTTCGTGACCTGGAGCCGGCAGCACGTGCCCATGACGGCATTCTGGCCGAGTGCAACCACATCGCTGGAATACTGCTTGGAAATATCAGCGATCCCGTGGTCCTGCACGGCGACATTCACCACAGCAACATCCTCGATTTCGGCGAGGACTGCTGGCTGGCAATCGACCCCAAAGGCCTCATCGGCGAGCGTGGCTTCGACTACGCCAACATCTTCGCCAACCCAGATCTTCCGACAGTCACTTCCCCGGGCCGTCTGCAGAGGCAACTCCGGATCGTCGCGACCGAAACTGGCCTAGAGCCGAAACGGCTGCTGCAATGGATAGTCGCCTATTCCGGCTTGTCGGCGGCCTGGTTTCTGGGCGGCGGATCGACGGAACTGGCCCAAAGCCCCCTCGCAGTCGCGCGCATTGCGCTTGCCGAACTACAGCAGGGATAGGCACGCCGTAGGAGCCTCGCCGAGGCAGGCAAAAACAACACTAATACACCGCCTGCGCGGACGCGCGAGCCTCGAGTTCGTTCGGCTCAGCCGCCAGACACCCGAGTGCGACCAGGGAGCTACGAACAGCGTCGTCGATCGGGGTATGAGGCTCGCTGCCGAGTTCGGCAACCAACCGTTCGTTCGACATCCGCAGCGGCTCGCGCCAAAGGTACCGCATTTCCTTCAACTCGCGCATGAAGGTGACGAACGGGGCGGCCAGAGGCACGATCCACCACGGGAAGGCCCGCGTCTTTATCCTACTGCCGACAACCCGCTTGATTGCAGCGGCCATCTGGCTGCCATCGGCATCCCAGAAGCCATCCATGTGATACACGGCGAAGGGCGGAAGGCGATCACCACGCTCGACCAGACGGATCATCGTCTCAGCAACATCGGGCAGGTACGCCCACTGGTGTCCGACACCCGGCCGGGCCGGGTTCTTGACGGCCTCGACCGACTTTCCCGGCGTGACCATGCCTTGCGAAAACCAGCTGTTGGCAGCCCCCGGCCCGAAGTAGTCGCCGGCCCGAACGATGATGACGCGCGCGCCACTGCGCGAGGCAATCTCCAGTCGCCGTTCCATTTCGGCGCGGATCGCTCCCTTCATCGTCACGGGCTGCTGTGGACTATCCTCCCGAGAACCGGAAAGGCATCCGGTCCGAAATTATAGACCGTGCCCGGCAGAACGATGCGCGCACCAACCGAATGTGCAGCGGCGATGGTGTTGTCGAGCATCGGGAGAACGAGCTTTTCCCAATCGCGGTAGCCCGGCGGATTGACAGCATGAATGATAAGGCTGACGCCGCGCGCCCCGGTCACGAGATCCTCGGCGTTCATCGCGTCGCCTTGGACCCACTCGAAGTCGGGCGCTTTCGCGCGAGCCTTCGCTGCATCGCGGTTCAGCGCCCTCACATGCCAACCGCACGCGGCGAGCTTCCGAGCGACCTCCCCTCCGATCCCGCCTGTTGCACCCAGTACCAGAGCAACCTGTCCGTTCTGCCCAGTCATGATGATCTCCACAATTTGAACTGAGCCAATCATGCGGGCATTTTCAGATAAACGAAATTGACGAATCTCGTGTCGCAGATATACATAAATGCATGAGGAGAGAACCGGACTGGCATTTGTACCGGACGCTATTGGCTGTGCTGGAACACGGGTCGCTTTCTGCGGCGGCACGTGACCTCGGCCTGACGCAGCCGACCGTCGGACGGCACATCGATGCGCTCGAGAATTCAATCGGCTCGCAACTCTTCGTCCGCTCGCCGAACGGTCTCTTGCCAACCGATGCAGCCCTTGAACTGAAACCCTATGCCCAAACGCTCGCAGCGACATCCGCCGCCCTGCTGCGAACTGCCTCGGGACATCGAGAGCAGGTTGCCGGCACCGTCCGGATAAGCGCCAGCGAGGTCATCGGCGTCGAGGTACTGCCTCCCATCCTTGCACCGCTGATGGCTGCCCATCCCGATCTCAACATCGAGCTTTCGGCGTCCGACGCGATCGAGGACCTTCTCAATCGGGAGGCGGATATTGCCGTCCGGATGGCAGAGCCGACCCAGGATCAACTTGTCGGCCGCCGCATCGGAGAGATACCGCTCGGCTTTCACGCCCACCGGCGCTACCTGGCGCAACACGGCGCACCACTGGGGATGGCCGACCTCGCACGACATCGCCTCGTCGGCTTCGACCGGCAGACAGCCTATATCAGGACCATGATGGCGCGCTTTCCATTGCCAGACAATCTCGTCTTTGCGTTCAAGAGCGACAACCCGCTCGCGCAAATCTCGGCCATTCGTGCGGGTCTGGGGATTGGAATCTGCCAGATGGGCATCGCCGCGCAGGACCCAGATCTGTTGCCGGTTCTGCCCGAACTTTTCCGGATACCCCTCGACACGTGGGTCGTCACGCACGAAGGGATCAAAACGGCACGCCGCTACCGCGTCACGTTCGACGCGCTGGTAGACGGCCTGTTGAATTACACCAAGGGAACTGCGCATAAACGCCGGGGTTGATCATCACATGGATGATGACCCCTGTGCTCATGCGCGCGGCGAGGCTTCGCTGGAATGGCTTTTCCAGGTGCCGTCGACAACCTCAGTCTCCGGCCGGTCTCCGCCTTCGGCATACTCCTCATGCCATTTACCTTTGTCATCCTGCCAGCTGATCTCGGCGGAATCACCGCCAACCTGCTGTTCAGCTGCAACGATACGGGCTGCCTCAAGCGCTTCGGAGTGTGTCGGGAATGCTTCGGAGTAGACACCGCCCAACCGGTAGGCCCAGCCTCCGTCGTGAGGAACGACCTCGTAGACCACCTTGACCATGCCTCTCACTCCTCTTCTTCTTGTTTCGCGCTCGAATACTGACCGGATGGCATCCAGTGCGCGGGCCGCGTTGGAGGAAACGAGAGGGCGCCGCGATATGCTTCCGGCTGACCGATGCGTTAGTATTCCATTAAATTCTCAAGACTGCAAACTTACTCCCTCCGCTCACTAGCTTGCCATGCAAAATCATCGTTTTAGACTTGTCGGATGAATCGAACTCGGAGCTTTCCGTGAAAATCGCGTCGCGGCTGAAAGACGAAACGTTCCTGGTGTTGGCGATAGGCGTCGCGGCTATCGCCTATGTGTCGGAACATGCATTTCTTGAAATGGGGCGTGAGATATCGCTGATCGCCGCTGCCGGGCTCGTCGCCACCATCGTCCTTGCCTCAATCCGTGTCGCCCACCATGCGGAGATTCTCGCGATCAAGGTCGGCGACCCCTACGGCACGATGATCCTGACGCTGTCGGCAGTTGCAGTGGAAGTGATCATCCTCGCGATCATGATGACCGGCGAAAGCTCTCCGACGCTCGTGCGCGACACGATCTATTCAGCCCTGATGCTCGACATCAACGGCATACTCGGCCTCGCCGCGCTGCTCGGCGGCTTGAAGCACGGCGAGCAGCCGTACAACGACAACTCGGGCAAGACCTACGGCGTGATGATCCTGACCGCCATGGGTATCTCGATGATCGTTCCGGAATTCGTGCCGGCGGAAAAGTGGCACTACTACTCCGCCTTCACCATCCTGGCGATGATCGCCCTCTACGCACTCTTCCTGCGCATGCAGGTCGGTCAGCACAGTTACTTCTTCAGCTACGCCTATCCTCGCAGCGAGCGGAAAGGCGATCCGGATGAGCACTCGATCGAAGACTCCACGACCGCGTCGATCACAACCATCCTGGTTGGGGTCGTCATCATCGGCCTGCTCGCGGAATTCATGTCGACCTTCATGACGGAAGGCCTGCGGAATTCTGGCGCTCCCGTTGTCCTGACCGCCATCGTTGTCGCAGCGATCTCGGCGTCGCCCGAGATCTTGACGGCCCTTCGCGCGGCGCTGCGAAACCGCATGCAAGCGACCGTGAACATCGCCATGGGCGCGTCGCTATCGACCGTCATCCTCACGGTTCCGGTCATGGAGGCCATTGCCCTTTACACCGGCCAACCGTTCATCATGGCGATGACGCCGGTGCAGACCGTGATGGTGGCGATTACGCTGATTGCGGCGGCCATCAACCTCAACGACGGTGAGACCAACGCCATCGAAGGCATGACGCACTTCATCCTTTTTGTAACGTTCCTGATGCTGTCGGCGCTGGATCTCTGACACCGCCAACTCCAATCCTGCAAACAAAAAGCCCGCCGTCTCCGGCGGGCTTTTGTTTCGAGATAGTTCTGACTATTTGCAGGCGCCGCAGAAGCGCTGGATGCGCTTGCAGGCTTCCTCGAGCAACGCTTCCGACGTCGCGTAGGAGATGCGGAAGTTCGGGCCGAGGCCGAATGCCGAGCCATGAACGACGGCAACGCCTTCGCTCTCCAACAGTTCAGAAACGAAGTCTTCGTCGGTCTCGATCACCTTGCCCGACGGCGCGGTCTTGCCGATCAGGCCGGCGCAGGACGGATAGACGTAGAAGGCGCCTTCCGGCGACGGGCACGTGATGCCCTTTGCCTGGTTCAGCATCGACACGACGAGGTCGCGGCGGCCTTCGAAAACCTTCTTGTTCGCGGGAATGAAATCCTGCGTACCGTTCAGCGCTTCGACGGCAGCCCACTGGGCGATCGAGGTCGCACCTGAGGTCTGCTGGCCCTGAATCATATCCATGGCCTTGATCAGCTGGATCGGGCCTGCTGCGTAGCCGATACGCCAGCCGGTCATCGCGTAAGCCTTCGAAACACCGTTCATGGTCAGCGTGCGGTCGTAGAGCTTCGGCTCGACTTCGACAGGCGTGACGAACTTGAAGTCGCCATAGGTCAGGTGCTCGTACATGTCGTCCGTCAGCACCCAGACATGCGGATGCTTCAGCAGCACGTCCGTCAAGGCCTTCAGTTCGTCATGCGTATAGGCAGCACCCGACGGGTTGGACGGCGAGTTGAAGATGAACCACTTCGTCTTCGGCGTGATCGCCTTGTCGAGGTCGGCGGCCTGGAGCTTGAAGTTGTTTTCCTGCGTCGCCGAAACGATGACGGGCGTACCGCCGCACAGCGAGACCATTTCCGGATAGGATACCCAGTACGGCGCCGGGATGACGACTTCATCGCCCGGGTTCAGCGTCGCCATGAAGGCGTTGAAAAGGATCTGCTTGCCGCCGGTGCCGACGATCGTCTGCTCCCACGAATATTCCAGGCCGTTCTCGCGCTTGAACTTCGCGGCGATCGCCTTGCGGAGTTCAGGGATACCGGAGACCGGCGTATACTTCGTCTCGCCGCGGTTGATCGCGTCGATGGCAGCCTTCTTGATATTATCAGGCGTATCGAAATCCGGCTCGCCGGCGCCGAGGCCGATCACATCGCGTCCTTTTGCTTTCAGCTCGCGCGCTTTCTGGGAAACGGCGATGGTGGCTGAAGGCTTCACACGGGAAAGAGCATCGGCAAGAAAGGCCATGATATCGGTCCTATACGGTTGATTTGGGCAGAAAAGCCGGGACCGGAATTCTGCGCTAAGCTCTATGTCCAATGTAGGCAGGCATTTCAAGCGCAAAGGCGTGATGGTGCCAATGATTCTTCGTGATCAATCGCCTGACCCAGCGTCCTGATTCGCGAGCTCGCGCGTTTGGCTGGCTGAATCATTTTGCGAAGTGCTTGAATCAGTTTCTGAAGAGAGTTGCGATTTACGCCCGGAAATCAAAATCCTCGGCACTTTTGGCCCTTGCCACGAATTGGTCGCAACAAATGCCGAGGCCTGCCGCAATTCGGTCGCGAGCACGCCGAGATCGAAGCCCCATTTTGTTGCATCCGGCATTGGTTATTGAGGGCATACCCATGTTTCTGGAAGACGAGTTTGTCATCAGGCGCCTTCGCGCCCGTCGCGTATCCATCTCACTACTGGTTGCAGTTGTGGCTTTCGCTGCGTCGATCCTTATGACCTTCGGGCTGGTAACGACGGTCTACGCCGAAGAAAGCCAGCAGGTGTCCGCACAGTCAGCCACATCGCAAATGGCAGCCGCGCCAACGGTAATGGCAGTGGGGCTTGGCGCACAGAACTCCGTGTCGGTAAAGCTGCCGCAAAGGGCGACAGGCGCTGACGAACGGATCACCCGCGGCAGCCTTATGCTTCTAGCCGCACTGGTCGCGACATGCGGGCTGGCCATCTGGCGCAGGCGACTACACGGCGTCTTTGCCGGAGCCAGCCAATGACGCCCGTGAATTCGGGACCCAGAGTTCGAAACCACGAGGCGGACGAATTCGGCCCGCTTCCGACCTATATCGAGCTCGCCATGGCGACGGCGGCGGCAACCGCTTACGACGCGAATACAGCGCAGGAAAACCGTATGCGCCTGCCCCGTCTCTCCGTCATCGAGAAGGCAATTGTCGTTAGCATCGCCGCTCTTGCGCTTTACGGAACGGTGCTGATCGCCGGCGGGCTCTATATCAAGGCCAAGGCCGAACTGTCGCAAATTCTCTCGCAGCACTCCTTTGCCGCCGAACTTCGTAGCGAAGACACCAGGCCTTGACCGTGGGCGGATCTCGCCACCGAAGCAGAGGTCCCCACTCGTCTACCCGCGACCGATCGTCGCCTCGCCATCGGCAAACACAAAGCCGTTATCCCACGCGAATGAGGTTGAAGCCGGTGGACGACGCTCCACGTTGACCAGACGACAGGCATTGGGACAGACCATGACGACACTTGCACGGCTTCCATTCGGCTTCTTTCTCGCAACCGCGGCATTGGCCGCCTCCCCAAGCTTTTCTGCCGACATCGTCAAGACGAAGACGGTTGAGGTTCAAGTCGACACCATTGCAACAGGCCTCGAGCACCCCTGGGCCGTGGAGGTGCTCCCTGATGGTTCCTATCTCGTTACCGAACGACCGGGACGGCTGCGCATCATACGCGACGGCAAGCTCTCTGCCCCCATCGCCGGCGTCCCTGAAGTCAGCGCCCGGGGGCAAGGTGGTCTGATGGACGTTGCGATCGCGCCTGATTTTGCAACAAGTCGCCAGATATTCCTCACGGCCGCGACCAGGGCCAGGGGCGGCTCCGGCACCGAGGTATTCAGCGCCACGCTGTCAAATGATGGAACAAGGCTGAACGACGTCAAATCCATCTTCACGATGAAGCGCTTCACCGGCGGCAACATCCAGTACGGCTCCCGCATAGCGTTCGGCAAGGACGGCTCGCTGTTCATCAGTGTCGGTGACCGTGGTGACAGGGATCGTGCCCAGGATTGGAAGGACGATGCCGGCTCCATCATCCACATCAACGCCGATGGCAGCATTCCCACCGACAATCCCTTCAAGGACGGCGGCAAGGCGCTTCCGGAGGTCTGGTCGAAGGGCCATCGCAATCCGCAGGGCATCGCCTTCGATGCCGCAGACGGCAAGCTCTACACGGCGGAGCACGGCGCCCGCGGCGGTGACGAAATCAACTACATCGAGCCCGGCAAAAACTACGGCTGGCCGATCATAACCTACGGACGCGACTATTCGGGCGCCGAGATCGGCGAAGGCACAGCCAAGGAAGGGCTTGAGCAACCGCTTTATTATTGGGACCCGTCGATCGCGCCGGGAGCATTGGCCATTTATCGCGGCAAGATGTTTCCCGAATGGGACGGCAACTTTCTCGTTGCTGCGCTGAAGTTCCAGCTGCTGTCGCGAATGCAGCGCGATGAAGGCGGAGCTTTCGTCGCCGAGGAGCGGATTTTCGACGGCTCCTATGGCCGCATGCGTGATGTGATCGTCGCACCCGACGGCGCCCTGCTGCTCCTCACGGATGAAGACGATGGTGCCTTGCTAAGAGTGTCGCGGGCGCCGGTAAACAATGGTTGACACTAAGCCTAGAGGCCGGCGCGCAGTTCCTTTCGAAACATAAACTTCAGGGCGGACCATGTCTCATCGACAGCGCAGACTTTGACGTCAACCAGCCCCAAAGGCACGAATATCGATCGCAGAACGTCTTCGGTGACTGTGGTCGGCACCCGCGCCGCCTTCTTGGGCCAGGAAATCCAAAGCATCCCGTCGGGCTTGAGAGCGCCCGATACAGCCCGGGCAATACCTTCCAGGACTACCCGGCGGGCTTCGAAAACATGCACGTAGTCGAAGCGACGCTCAATCATTGATGGCAAAGCTTTCGTAACGGAGGAGAAATGCTCAAAGGATTGTATCTCGGCGATCTCGGGTACACCGATCAGCAGCGCCGCCTGCCCTTCCCTCAGGCCGAGCTTTCGCGTGAGCGAGTTGCCGCAATACCCCGCTGGCGCATCATGGCGCTGTTGTCGCGGCGCAGCCTTTTCGTCCGCCGATGAAACCGTTTTCGTTGCCATCCGTTTGCTCTCAGGCGCTTACCCAGTGGCGACATTCTTCACCCTTGCCCAAACCAAAGGCAACTGCTAACGCTCGCCCATACTCTCCCGCACCGAGGACGACATGACGCGCATTCAGGCGAACCTCCTTCTATTGCTTGCAGCTGCCATCTGGGGCGGCGGCTTTGTCGCGCAGTCGACGGCAATGAAGGCAATCGGTCCGTTCTGGTTCATTGGCCTGCGCTTCGTGATTGCCGCAGTCGCGGTCCTGCCGTTCATGCTCTTCGAAGCCCGCAAGGCGCGGGTAAAGACCGCGCCGCGCCATCTCAAGCTCTATCTGCTGACGGGTCTTGCGCTATTCGGTGGCGCCGCCACCCAGCAGATCGGCCTGCAGACGACGACCGTGACGAATTCGAGCTTCATCACCGGCCTCTACGTTGTGATCGTCCCCCTGATCGCTGTCGTCTTCCTGCGCCGCTCCCCGCACTGGATCATCTGGCCCGGCGCGATCATGGCCGTTTCCGGCATCTACATGTTGTCCGGTGGCCAACTCTCGGCACTGACGACCGGTGATCTGCTCACGGTCGTCTGCGCGGTCTTCTGGGCCGGGCAGATCACCCTGGCCGGCATCACAGTGTCCGAAACCGGGCGCCCGCTTACCCTTTCGACCGCCCAGTTTGCGGTGACCGGGGCCTGCGCGCTCGTCGTTGCCATCGTCGCGGAACCGATCAGTTGGGCAGCGGTCTGGGCGGCAGCCCCCGAGATCCTCTACGTCGGGATATTCTCGTCCGGTGTCGCCTTCTCGCTGCAGGTCATCGGCCAGCGCTACACGACCTCGTCGCAGGCAGCGATCTTCCTGTCATCTGAAGCACTCTTCGGCGCCTCGCTCGGCGCTCTGCTGCTGGGCGAAACCATGCCGCCGCTCGGCTACGCCGGCTGCGCGCTAATGTTCACCGCCATGCTTCTGGTTGAGGTGGTGCCCGAAATTACGCGCCGTCGAGCTTCGGAGAGGTTGAAACCGAGCCCAAACTTGGGTTGAACGCCCGGAAAAGAAAAAAACTTTAGCCTTTGCGTAGTCGCGTTAGCGTTGCATTTTTGGCAAAATCTGCTCCCAAACTATATTGCCAACGATATAAAGCGTTGCTCGGCGGCGGCTAACGACCAAAATTTTGCTCTGGGCGTGCAAAAATGCCTCCTATAGGTGCCTTTCAGCACAGACGCGTTAAAAAACTTTTGCTTGCCAAAATTTAATAATCGCAGCACTCTCACCGTGTTCGGGCATTTTGCGAGCATGGGAAGTCCTTGAGAATGTGCGCGCCGGAGACGCTAAAATTCCGGTCAACCAATTCCGAGAAAGCGGGCGTCAGTCCCGTGGTGAGTTTGGTTGTGCTAGAGGGGACCTTTTTCTCACATTTCAATAATTGCCTGCTAACGTCTCCGTGAGGAGGCAATATCAGTGATGCTGCCCGTGTGGATGGCGGGCAGAGATAAAAGGACCTGACGCATGGCCGAGACTGGCACAGTAAAATTCTTCAACACCGACAAAGGTTTTGGCTTTATCAAGCCGGACAAGGGCGGCGCGGACATCTTTGTACACATTTCTGCCGTTCAGGCTTCTGGCTTGGCCGGACTGACGGAGAATCAGAAGGTTAGCTTCGACACGGAGCCGGACCGCCGCGGCAAGGGCCCCAAGGCTGTCAACCTGCAGATCGCAGGCTGAGCCTCTAGCCAACGCTGTCAATTCGAGTTGAAGCCCGGCAGCGATGCCGGGTTTTGTCATTCAGCCTGCATTCAGATCGCGGCCCTTACCTTGCCATCATCAAGGTGCAGAACCGGTATCGGTTAAAACAGGGAAATACAAATGAACAGGCTTGCGAAGACGCTCCTTATGACGGCAACCGCTGCTGCCCTCGCAGTATCATCGATCGGGGTCGCGTCGGCTGGTGACTGGCACCGTCACCACCATGGCGATGATGCGCTTGTCGGTGGCGCCGTCGGCCTTGCAACGGGTCTGATTGTGGGTTCAGCCATTGCAAGCGCGCCGCGTTATGATGAGCCGCGCTACATCGACCCGCCCTACGACCCGGAATACGAAGCCGTTCCGGTCTATCGCGCTCCCCCGCCCCGCTACTATCGTCCGGTTGCCGCCGACATCGAGCCCTGGACTCCGCAGTGGGAACGCTACTGCTCCTATCGCTACCGGTCGTTTGACCCGCGCAGCGGCACATTTATCGGCAACGATGGCCGGAGCCACTTCTGCAACGCCGGCTAATCGCTTGAACGCGCAATCAAACACGAAGCGCCGCCTCTCAGCGGCGCTTTTGTTTTGGGTGCTCAGATCCCTTGCAGGAAGGGATTGCTCCGTCGCTCGTCGCCGATCCGGCTGCCCGGCCCGTGTCCGCAAATGAAGCCGACGTCATCGCCCAGCGGCAAGACCTTGTCGCGGATCGAATCGAGCAGTTGCTGGTGATTGCCCCCGGGTAGATCCGTCCGACCGATCGAGCCGTTGAAAAGCACATCGCCCAGATGGGCAAAATTCTGTGCGCGATTGAAGTAGATGACATGGCCGGGCGCGTGGCCTGGTGTGTGGTACACCTCGAACTCGTGCGTGCCAAACGAGACCTTGTCGCCATCCTTCAGCCAACGATCCGGAACGACATTCTGCATGCCCGACGGGATGCCATACTTTTGCGCCTGGGTCTCGATCCGCTGCAGCAAGGGAAGATCGTCCTCGTGCGGACCGACGATATCGATGTTAAGGGCTTCCTTGAGCTCCCTAGCTCCACCTGCGTGGTCGAGATGGCCATGTGTCAGCCAGATTTCCTTGATGTCGAACCCGTTCGCCGTGATGGCCTCGAGGATCGCCGGGACATCACCGCCGGGATCGACAACGACGCCTTCCTTGGTCTCCGGGTCGAAGAGGATCGTGCAGTTCTGCTGAAATGGTGTCACCGGAATAATGCCAGCCTGGAGCATGCCCATGAGTGCCTCGCTTGTCTTTGTCCCGGGTTCCTATAGGCCGAAATCACACCGTGCGCAGCCCGCGATTTAGTGAACACAGTCTGGCTTCAGGGTTCGATCACCAGCCACGTTCGAATTTAACACGTCGATACAATCGTTTACCGGCGAAAGCGAAGGCGGCGGAACATCGTCTGCACCCCAAACGTTACTTGCCTGTATTAAGACAAGGAGAAACGAGATGACCTTGAAGCGAAATCTGTTCCTGGCTGGCGCGATCGTCGTGGGAAGCGCCGGTCTTGCCCAGGCGGACATGGTTGCCACGGCCATCAACGATCTGAACGTTCGCGCAGGCCCCGGTCCGCAATATCCCTCAATCGGAATTGCGACGCGCGGCTCGCAGGCAATGCTGGATGGTTGCATCCAGGGAAGCCGCTGGTGCCGTGTTGACGTCAACGGCGTGCGTGGCTGGGTCTATGCTCAGTATCTGCAGGTCGAACAGGGTGGCAGCACCGTCGTCGTCGAGCAGCACCAGTCCGATCTAGGCGTTCCCGTCGTGACCTATGAGACGACGGCAAGCGTCGCTCCTGAGCCGGCACCGGGCGACGAGTTGCTTGGACCGGTTGGCTCCGTCGACGCCGTTACCCCACCTGAAACCGTCACGACCTATGTCCAGACCAATCCGGCACAGACCGTGCGCCTCGGTGGCGATGTCGTCGTGGGTGCTTCCGTGCCGGCTGATGTGACGTTCCAGGAAATTCCGGACTATCAGTATCGGTATGTTCGAATCAACGATCGACCGGTCCTTGTGGACCCCGGCAGCCGCCGCATCGTTTACGTCTACAACTGATTGTAACGCACAACATGGAAAAGGCGCCCCGCGGGCGCCTTTTTTTGCGCAGACAGCGTGGAAAACTTTCACGCGTGGGTTGCTCTCCATTCCACTAAATATTCAATCATGATAAAATACTGAAATTCAGACGATATCCCCTGCTCCCGGTCGGAGGTCGGATCGCCTGTAGGGCTGGCTATCCTTTCGGATCGCGCAGCCGGCAGTGGCGTTTGAGGAAACGCGAAGGAGGGAAATCGTGGAAGCCTTATTGCCCATCATCACACAGGTAATAGCGGGTGCAGTCGGCGGCAATGTCGCAAGCGGCGCGTTGAAGCAGGTTGCAATCAATACCGTCGCCCGGACGATCGCCGGCGCGATCGGTGGCATCGGCGGTGGCATGCTGCTCAGCATGGTCGGCGGCGAAGCTGCAATGACCGGTTTGATTGCCGACGGTATCGGCGGCCTGATCGGCGGCGGCATCCTGTCGACGATCGTAGGAGCGGTAGCCGCCCGCGCACGATAGATAGCCCATCGAGAAGCGGCCGAGGCTCCCTGGGAACCCGGTCGCTGTCCTTTGCTGAAGGATAGTCGGCGGCAGCGGCCACGCGATCTATCTCTCTTACATAGTCGCTCATCAGTGTTTCGCTGATCGTCGCCGGCATAAACCGGTGTGGCCCGATTTCCGTCACAGCCCAGCCGTGTTCTCCCATGAACACCAGGTTTGCGGCGTGAAACCCATAGGTCGACACGCGGATCTTTGCGTTTTTCCACTGAACGAACGCACCGCAGCCGTTCGCTCTCCTCCGCTGCCCGTACGCCATTGTTGTTGATTGTTATCCCCGATACGTTTTATCCACTGACAAAGGGGAAAATTACGCATTGTGATGAAGTTTGCGAAGTGGGGCCAAATTTCCGGTGGAAACGGCATCCCCTTCCGGCTTCGCGACGCGTGGGGGAAGCAAGCAACGGCGCAAAGATACGTCAAATGCTGGCATATTTTTATCTGAGCTTCCCGCGAGGTGCGCAACAAGAAAGGAAATGCCAAATTGGCACGCCAGACGAGCCCAAAGGCGGGCAAGCCCGAACTGCTGAAAATGCCGATGGAAAACACAGAAACCATCGATTTTGAGATCATCGAGCTTCTGTTCTTCTCCTATCGTGACTTCGTTTCGGATCCTGACGCCATCCTGGCAGAGATCGGCTTCGGGCGCGCGCACCACCGTGTCGTTCACTTTGTTAACCGCAACCCGGGCATGACGGTTGCCGATCTGCTGGATACGTTGAAGATAACCAAGCAGAGTCTTGCAAGAGTGCTCAAACAACTCATTGATTCGGGGTATATTCGACAGATTGCGGGGCCTGAAGACAGGCGGCAGCGCAAGCTCTATCCTACCAAGATGGGGCGCGAGCTTGCTCTTGCTCTGGCGGAGCCGCAATCGCGCCGTATTGAGAGAGCATTCGACGGGGCTTCTCCGGAGGTACGGGAAGGCATAAAGGCCTTCCTCAGAGGTATGCGGAATAGACCAAACTCGAGAGCGGATTGAATGGCGACAAAGACAGTGATTTCGGACGACGCTGCGCACTTGCTTGTTGTGGATGACGACACGCGTATCCGCGCCCTGCTCAACCGCTATTTGACCGAGAACGGCTTCCGGGTGACCGTGGCCGCGGATGGCGCGGAAGCTCAACGCAAGCTTGCCGGCTTGGATTTCGACCTCATCATCATGGACGTCATGATGCCGGGTGAGTCCGGGATCGAAGTGACCAGGGGTCTGCGCACGATCAAGAACGTGCCAATCATCATGCTCACGGCGCTGGCGGAGTCAGGCAGCCGCATTGAGGGCCTCGAGGCAGGCGCCGACGATTATCTGGCCAAGCCCTTCGACCCACGCGAGCTCGTGCTGCGCGTCAACAACATCCTGCGCCGCAATGTCTCGAACGATGCGCCGAAAATCGAACAGGTGATGTTCGGACCATATACCTTCTCGCTCACACGCAAGGAGCTGAAGAAGGCGTCCGAAGTCGTCCGGCTGACGGATCGCGAGCAGGAAATCATGCTGCTGTTCGCCAAACGCGCCGGCGATACCATTCCGCGACACGAGCTTATCGGCAACGATGTTGATGTCGGTGAGCGCACCATCGATGTGCAGATCAATCGCCTGAGACGCAAGATCGAGGACGATCCCGCAAATCCGGTCTGGCTGCAGACGGTTCGTGGTATAGGATACCGATTGAGCATCGATTGACAGTCGCAACCCCAGGACCAGCGGCCAAATGGTGACATTCGACTCTCTTCGGCGCGACGACCGCTCGCCCGCCCGCGGCTGGCGGTGGATGCTGCGCAGATTTCGGCTCTATCTGCCGACGGGCCTGTACGTCCGCTCGCTGCTGATCATCATTATCCCCATGGTGCTCCTGCAGTCTGTTGTCGCCGCCGTATTCATGGAGCGCCACTGGCAGATGGTGACCCAACGCCTTTCAGCTGCCGTCACGCGCGACATAGCGGCCATCATCCAGATCATCGAGACTTATCCGCAAGATACGGACTTTAGCGAAGTCACCCGTATCGCACGCGATCAGATGAACTTGCAGATCTCGATCGAACCGGACGGCGATCTGCCATCGCCACGCACAAAGCCCTTCTTCTCCATCCTGGACGGTATCCTGAGCGACGAGATCAGCGATCAGATCAAGCGCCCCTTCTGGATCGACACGCTCGGCGACTCCAGCCTCGTCGAGATCCGCATCAAGCTGGAAGACAAGATCCTTCGCGTATTGGCACGGCGCAGCTCGACCTATGCCTCCAACACTCACATCTTCATTGTGTGGATGGTTGGCGCCTCGCTGGTCCTGATTGGCATATCGATCCTCTTCCTGCGCGGGCAGATCCGCCCGATCCTAGCGCTGGCCAACGCCGCCGAAAACTTCGGCAAGGGGCAGAAGGCCGACAACTTCCACCCGCGTGGCGCAGATGAGGTTCGTCGTGCGGGCCTTGCCTTCATTCTGATGCGCGAGCGCATCGAGCGACAGATCGAGCAACGCACGGCGATGCTGACCGGAGTGAGCCACGATCTGCGCACGATCCTGACCCGCTTCAAGCTGCAGCTGGCACTGGCCGGCGAAAATCCGGAGCTTCACGGCCTGAACGACGATGTCAACGATATGCAGTCGATGCTCGAGGCCTACATGGCGTTTGCCCGAAGCGAGGTCGAAGAGGACGTTGGCGACCTGAAGCTCAGCGAGCTCTTCGCACGAGTGGCGGCAGACTTCGAACTTCACGACGGCAAGAAGCTTACATACTCGATCGACGGAGACGACGAGATCTTGGTGCGCCCGAACGCCTTCACGCGCCTTGTGACCAACCTAGCCTCAAATGCCCGCCGCTACGCCAACACGCTCGACATCAACGCCAGGCACAGCGCCAAGTGGCTGACGATCACCTTTGACGATGACGGCCCGGGGATTCCAGAAAGGAACCGCGAGGACGTCTTCAAGCCGTTCTTCCGGCTCGACGAAGCCCGAAATCTCGATGCCTCGGGCACCGGCCTGGGCCTCGCAATCGCTCGCGACATCGCACGAAGCCACGGCGGCAACGTCACGCTTGGCGACAGCCCTCTGGGTGGCCTTCGGGCGACCGTCCGCCTGCCCGCGTGAGGAAAAGATGACGATGGACACGAGCTCAATGACATGGCTGAACCCGCCGCCTCGCTTCGAGATGCGCGGCGGGGATTTGCATGTCTGGTCGGGACCCAAGACCGATTTCTGGCAGGGGACATATTACGGCTTCCACCGCGACGACGGACATTTCCTGCACCGGTCGCGACAAGGCGACTTCACCGCCGAGGTTTCCTTCTCGGGACGCTACCAGGAACTCTACGATCAGGCTGGCCTCATGGTACGGGCTGATGCCACGCATTGGATGAAATGCGGGATCGAATATACCGATGGCGCCATGCATTTCAGCGTCGTCGTGACCAACGGCAATTCCGATTGGTCAGCCTTTCGGCTCGACCACACATTCGAGCGCATGGGCGTGCGGGTGACACGCAATGGCGATGCGCTGTTCATTCAATACAGAACGGACCGCATGGAAGATTGGCGCATGGCACGCCTTGCGTGGTTCGATCCGGCGTATGCAGAGGTTGCCGTCGGGCCGGTATTCTGCTCGCCGCAACGCGCCGGCTTCGAAGCCGTATTCCACGATTTCTCGCTGACCGATCCGCTGTCGCGCGAGATCCACTGATCACATCAGCTTCTTGCCGTTCGGTACGGGCTTGTCGGTTCCTGCAAGAACGATCGCTCCCGCCTCATCCTCGAAGCCCAAGGTCAGGACTTCCGAGCGGACCGGGCCGATCTGCCGTGGCGGAAAGTTCACCACGCCGAGAACCTGCCGACCGACAAGGCTCTCGGGCGTATAGTGAACCGTAATCTGGGCCGACGACTTCTTGAGACCGATCTCTGGCCCGAAGTCGATCAGCAGCTTGAAGGCCGGCTTTCGCGCCTCCGGAAACGGACTTGCCTCGACGATCGTACCGACACGAATGTCGACACGCTCGAAGTCGGCATAGGTGATTTCGTCAGCCATGCAGGTTGTCCTCAGCCGGCAAGCTCTTCGGC
The DNA here is from genome assembly GCF_000377185.1 of Rhizobium sp. 42MFCr.1. NCBI lineage: Bacteria > Pseudomonadati > Pseudomonadota > Alphaproteobacteria > Hyphomicrobiales > Rhizobiaceae > Rhizobium > Rhizobium sp. 42MFCr.1. Next base: position 129,910 of record NZ_KB897828.1, read on the forward strand.
GCGCCTGCGCGCTGCCGCGAGGGCCTTGTCGAAAAGAGGCTGCATCGCGTCCTCGGCCATCAGGACCGAAAGCGCGGCGGCGGTCGTGCCGCCCGGCGATGTCACGTTCTGCCGCAGCCGCGAGGCGTCGTCGGGGGACTGGTGCAAAAGCTCACCAGCCCCCGCGACCGTTTCCCGTGCAAGACGCATGGCAAGGTCCGCCTGCAAGCCAAGTTTACGGCCTGCCTCTGCCATACACTCGACGAGATAAAACACATAAGCCGGTCCGCTTCCCGACAGCGCCGTAACGGCATCGATGTCGGCTTCGGTTGGAACCCATTCTACCGGACCGGATACACGCAAGAGAGAATGGACGTGCTCACGCTGCGCATCGGTGACGCGGGCATTGGCAAACGCACCCGTAACACCACGACCGACCATGGCCGGGGTGTTCGGCATAGCGCGCACCATCGCAGCCTCACCGAGATGCTTTTCAAGAAACAACAGCGTCTTTCCGGCGGCGACCGACACAACGACGGTTTCTGATCCCACCGTTCCCTTGACCGGAGGCAGCACGGCATCCATCACCTGTGGCTTGACCGCCAGAAAGAGAACGCCTGCCGTCAGCCCGGCAGGAGCCGAGGTAACGTGCGTTACGCCGGCATCGTTGATTGTTTTCATCATCTGCTCGGACGGACCGGGATCGATGACGACGATGGAAGAACCGGCCACTCCGCTCTTCAGCCAGCCAGAGAGCATTGCGCCCCCCATATTGCCGGCACCGATAAGAACGATAGGACCTGAAGATGCGGATGACATTTACGCCTCGCCGACGGTTTCGAAGAGAACCGCTTCCATGGCGCGGTTCGCCTCCATGCCCGACCAGATCACGAACTGGAACGCTTGATAGTACGCCTCACAGGTATCGAGCGCACTAGCGAGCAAAACCTCGACCTGTCGATTGGTCGGCTCCGCACCGCCGGCAAGCAGCAGCGACTGACGGAAGATGATGACATCTTCCTGGCGCCAAAGATCGAAGTGTCCCATCAGGACCTGGCCGTTGATCGCGGCCAAGAGCTTGGTGACCTCGTTAACGCGCTGTTCGGGAACCTTGACGTCGAAGGCGCAGCCAAGGTGCAGCGCCTCGAACTCTTCCATCCAGGAAAAGGAAACGTGGTAGTCGGCCCACTTCCCTTCAACCGTCATCGCAATTTCGTCGTCACCCGACCGCTCGAAAGACCAGTCGTTATTGGCGGCGACATACTCGATCATATCGACCGGGTTCGACTGACGCTCGACTTCCAATTCCATGAGGCTCATGCAGCACCTTCTTGACCGGAGTGAATGCGAACCAACTTCGTCAACGAGACACAAGGAGAACACACGCAACAGCCGGAACCACCAACCGTGATGACCGTTGAACCACTACCAGACTTAACGCAGTCAAACCTGCCTGGAGCTTACCAACCGCTTCGAATCATCATTTAAAATCAGTGTATAACGGGCTCGGCGACACGCCAGCCCCTGAAGGCCGTTTTAGGGAACGGCACTGTGGAAAGCTTTTCGGGTTTAGATTCAGAAGGAGGGTTTAAATGACTCTGCCCATTGATCTTTTTGGCAGTGTCCACAGGTGGATAACCGCACCTGGTTTTTAGGCCGCAGCCGCGGTCTGTCTCATAAAGGTCACACCACGGCCTGTCTCACAACGGGAATTACTTGCCCTTGGCCGCAAGCTTCTCTTCAAGGGCGGCGATCCGCGCAAGCAGCGCATCATTTTCATCGCGCGCCTTGATCGCCATTTCGCGTACGACCTCGAATTCCTCGCGCTTCACGATGTCGAGCGTATTGAGCCAGCGCTCCGCCTGCGCATTGAAGGCTGTCTCGATTTCCTTGCGCACACCCTGGGCAGCGCCGGCCGCATCCGTCATCAGCTTGGCGAACTCGTCCATGATGCGGTTTGCTCCAGTCGTCATGGCGATTTTCTCCCTTTGCTATAGACCAGTTAGGGCCACTTCGGCCCCTCAAGAATGAGGTAGGGCTTCGCCGCGGAGGATGCAAGCGGTTTGCTCTGGATAAGCCAGCCGGCGGCCTCCGATCGCCAACAATCGACTTGACCGCTCTTGATCGCAGCGCCATCTTCCGCCCACATCAAGCTTGGCGCGCCTTCAGAAAGTCGCAAAGGACGCCTTGAACTGAACCGCGTCAGACGCCCGATTCCATATTCCGGGCTTTGCGCCACCGAATGGGACAACCTTGCCGACAGCAGCCAATTTCATGGCGATCATGCCGTTCCCCGAGATCGACCCGATCGCCTTTTCGCTCGGCCCCCTCTCAATTCACTGGTACGGACTTGCCTATGTCGCCGGCATCATGCTCGGCTGGTACTATGCGCGTCAGATCGCCGGGAACAACAAGCTGTGGCCGGGCGACGTGTCCCCGATCACCAAGGTGCAACTGGACGATTTCATCATCTGGGTCGCGCTCGGCATCGTCCTCGGCGGCCGCATCGGCTACATCCTCTTCTACGACATGCCTGCTGTCATCGAGAGCCCGATCCGGGCGATACAGATATGGAATGGCGGCATGTCCTTCCACGGCGGCCTGACGGGCACCACCATCGCGATGATCGTCTTCGCGCGGCGCAACAGCATACCGATCTGGAGCCTGTTCGATATTGTCGCAGCAGTAGTCCCGATCGGCCTGTTCTGCGGCCGCGTCGCCAACTTCATCAATGGTGAGCTTTGGGGGCGCTTGACCGATGTGCCTTGGGGCATGGTTTTCTGTAACCAATATATCGAGCGGGCCGACGGTTACTGCCCCGGCGGCGACTTTGTTCGCCACCCCAGCCAGCTCTACGAGGCAGGTCTGGAGGGCATCGTGCTCCTCCTGGTTCTCGCCATGCTGATCTACGGCTTCCGCGCACTGAAGATCCCTGGCTTCGTCACCGGCGTTTTCGTCTGCGGCTACGCGCTTTCCCGCATTTTCGTCGAATTCTTCCGCGAACCGGATGCCCAGCTGGGCTACCTGCTGGGCACCAATTGGCTCACCATGGGCATGGTGCTTTCCACGCCGATGGTATTGCTGGGAATCTGGGCCATGCTTCGCGCTCGCCGTCAGGCTGCCCTGCAGCACTGATCGCAGCCGGACAGGAGGGGCATTCATGAGCACCGCGCTCGGTGAGAAGATCAAGGCTATCATTCAGGCGAACGGCCCGATCAGCGTCACGGACTTTTTTTCGCTGTGCCTCGCCGACCCCGAACATGGCTACTACAGGACCCGCGAGCCTTTTGGCCGCACAGGTGACTTCGTGACTGCACCCGAGGTAAGCCAGCTTTTTGGCGAGATGATCGGCGTCTTCATCGTCCATGCCTGGCAGCGACACGGGACGCCCAAAGGTGTCCGTCTCATCGAAATCGGTCCCGGTCGCGGCACGATGATGTCGGATATGCTGCGCGTCATTTCCCGTATCGCGCCGCCGCTTTTCGGAGACATGACCGTGCACCTCGTCGAGACAAGCGAACGGCTGCGCGACATCCAGCAGGAGACGCTGGCGTCCCACGGCGACAAGGTCAGCTGGCATCAGGGCTTCGATGAAGTCCCGCCGGGATTCTCGCTCGTCGCGGCAAATGAGTTGTTCGATGCGATTCCGATCCGTCAGTTCGTGCGGACGCCGGCGGGCTTCCGCGAGCGGATGGTGGGCGTCGACGCAGCAGGCGAACTGACATTCGGCGCCGGCGTGGCCGGGATCGATTCAAGCCTCCTCCCCTGGCCGGAAGAGGACGTACTTCCGGGAACAATCTTCGAAGTCTCGCCGGCGCGCCAGTCGGTGATGCTATCGATCTGCGATCGCCTGAAAGAACATGGCGGGACGCTTGTCGCCATTGACTATGGGCACGTTGTGAGTGGCTACGGCGACACGCTGCAGGCGGTGCGCATGCATGAGTATGATCCGCCTCTGGCGCATCCCGGTGAAGCGGACCTGACGAGCCACGTCGATTTCCAGGCATTGGCACAGACCGCCACTGCGGCCGGGGTCCACGTCAACGGCATGCTTCACCAGGGCGATTTTCTCGTCGGTCTCGGCATTCTCGATCGCGCTGCTGTGCTTGGCCGGGATCGAGCACCACATACGCAGCAAATCATCCAGACCGCAGTCGACCGACTGGCCGCCGAAGGTGAAGGGCGTATGGGCGAACTCTTCAAGGTGCTGGCGGTCTCGCACCCGACGGTGGATTTGATGCCCTTCCGTTCGGTGGATTGACAGCGCGAGCGCCGCTGGGCCAACATCCGCGGCAATCGACAAGGCATTGCCATCCAGTAAGGCGCACAAGCATTCAAGCAATTTTGGAAGTTCTAATGACGCAAGCAGCATCTCCGGCACCGATCCAAAGCGCGCTGCTGAAAGAGGCAACCGGCGACGCAATTCTCCATGGCTACTTCACCCGGCAAGGCGGCGTTTCGGACGGCATTTATCGCGGCCTGAATGTCGGCCTCGGCTCGCACGATGAGCGCGAGAAGGTTCAGGAGAATCGCCGCCGCGTGGCTAGCTGGTTTGAATTGCCTGTCGAGCGTCTCGCTACTGTGCACCAGGTACACTCTCCCGATGTGGTCGTCGTCGACAGGAACTATAACGGCTCCCGCCCCTCAGCGGATGCGTTGGTAACGGCAACTCCGGGCATAGCGCTCGGGGTGCTGGCTGCCGATTGTGGGCCAATCCTCTTCGCCGATTCGGAAAACGGTGTCATTGGCGCCGCTCATGCAGGTTGGAAGGGTGCCCTCACAGGTGTTTTGGAAAACACGATCGACACGATGGTCCAGCTTGGCGCGAAGCGCGAAGCCATCGTTGCCTGCCTCGGCCCATCGATCAGCCAGGCGAGCTACGAGGTTGGGCCGGAATTTGTGGAACGCTTTGTCGCTCAGGATCCATCTTACGAGCGCTATTTCGTGCCATCAGGAAAGCCTGAACACGCGATGTTCGACCTCCCTGCCCTGACGATCGACCGGCTGCGCGCCGCCGGCATCCGCGCAGAAAGCCTTGGGCTCTGCACCTATCCCGATGCCGAGCGCTTCTTCTCGTACCGCCGGACCACACATAACAAAGAGCCGGACTACGGTCGGCAGATTTCTGCAATCGCAATCAGGGAGATTTGAGCGGTATGGCCTTGCACTTCGACCGACCCGAATTCGCCGTCCGCCTCGCGCGTCTGACAGACAAGATGCGCGAAGAGAAGCTGGATGCCCTGCTGCTGTTTGCCCAGGAAAGCATGTACTGGCTGACCGGCTACGACACCTTCGGCTACTGCTTCTTCCAAACGCTTGTCGTCAAGGCCGACGGGACGATGGCGCTGATCACACGCTCTGCCGACCTGCGTCAGGCGAAACACACCTCCATTCTGGAAAACGTGCAAGTCTGGGTCGACCGCGTAAATGCCGATCCGACCGTCGACCTTCGGAACCTGCTGGTCGAGATGGATCTGCTCGGAGCCAGGATCGGCGTCGAATACGACACCCATGGCATGACGGGCCGCGTAGCCCGGATGCTCGACGCGCAGTTGACGTCCTTCGGCCAGATCGTCGACGCGTCCTATCTCGTCAGCCGCCTGAGACTGATCAAGAGCCCAGCCGAAGTCGCCTATGTTGAACGCGCTGCTGTATTGGCCGACGATGCCTTTGATGCGGCACTCGCGCTGACCAATCCCGGCGCAGACGAAGCGGATATTCTGGCCGCGATGCAGGGCGCCGTTTTTGCCGGTGGTGGCGACTATTCCGCGAACGAATTCATCATCGGCTCTGCCGAGGACGCCCTGCTTTGCCGCTACAAGGCCGGCCGCCGCAAGCTCGATACCAACGACCAGTTGACGCTCGAATGGGCAGGCGCCTACGCGCACTACCATGCGGGAATGATGCGTACCGTCGTCATCGGCGAACCGAGCTATCGCCATCGCGAACTCTACAACGCCTGCTTCGAAACCATCCAGGCAATCGAAACGGTATTGAGGCCGGGCCACAGCTTCGGCGACGTCTTCGATATGCATGCGAAAATCATGGACGAGCGCGGCCTGTCGCGCCATCGCCTCAATGCCTGCGGCTACTCGCTGGGCGCCCGTTTCTCGCCATCCTGGATGGAGCATCAGATGTTCCATGTCGGTAATCCGCAAGCAATCGAACCGAACATGTCGCTCTTCGTGCACATGATCATCATGGATTCCGACACGGGAACTGCGATGACCCTCGGGCAGACTTATCTCACGACGGACAACACACCCCGCGCGCTTTCCCGCCACTCTCTGGATTTCATCAACGTCTGAGACAAGAATCCGGAATTGACACAGACCCGCACCGGCCTTCATAAAGTGCATGGGGCCGGCACTGGGAAGGATGTAACGAGGGATGACGCGAGTCGCGACTGCGCCAGTGCTCCTTGCCTGCTTTGCCCTAACCGCCTGCAACACCACCGACGCCTTGGTCCCGCTGGTCGACATCGGCGATTCCTCACCAAACATGCGCTCATCGCCGGTAACGCAGGGCGACGTGGAACGCATGGCAGGAACCCAGCCCCGCCAGCAGGCCTTTGCCGCTCAGCAGCGGTCGAACGGATATCATCCCGCCTACAGCCAGGCGAGCTATCGTCAAGGTTCAGGCGCACCGCCTACCACGATGGAAGCCCAGGCGATGGCCTTGGAAAGCGATATGCGCTCGCCGGCAGCCTCCGTGCCAATCAAGGCGCAGACCCTGCCGGAGCCAATATCCAACGCCCAGGCCGAGGAAGAAGACATGGTGGAAGCGCCCGCTCGCGAACCGCCTAGACAGCAAACCCAGACTGCCATGCTGAATACGAGTTCGTCCTCGGCAGGTGGGACGACCGTCCGCTTCCTTCCTATCATCGGGGCACCGGTTCGGGCGGTTACACCGCTTTCGCGCCAACTCGGAGCGGAGGCCCGCTCGCACGGCCTTTCCATCAAGAGCTCGAACGACAGCTCAAGCGCCTACATTCTGAAGGGATACCTCTCCGCCTTTTCCGACAGCGGCAAGGTCACCGTGGTCTATGTCTGGGATATTCTCGATGGCAGCGGCGCGCGCCTGCACCGCATCCAGGGACAGGAAAGCGTACCCTCGGAGGCGCTGGATCCCTGGGCCGGCGTTCCCGCCTCGGTTATGCAGCAAATCGCCTCGAAAACCATCACCGACTTCTCAACGTGGCGCGATGCTCGCGGCGGTTAAGCCACAAGGTTTTTAGAAATATGAGCGCAGATGACGCCTTAGCCCTTGCATTCAGGAGCAAGCTGGCTAAAAAGCGCGGCTATCAGCAGGAAATAGGCGGACCAAGATGAAGGTTTTCGCAGGCAATTCGAACCGGCATCTCGCCGAAGCGATCTGCAGCTATCTCAATGTGCCTTTGGGCAAAGCCAGCGTCAGAAGATTTGCCGATCAGGAAATCTTCGTGGAAATTCAGGAAAACGTTCGCGGTGAAGACGTGTTCGTCGTCCAGTCCACGTCTTTTCCGACGAACGACCATCTCATGGAACTGCTCATCATGATCGATGCGATGCGCCGCTCGTCCGCGCGCCGCATAACTGCGGTTCTTCCCTATTTCGGCTATGCCCGCCAGGATCGCCGTGCCTCGGGGCGCACGCCGATCTCCGCCAAGCTCGTCGCCAACCTCATAACGGAAGCCGGCGCCGATCGCGTGCTAACCCTCGATCTGCATGCAGGCCAGATCCAGGGCTTCTTCGATATTCCGACGGACAATCTCTACGCCATCCCGGTCCTGACCCGTGATATCAAGGCCAACTACGACATCAGCAACGTCATGGTGGTTTCGCCTGATGTCGGCGGCGTTGTTCGTGCCCGCGCGCTCGCCAAACGTCTCGACTGTCTGCTGGCGATCGTGGACAAGCGCCGCGACCGCCCGGGTGAATCCGAAGTCATGAACATCATCGGCGAAGTTGAAGGCAAGGACTGCCTGCTGATCGACGACATCGTCGATTCCGGCGGCACGCTCTGCAACGCAGCCGATGCGCTGCTTGCCAAAGGGGCGGCAAGCGTCACCGCCTATATTACCCACGGCGTTCTCTCGGGGGGCGCGGTCACCCGCATCACTTCGTCGAAGCTTCGCGAGCTCGTCATCACCGACTCGATCCAGCCGACGACGGCTGTCCAGTCAGCTCACAACATCCGCGTTGTGAGCACGGCGAGCTTGATCGGTGAAGCGATCAACCGCACCAGCCAGGAAGAGTCGGTTTCCAGCCTGTTCGACTGAAGCGTTTCAAAACTTTCAACACCGCAGACGTTTGATCTTCCCCGGAAATGCAACTTGAGCTAGGATTTGAAAAGAAATCTAGCTGCAGGGGAAGAGTCATGACGCTCGCCGGTTTCCTGTTGCCTCGGAAGATCGCCCTGTTTGGGCTCATTTCGCTTCTGTCTGCCTGCACTGCCGACGTAGGACCCAATTATTGGCGCCCGCCACCTCGCGCGCCCAGTCCGCAGATATGCACTCTGGAATACAATCCCGTCTGTGGCCAACGCGGCGGACGTGTCCAGACCTTCGCCAATGCATGCCAGGCGCGTGCAAATAACTTTACAATCATCAGCCGTGGCCAGTGCCGCCGGCCGCCTCCGATGACATCGCGTCCGACACCTCTTCCGTCGAGGCCGCAGGTGTGTACCATGGAGTACGCTCCGGTCTGCGGCCAACGCAGCGGACGTGTTCAGACCTTCTCTAACGCGTGCCAGGCTCAAGCAGCCAACTTTACGGTCATCAGCCGCGGCCAGTGCCGCCGCCAGCCCGGCATAACAGTGCGCCCGCAGCGTCCGCCACCGCCGCGGCCCGGTGGCATATGCACGCGTGAGTACCGCCCAGTCTGCGGCCAACGAGGTTCACAACTGCGCACCTTCTCGAATACCTGTGAAGCTAACAACAGCGGCTTCCGCATCATACGCCAGGGCGCATGCAGGTAATGAAGTGGCGACCCTGACAAGTCGGCTTCCGCTTATGCGGGAGCCGAACTCCGTTTTTCGAAAACGAGTAAAAGCGCGACAAGCGGATCTGACTGACCGCAGTCGCTTAGGCAGCAATGTTTGACGCGGCCGACATGACCTCCTCGGGAGCCGGTACGCCGAACATACGTCGGCCATCGTCGGCCACCTCGGTAAAGCACCATCTGACGACGCCGTCGCGGTCAAGAAGGAACTCGCCGACCAGTTGGCCCTCACCCGTCGCAATCATCCGCTTGTCGTCGTCCGTGAACTCGTAACCATCGGCATTGTCGAGGTATTCAACAGCCGCCAGCGGGGCCATCGGCTCAGGCAGGTCAGGCATATCGACGCGCATCGACGTTAGCGTGTCGAGGCTAACCTTGTAGGGCCACGCTGTTTCCGATTGCGTGAACTCGATGTTGGGAAGCCCGAAGGCGCGATGCGATACCCTGTCGGGATCGGAGGCCGCCAGCAGATTGGGCAAGGGATGATACCGGAAATAGAGGCGTGCCCGATCGATAGGCGTATTGACCACCGTCAGACTTTCGATGCCCTTTTGCTGGAGGTCGCCCGCCAGGCTCGCCATCGCGGCGATTTGCCGCCTGCAGAATGGACAGTGGAGCCCGCGAAACAGGCCGACCAAAACCGGCTTCTGTCCTCGGAAGTCATCGATCGATATCTTGCCCTGACGCGTGATCGCATCGAGAATGACGTTCGGCGCGCGGTCACCGGGCTGCAGCGGTCTCTCGCTTTGATTTTCGGGCATGGCACCCTCCTTCATTTGCGCGTCGGCGAGCAAGCCGAGCAGAAGAAAAAATAGCGAAAACTCAGCACCTTACCTGCCGGCATTGAATCAATCCAGGAAGGGCAGCACGACCAGCGCGTCGGGATCCAGCCCATGCCTGACGCAAACATCCTGCGCGAGCGAAAAGTAGCGCTCCGCCTCGGCCATATCGTCCTTTTCCAAGTTCAACGTCGCAAGCCCATCATAGCATGGAAAGAGAAGCTGTGGCTCGCCGATTTCACGCGCGAGCTGAAGCGCTTCCTCGTAGTAGTTCCGAGCCAGGTCCGGTTCCCCGTGACACTGATGGATCTGTCCGAGCACGATGAGGGGCACCGCCAGGTGATCGCGCTGATCCAGCGCCCGGTCGATCTCGATCGCTCTTTCAGCCGCCGGCACTCCCTCCTTGGCACAGTTGTCGGTGAAGGTGCAGCAGGCGACCGCGAGGTTGGCGAAAAGCCGGGCTTGAAAACCGAGGTCGGAGATGCGCTTGGCAACATCGAGGCCCTGGCGACACACATCGATGGCACGCCGCGGATCGACGATCGTATAGAGAACGCCGAGATTGGAATAGGCGCGACAGGCCGCGCCGAGAAGCCCCGCCGTTTCGGCAACCTCCAGACTTCGCTCGACTTCGCGCACCGCCTCGCGGTGCCGCCCCAGCCGCGCCAGCGCCACCCCCTTTGTATTCAGCGCCTCCGCTCGCACCTGCGCAGCCTCCGAGGCCACGGAGCCTTCCCCATCCAATGTTGCAGTGTTGAGGCAGGACAGTGCATCATCGGCCCAACGCGCGGCAGCGGTCTGATCGCCCTTGCGGAAGGCGAGATGCCCACGCTCCTGAAGCAAATGGGCAAGTTCGATGGGTGCATTGCTCACGCTCAACAGCGAGGCGGCCTGCGCATAGTCGGCGTCCGCAAGATCACTTCTGCCCGCAGCAAGATTGAGGCGGCCGAGCTTGCGCAGAATCCGCGCCGCACCCGGCTGATCACCAGCTTCCTTTAAGGTCGTCAGTGCGCGGCCATAGTGTTCGCGGGCCGTCTCCCGCTCTCCCGCCGGCCCGCAGAGATCAGCGAACCGTTCATAGAGAGCAAGCAACTCCGAACCGGCTTGCGGGTTATCCGAAATTGCCGCAAGCGCCTCGCGGTAGAGGCGCATCGCATCGTCGTTTGCGTAGGTCTTGCGGGCCAAATCACCCGCGGCCATGAGGTATCGGACGCCCTTGCTCACCTCGTCGGCCCGGCAGTAGTGACGGCCGAGTTGTGCGATATCCTCGAGTCGAGCGGGTATGCCGTAATGTATTCTCTCGATCGCGGCCCCGATACGCGCATGCAGCTCCTTGCGGCGCTGTAGCAAGAGATTGCCATAGATGGCATCGTGCAATAGCTGCTGCGGGAAGCAATAAGAGATCGCCTTTGCCGAAGCAGCACCAGGCGTTTCCTCAACGACCTCGGCCTCGCAGAGAAAATCCAGCCCACGCTCGACACGCTCTGCATCCGATGCGACGGCGCGAAGCAATGCCAGATCGAAGCGTGGACCTATAACGGCAGCTTCCTGCGCCAAACGCTTGACGTCGGGCGGCAGGCGGTCGACGCGCGCCAGCAGCATCGCCTGCAGGCTCATCGGCACCTCGGTTCCCATTTCGCCACCCGCCATGCGCCAGCATCCGTTCTCGAAATGAAGTGCCTCGGTCTCGATCAGCGCCCGTACGATCTCCTCGATAAACAGCGGATTGCCGCCCGCTCGCGCGAGAATTCGTGAGCGCGTCTTCGCAGGCACGGAACTGTCCACGCCAAAGAATTGCGTCAGCAGAGCCTCGCCATCCTTACTCGAAAGCGGCGCGAGCCGCATGACGGTGCGGTTGATCCGGCTTGACTCCAGGCCTTCGCCCTCGGCAACCGACCGTCCTGTCGTCAGCATCATCAGGCGCGTACGTTCGAGCCGGTCCAGGACGAAGCGTAGCGCCTCGATCGAAGCGGCATCCGCCCAATGGAGATCCTCCACCACCAGCAGCAGTGGGCTTAGCGACAGCCGCCGTTCAAAGATCGTACGCGTGGCGTAAAAGATCTGCCGCCGCAACTGCTCTGGCTCGACATACCGCAGCGCTCCATCCGGATCGCCGAGGCCCAAGACATGAGAAAGGAGCGGCGTCAGACCCGCGACCTCGCTCTCGCTAAAACCAAGGTCGACCAATCCCGTTGCCAGCAGTTCGGCCGTCCGGGCTGCGGTTTCCCGCTCAGCTATCCCGTAGGCGCTGCGTAGAACCGATGCTAGCGTCCCATAAGATTGCTCCCCGAGGGGTGAGCAGACGGCACGCCGTACCACCACCTGCCCGAACCGCTCGGCTTCGGCGACGTTCTGCAGAAACTCCTTGACCAATCTTGACTTGCCGATGCCAGCCTCACCGACGAGCTGGACGAGTTGCGCATTGCCGCCACTGGCGCGATCCAGGCAATTGGACATCCGCGACAGTTCCGAGTCACGCCCGATGAGTTCGGCGTGCAGGCCTAGGCTTTCCAAACCGCGCGCGGCGTGAGGCGTCTCCATCCGTCCGAGGAGACGATGTACCTGTACATTTCCCGTCTTCCCGCGAAGGGCAAGCGAACCGAGATTGTCGAACGCGAACGCATGCCGCGTCAGACGGTAGGTTACCGGGCCTACCAGTATCTCGCCTGGACCCGCCATCGTTTGCAGTCGTTGGGCCGTATTCACTGTATCGCCGGTCACCGAGTAGGATCGCGCAGCCGCCGCTCCGAAACCACCGCTGACCACCGGCCCTGTGTTGATGCCGACATGCAGCTGCAGCGGATCTCCACCGGCCAGATCCAGCCATTTGGCGCCAAGGCGGTCAGCACCCGCAATCATGTCGAGTGCTGCGCAAAGGGCACGATCGGGATCGTCCTCATGTGCTGTCGGGGCCCCGAACAGCGCAAGCAACGCGTCACCGACAAACTTGTCAACATAGCCGCCATAAGCCTCCACGGCCCGCGTCAACTCCTCGAACAGTTCGTTCTGCAGCGAGCGCATCAGTTCCGGGTCAGTTCTCTCGCTGAGCGCAGTAAAGCCGCAGAGATCGGCAAACAGAACGGTCAGCGGACGCCGGTCGGCGGCATCGTCAGGCATGGATGTAGGCGGGACTGCTCGCGGCGGCGGTTCGGCAGGAACTGCACGACCTTCGGCCGGGCCAAGAGGTGTTCCACATTTTGGGCAAAACGCAAAATCGGGCTGGCATGTCTCGCCACAGGAGGCGCAGACGATCGGTTGTCTTGCGCCGCACTTCGGGCAGAACGCAAAACGACTTTCGATCGCAAAACCACAGGCGGCACAATTCATCGGCCTGCCTCTCTGAGCGCACCGGCCTCACCTAGAGAGCCGACACTGGCAACACAGCATGGACCTGCCGGGGGCGCCCCGCAAGGCCCCTCGCCTTGAGCTGCAAGGCTAACGTAGCAGGCTCAATCCGCGCCCTTGATGACCTGGCCGTTGATCGTGACGGAGCCGTTTTGCGCGACGCTGATATCCCAGCGTTGACGCCCGTCGGGATCAGTCTTCGCAAAGCCCTTGGCCATCATCAGGCCGAACGACACCTGATTGAGCTCGGCGTTGGTCTTCGCAAGCTCCTGAACGGCGGCGATCGTCTTGTCGAGATCACGCGCCAGAACCGTCGCTTCCATGGAATAATCCTTGGAAGTATCGACCCGTCCGCGGACCTTTGCGGAAATCTCGGCATCGTAAACGCTCGAGACCGCGCTGATCTTCGGGAACTCCATGACCAATTCGCCGCCCTTGAAGAGCCGCTCGACCGCCTTCTTGCCGCTATCTTCTGACGATGCGCCGCTGAAATCGACCTTGAGAAACTCATCGCCGAACGCCGCAAAATCCATGTTGGGTATCGCCAACTGCAGCTGCAATTGCCGGGGCACGAAGTCTGAATAGGCCGCAGGAACGATCGCGCTCGCGAAACTGATTTGATCCGCCGTCACACCCACTCCAAAGCGCGTCGCGTCGGTCGCGCCGTCGAGTGCAACCTCATAATTGAGGTTCTTGGCGCCACCGTTACCCGCGGCACTCGACACTGTGAGATTGTTGAAGTCGATCGTTTCGTTGAAGCTCGTCAGCAACGGAAACGCGTCACGAAGCATTTCCTTCAACTTCTCGCCGTCCGCCACAGCAAGTTTCTTCTCGTCGGCGTGGTCGGCCACGAACATGATGATGTCGCGAACCTTGTTCACGGGCAGGCCGTTCACCGCCGCTGCGAAATCGATTGTGTCAGCGCGGATTTCGACCGGAGGCACTTCGCGACTGCTGATCTTCTCTAGGAATCCCGCGGCCGAGCCGCTGGTGGCAAAATTCGTCGTGCCGGCCGCAGCACCCTCCGACGACGTCAGTTTGTATTTCATGCTATCAAAGCCGGCGCTTACTTCCTCGGCTTCGGTCTTGGATGAGAAATTCACGGCCTTCGTAGAGAAGTCGCCCGAGCGGAGATAGCTGATCGCCGGGTCGAAAACGCCACTGAAAATGAAGGTCTCGATGATGTAGGCAAATTCCGTCTTTGGCTGTCCCGACGCCTTGAAGCTGCCAGACACATTGAGGGAATTGTTCCCCTCCACGCTCCACAGACCGGTATCCAATCGCGTTGCGAACATCGACCACGGCGTCAAGCCGGTGACTGTAAAGCTGCCCGGATCGATGCTCTTCAGAAGCTTCGCAAAATCATAGATGATCTCGTAGCGTGTCCCAGCCGGATTGACGGTCACGAAACCGTCTTTCGCCACTCTCTTCGGCAGCAGTCTCGTCAGGCTTTCTTGAACCTGCCTGGCCCCAGCCTGGTTGATGTCAGCGGCATAGGCCGCAGATGCCAAGGCGAGCGCGATCGTACTCGTTGCCGCAATAAGATTGAGCCGCATATCCGAACTCCTCCGCCGCTTGTGTTTTGCGAGCATGTGAGGTTTCCGCGCGGCGGATGTCAAGCCGTGTTGCAGTGCGGTGGTCAGGCCGCCGCATCGGCCCTCGAAGCAACGACCTGGCGATCTGTCGCGCCTGTTCCATCGCCATTGACGAGGGCCTCGATGTCTGGACGTGGCATCGGCTTTCCGAAGAGGAAGCCCTGCACCTGAAGGCAACCTTCGCGGCGGAGGAAATCGACGTGCTCTTCGCGTTCTACGCCTTCGGCGAGAACCGGAATATCAAGGCTCTGCGCAAGAATGAGCGTTGAGCGAACGATCGCTGCCGACTGCTTGTTGGTGACGACGCCATCGACAAAAGCACGGTCGATCTTGATCTTGTCGAACGGGAAGCTTTGCAGCGTGGAGAGAGACGAATAGCCGGTGCCGTAGTCGTCCATTGCCACCTTGACGCCGAGCTCCTTCAGCCGGCGGATGGCGTTCAACGCGTGCCCGTGGTCGGCAATGATGCCGGTCTCCGTAATCTCGAGTTCGAGGCGTGGCGGTACCAGACCCGTTTCGGCGAGAATCTGCTGTACAATCTGCGGCAGACGGCTGTCTGCGAGCTGTTGGGCCGCGACATTAACCGCTATGCTCAAGGGGTTCTTCCAGCTGGCCGCTTCCACGCAGGCGTTACGCAACACCCATTCGCCGAGCTCCATGATGAAACCCGTTTTCTCGGCGATCGGGATGAATTCGACCGGCGAGATGTAGCCGCGCGTCGGGTGTTTCCAGCGCAGCAACACCTCGAAACCCAACACCGCACGCGTCATGGTATCGTTCTGCTGCTGATAAAAGAGTTCGAATTCGCCCCTCTTCAGCCCTTCGCGCATCTCGATCGCCAGCGCACTTCGTTCCCGCGCTGCTTCGTCCATCGAGGGATCGTAGAAGCAGATACTGCTCCCCGCCGTCGTCTTGGCACGATACATGGCAACGTCAGCCTGCGAAAGCAGGTCATCGACGGTGCGCGCCTTGTCCGGAAAGCTGGAGATGCCGATGCTGGACCCGACGCTAAGCGACTGGCCATTCCACTCGACCGGTCGCTCGATCTCGTCGAGCAGGCGCTGCGCAACACTTCTGGCCTCGGAGCGGCCAACGTGATCGCGCATGACGACCACAAATTCATCGCCGCCGATCCGGGCCACGAACTGTCCCTTTTGCATGACCTTCACCAGCCGCTCGCCGATCGCCCGCAGCACGGCGTCGCCAGCCGCGTGACCATGCACATCGTTGATCTCCTTGAACCGATCGAGGTCGAAGCAGAGAGCGGCGACATTCCAGCCGATTTCATGGGTCCGTTTGGTCACGGTGGCGAGATGTTCGTTCAGCGCCGCGCGGTTTGCGAGGTTCGTCAGTGGATCGTGAAGCGAGAGATGACGATAGCGAGCGACGGCCGCTTCCGTCGACTGCATGTCGATAATGTAGGTGGATGCGCCGAGGAGCAGGATGATGACCATGACGGTACCGACCAAGCTGGTCATCACGCCCACCGAGAGAATTTCGCGAGGAACTGCGACCGTCACATCCGGGACGATCGTCATGCCCGCCATGCCGAGGAAATGCGTGGAAACGATCGCAAGGATCAGCGGCAAGGCCGCCCCAACCGGGCTGAAGCGCGCCGTCGGCCGCACAACCCGGCGCGCCATGAGCGCGCCAAAACCGGCCGCCGCAATCAGCGAGGTAACGACATAGGCAGTATTCCATTGGACCTCGCCGGCCACCTTGTAGCCGGCAATACCGACGTAATGCATCGCTGCGACACCAAGGCCGACGATTGCGCCCCCGGCCTCGACAAGCGCGTCCTGGCTTCGCATCGAGGCGACCGAAAAGCCGATCATGGCGGAGGCGATGCCGATGAAAAGCGACAGCAGCGTCAGATCCGACTCATAACCGCTGAGCGTCGGCGCTCGGAAGCCAAGCATGGCGATGAAATGGGTCGTCCAAATTGTCGCGCCGCCGACGAACCCTGACAGGAACAGCCAATTGAATTTCTGGAACCCATGGGTGCGCCGAACCCGCGAAAAAAGCCGTACCGTGAGTAGCGAGCCAAGCAGGCAGATCACGGTTGCAAAGGTCAGGTGCGGCCAGCTGTGTTCGGCTGCAATGCAGGTAAGGAGACGTGGCATCGGAGAGACCAGGTTGCGTTTTGGCCTTCATAACCGCGCCGACATTTTGTATTACTTAATCTCTGGGGGAAATCCGGCCGTATAGTTAAGCCTTCGCGATCCGCTTCAACTTCCGCAACCGTTGCCTGGTGCCACTCGCCAAGTGCTTGTCCCGCACCATGATCCCCGCCACCTGTAAGGCACCAGCTTGCGTTTCCGTCACATCTATACTATAGCGCACGCGTCCGCGCAGACACCCTTGGAGGCAACGCGGATGAGGATGGGGTAACCCGCCTCCAGTTCCGCGGCAAGCATAGGCCTCCGCGGGGCTCTCCAAATAACCTCGGAAGGAAAAGTCATGAGCCACGAAAGCTACGAGCTCAAGGCCGAGGCGCGCGAACGGGTTGGTAAGGGGTCCGCCCGTGAACTTCGCCGCAACGGTTTGATTCCCGCTGTCATCTATGGTGACAAGCAGGCCCCCATTTCTATCGCTCTCAACACCAATGAGGTGACGAAGCGCATTCATGCCGGTGGTTTCATGACCACGATCGCGACCATCGAGGTCGACGGCAAGAAGTACAAGGTTCTGCCGAAGGACTACCAGCTGGATCCCGTCCGTGACTTCACGATGCACGTGGACTTCCTGCGCGTTTCCGGCAACACCCAGGTCACGGTTGAAATCCCGGTTCACTTCATCAACGAAGAGAAGTCCCAGGGTCTCAAGGCTGGCGGCGTTCTGAACATCGTTCGTCACGAAATCGAAGTTCACTGCCCGGCTGATGCGATCCCGGAATTCTTCAACGTTGACCTGAACGGCAAGAAGATCGGCGACAGCATCCACATTTCCGACCTTACCCTGCCGAAGGGTGTAACGCCGACCATTTCCGATCGCGACTTCACGATTGCGACGGTTATCGCCCCGGCTGGCGGCGTTGACGAAACGGTTGCAGAAGAAGGCGAAGCAGAAGCCTGATCGCTTCCATGATTTGTAAAGCATAGGGCCCGCTTTCTCTCGAAGGCGGGCCCTTTTCATTGGTTGCAAGGAGCCTGTTTCAGCAACATTTAATACATTTCATGGAAGCATGCCGGTACGTTTTTGAAAGACCCACGGGCGTCGAAAACCGTGAATGCAAAGTGCGGCTGGGAGCAAAACGGAACAATGCACAATTCCGTTGAAAATCGTTTTTTGGCAATCATTTGCGGAGCTTTGCTGCTCTTCGTTGCTCCACTGTTCGTCCTTTTTCTTTTTCTTTCTTCCGAGCGCGCAGACAAGGAAATACGCGACCACATCTCGGTTCTTCTTGTCGCCAATTCTCAGGCCCTCGCCAAGCCGCTCTGGGACCTTGATGATGACAGCGTGACGCAGATCAGCGCGACGATCGTTTCGCAGGGCGCGATCGTCAAGGTCCAGGTTCGCGACCAGTCCGGCCAGCTGGACGTCACGCAGTCGACCATACCGAAGTCGTTCAACGGCAACCTCGTCCAGGTGTCGCGCGCGATCATATACAACACGATCGACGGCCCGAAGAACCTGGGCACGATCTCCGTGTTCTATCCAGCGCTCGGTCTCTTCTCCGGCCTCAAGCACGAAGAGATCGTCTTCATGTCGATCTTCATCTTCGCGGTGCTGGCCGTCTTCAGCGCCGCCTTGATCGGCAATCGAATCTTCATCATCCGGCCACTGATGCGCCTGACGGCAGCCGTCGAGGCAACCCGCCAGCTGGGCTCGCGTCATCACGTCAACTGGCAATCGAACGACGAGATGGGACGCCTCGCCAGCGGCTTCAATGAGATGCAGTCGAAGCTCGAAAGCGAGGAGCGCGAATTGAAGCTCGCGCATCGCCGTGCCGTCGACATTTACGACCTGACGCCGGCGATGCTGTTCTCGCTCGACGAGGATGACCGCATAACGGCGGTCAGCGACTATTGGCTCGTCGCGACCGGCTATGAGCGGCCGCAGGTGGTCGGCCGCAGGTTTGCAGACCTCGTTACACCAGATACGCGTGAGGCCTTCCTCGGGCGCAAGAATGACCTCGATGGCGGCGCCGCATTCGACGTGACGGTCAAGTTCATATGCGCCAGCGGCAGCATCATGGATGTGCTCATCCTTGAATCGACAGCAGCCACCGCGGGTCATGACCGGCTCTCGCTGTCGGTAATGACCGATGTCACCGAGCTGAAAGCTTCCGAGGCACGCAATCACGAGCAAGCAATCCGCGACCATCTGACCGGCCTGCTGAACCGTCAGGGTTTCGAGTCCGTGCTCGATACCAAAATTCAGCAGGCGGACGCGCTCGGTCAGGAACTTGCCTGCCTGTTCGTCGACCTCGACCGTTTCAAATGGATCAACGACAATCTCGGCCATGCCGAGGGTGACAGGGCTCTTCGGGAGTTTGTCGACCGATTGAGGATGCATCTGGCGCCATCGGACCAGGCGGCACGCCTGGGCGGCGACGAATTCGCAATCCTTCTGCCGGCAAAAGATGCCGCGCGGCGGGCGGGCGCGATGGCCGAGCAGATCGCCTCCATCTTTGTCGAGCCGTTCGGTCCGGACCTGCATTTGAGCGCCAGCGTCGGCATCGCCATCTACCCGCGTCATGCCGCGAACGCTGCCGAGCTGTTGCAGAAGTCTGACATGGCCATGTACGCGAAGAAGCGCGACGGCAAGAACGGTGCGCAGCTCTTCGACAACCGCATGATGGACCACGCTAGGGCTCGCGCCGAAATCGAGACCTACATCGAGGCAGGCCTCGCGGAGGATTGGTTCGACGCCTATTTGCAGCCGATTGTCAGCCTCAACGGCCGCGGAGTCGCCGGTTTCGAGGCGCTGATGCGCCTGAACCATCCGCAAAAGGGTTTGATGGCGCCGGCCGAGATCATCAATGTCGCGGAGGAGACGGGCAAGATCATTCGCGTCGGTAATGTCATTATGGAGAAGGCGATCGCCCACCTTGCAGCCATTTCCAGGCTGCCGGGCATGCAGGACAGCTATCTCGCCATCAACTTCTCTCCTTTGCAGTTCGAAGCCGCCCTGCCCGCGCGCCTTGCCGCATTGCTTGGCCGCCACGGAATCCTCCCGCAGCGCATCGTCGTCGAAATCACGGAGGCAGTGTTGATGCATAACAATCCGCTGATCCGCACTATCGTTACCGAGATGCGCCGCTTCGGCTGCCGGATTGCCCTCGATGACTTCGGCACGGGCTATTCGTCGCTGAGCTATCTCAATCGCTTCCCGGTCGACATCATCAAGATCGACCAGTCGTTCACCCGGTCAATAAACGACGCCAACGACGACGTTCGCCAAAAGAGCCGCACGCTGGTGGAGAGCATCACGACGCTGTCCCACAGGATGGGCTGCACCGTTATCGCCGAGGGTATCGAGACCGAGGACGAATGCCACACGCTGCACGAAATGGGCCTCGACTTCGGTCAGGGATACCTATTCCATCGTCCGCAGCATGCCGCCGCTCTGATCGAGCGCCTGTCAGCGTCGGGCCAGCTCATCGCACGAGCTTCGTGAACCGGGGAAGAAGAGCAACACGATGAAGAGACTGCTGCTTTCTATTCTGTTGAGCCTCGGTGCCTCGACACATGCCATTGCCGCCGGCGTCACACTCGCCACGGAGGAATACCCCCCCTTCAGCTACCGCGACGGAAAGACCGTAAAAGGCGCGTCGGTCGAGCAGGTCGAAAAAGTGATGAAGGACGCCGGGATCGACTACACGATCGAGATGATGCCTTGGGCCAGGGCCTACAATCTTGCCCAGACCACCCCTATGAGCTGCGTCTTTACGACCGCTCACAATGCGAAGCGCGACCCGATGTTCAAATGGGTCGAACCCTTGCTGGTCGATCGCAACATCCTCATCACCAGAACGGGCTCCGGCGTGGCAGCCAAGGATCTAGAGGAAGCCAAGAAGTATACGGTCGGTACCCAGCGCGAAGACTATACGGAGATGACACTGAAGGAGAGCGGCTTCACGAAGCTCGACGTCACCACTGACTTCAATTCGACGCTGCGCAAGCTGCTCAATGGCCGCATCGACATGATGCCTATCACCGAAATCTACTTCGAGAAGCTCAAGGCAGAACAACCCTTGGAGAAGGTCACGGTGCTTTCCACGCAACAAATGGGGATCGCCTGCGAAAAGGACTTCCCTGGCGACCTGCTGGCCAAGATGCAGGCGGCGCTGGACAAGCTGATTGCCGACGGCACGCAGAAGTCCATCTTCATCACGTATGGCCTGAGCCCCGCAGACTGATTTTTCAACGTTTGCGGTCTCGCCGTCTTGACTTTGACGCCGTTTCGCGGTGGTGAACGCATAAAGCACATTGCAAGGAATGAACGAGCCATGCTTGTTATCGCGGGTCTCGGCAATCCCGGTGGCAAATACGCCGGAAACCGCCACAACATCGGCTTCATGGCCGTCGATGCCATCTACCGCCGCCATAGTTTTTCGCCCTGGTCGAAGAAGTTCAAGGCCGAGATCGCCGAAGGCGAAATTGCAGGCGAGAAGGTGCTGCTCATCAAGCCGCAGACCTATATGAACCTCTCGGGCGAAGCAGTCGGCGAGGCCATGCGCTTCTACAAGCTGCAGCCGGCCGACCTCGTCGCAATCTATGATGAACTCGACCTGCCGTCAGGCAAGGCACGCCTCAAGACGGGCGGCGGCCATGGCGGTCACAACGGCATCAAATCGCTCGACGCTCATTGTGGCAAGGAATATCGCCGCCTGCGGCTCGGCATCGGCCACCCTGGTGTCAAGGAATTGGTGCAGCATCACGTGCTCGGCGACTTCGCCAAGGCCGATCAGGCTTGGCTCGAGCCGTTGCTGGATGCACTTGCCGATAACGCCGACATGCTGGTTCGCAAGGAAGACTCCCAGCTGATGAACAAGCTGGCACTTGCACTCGGCGGCAAGGCCGAAGAAGAAACGCCGAAGCCAGAGAAAAAGCCGGTGGCGAAGTCTCATATCCGCGCGGCCCGCAACAACAACCAGCCGAAGTTGCCCACGACAGGACCAATGGCCGAAATGCTGAAGAAGATGTTCGGCAACAAGGGTGATTGAGTATGTCAATCGACGAACTCGTCATTCGTTCCGCCGAGGCCGCCGACCTTCCGAGCCTGCTTGCTCTCTACCATGACCTAAACCCTGCTGATCCGGTCATCGACTGCGAGCGTGCCGAAGAGCGGTTCGAAGCGATCCTCGCGCAACCGGGAATGACTGTCTTCGTCGGCATCGCAGGTCAGGCCGCCGCTTCGTCCGTGACGCTGATCGTCGTCCCCAACCTGACCAGGAATGGTGCATCCTATGCGCTGATCGAAAACGTCGTCACGGCGGCCCGCTACAGGCAGCGGGGCTACGGACGGGTGCTGATCCAGCACGCCATCGAAACCGCATGGAAAGCAGGTTGTTACAAGGTGATGCTGCTAACCGGCTCGAAGGATCCTGCGACGCTGCGCTTCTACGAGAACTGCGGCTTCACGCAGGACAAGACAGGCTATCAGGTCCGGCGCGCCGACAACTACTCCTCCGGCTCCGCCGTCAACATCAGCGGAAAACCGGCCTCCTTGGCATAATCCATCGCCTCCTTGACCTTCGTCTCGGCGATATCCTTCGTGCAGACCACAACAACGCTTGATCCCATCTTGTGCGCCGTCATCATCACACGGTAGCCGGTCTCCTCACTCATTCGGAAGACGACCTTGAGGATCATCACCACGAATTCGCGCGGCGTGTAATCGTCATTGAAAAGGATCACCTTATAGAGCTTCGGCCGGTCTAGCTTCGGCTTCGACTTTGTCTTCGGTTTAAGGGCAATATCGTTGTCACTCATCGGAAACCCACCCGTTGATGACATGGAGAGGCGAGAACGTTCGCCGGTGTCTATATTGCGCTGCAAGGGCGGGCGTTCAACCCCTCAGAATGCAAGAGACTTGCGCTAAAAGCTTGACCGCAAGGCGCGTTTTATCCCATAGCCAGCACCAACGAATTCAAGAACAGCGGGTTTTCAGGCCATGGGCTTCAAATGCGGTATCGTCGGTCTGCCGAATGTCGGCAAATCGACACTCTTCAACGCGCTCACCAAAACGGCAGCAGCGCAAGCGGCAAACTATCCCTTCTGCACGATCGAGCCGAACACCGGCGAAGTCGCCGTTCCAGATCCCCGCATGCAGAAGCTGGCGGCAATCGCCGGCTCCAAGGAAATCATCCCGACCCGCATCTCCTTCGTCGACATCGCCGGCTTGGTGCGCGGCGCGTCGAAGGGTGAAGGTCTCGGCAACAAGTTCCTCGCCAACATCCGGGAAGTCGACGCCGTCGTGCATGTGCTGCGCTGCTTCGAGGACGACGACATCACACACGTCGAGGGCCGCATCAACCCGGTCGGCGATGCCGACACGATCGAGACCGAGCTGATGCTCGCCGACCTCGAAAGCCTTGAGCGCCGCGTCGAGCAGACCCGCAAGCGCGCCACCGGCAAAGACAAGGACTCGATGGCACAGCTGCCGGTCATGGAAGCCGTGATCAAGCTGCTGAACGAAGGCAAGCCCGCACGCCTGCTCTTGAAGACGCTGGCGGCCGAGGAGATCGAGATCCTCAAGGGCCTCAACCTCCTGACGTCGCATCCGGTCCTTTATGTCTGCAACGTCGCGGAAGCCGACGCTTCGACCGGCAACGAACACACAAAGGCAGTCGCCGCCATGGCCGAGAAGCAGGGCGCCGAATGCGTCATCATCTCGGCCGCGATCGAGTCCGAAGTGGCCCAGCTTCCCGAAGAAGAAGCAACCGAGTTCCTATCGGCGCTCGGCCTCGAGGAAGCCGGGCTGGACCGGCTGATCCGTGCCGGTTACCATCTGCTCGACCTGATCACCTATTTCACCGTCGGCCCCAAGGAAACCCGCGCCTGGACGATCGTTCGCGGCACCAAGGCGCCACAGGCTGCCGGCGTCATCCACACCGACTTCGAACGCGGCTTCATCCGCGCCTTCACCATCTCCTACGACGACTACATCAACTTCAAGGGTGAAGTCGGCGCCAAGGAAGCAGGCAAGGGCCGTGACGAAGGCAAGGAATATGTCGTCCAGGACGGCGACGTGATCCACTTCCGCTTCAACACCTAAAGCGGAACCGAGGCGACTGCCGCCTATGCCGGCGGCAGTTTCTCCTGGATCGCTACCGGCAGCCGGCGCATCACGAACCGCCGAAGCGGCATCCATCCGGTCCCAATGACGAGCACGATCACGCCAACGGTCAGAAGCGTGATGTAAATATAGGTATCGACGCGCGCGTCCCCCTGGCGGAAGATGCCGTAGACAGCAAAGCCCAGCGATACCAATCCCGATGTCACGAAGGCACGCCGGTCGATGACAAGCCCGATCAGCATGAGCGCGATGACGGTCGCGATGACCACCGGCGTGCGAAACGACACGGTCTGCAACGCGGCAAGCGTACCGCCGCTGAGCCCCGCAAGCGAAATGACGCTATAGAGCAAAGCCGGCGCGGCACCCAAATGAAGCCAGAAGGCAACGTCGGAATTGACTGTACGACGCAGCGGGTCCCGCAGGTCGAATGTCATGGCCAAGGCAAAAAGACCGACCGCACACGCGATCGCGATGATCGACAACACGAGCGGATGATTGACCTCGAACAGAGGATCGCCGGTCAGCCAGCCAAGCGCGCGCAGGACCAGCTGCAGAAAGACCACAGCCGCCCCCATGATCGTCAGGGCAAGCGCGAGCGGTACGCGATAAAGCAGATAGAAGAGCCCCAGCACGACTGGAAAGGCAAGGGTGTACTGCAGCGCAACGTTGCCACCTATCGCAACGAAGGAAAGTGAGTCGTCCAGCCACTGCGCGGCCGCACTTGCCGTCCAGACGGCAAGTGCGATCGTTAGCGCAACGGCCGGCAGCGCCAGCCTTTGACGCCGAACAAGGATCTCGGCAAGGACAACGATTGCCGGCAGCACGGCATAGATCGAAGCGATGCCCCAAAGGCCGGCCAAAGCTACGATGATGCCGATGGTTATCAGGACGTCGTGAAAGCCGCGCACGAAGCTCGGCGTTTCGGTATCCGAAAAAGGCGCCAACGGTCTGTGCAATTCGGGCGAAGGCTGATCGACCTTGACGCCGCGCGCAATCAGGAACGGCAGTAGCCGGTCAGCAGCCTGGCGCGCAATGATGCCTTCACGCTCAGCCTCATCGAGGATCAACTTCAGTTCTGGCATGTTCAAAATCTCGTGGGAATCGTTGAGTCGCGTCGAATGCTATTGTAGTCGTTCTGAAACTCCTACGAGGTGAAGAAGAATTTGTCCGATCAGAAACTCGCCTTTGAAGATTTTCAGCCGGGTCGGCGTTTTGCGCTCGGCCCGAGAGCAGTAACGGCAGAGGAGATCATCGAGTTCGCGCGCGAATTCGACCCGCAGCCGATGCATGTCGACGAGGCAGCGGGCCGCGCCAGCATTCTCGGTGGACTGGCGGCATCCGGCTGGCACACGTCCGCGCTGTTCATGCGCATGATGGCGGAGAGCTTTCTCGTCAATTCGTTCTCCCAAGGTGCGCCCGGTGTCGATTTCATGGAATGGCGAAAGCCTGTCCTTGCCGGCGATACGCTCTCCGGCCATTCGACGGTCATCGAGTCGCGCGCGCTGCGCTCGAGACCGGGCATCGGTATGGTGAAATTTTGCCACGAGGTCGAAAACCAGAAGGGCGAACTCGTCTGCCTCTCAGCGAACTCGATCATGTTCGCCCTGCGTGACATGCTGGAGAAGACCGCATGATCATGGCTGAACGCTACGCCAGTGGCGAAAAGACAGAAATCGGCAGCTACCTGTTCACGGCCGAGCGCATCGTACACTTCGCGGAGCGCTTCGACCCGCAGCGGTTCCATTTGGATGCCGAGGCAGCGAAGTCTTCGCTCTTTGGCGGCCTTTGCGCGTCGGGATGGCACACCTGCGCGGCATGGATGAAAACCTTCGTTGCCTACTGGAGCGCGGAATGCGCGCGACTGGCAAGCGAGGGTATCAAGCCGCCCAAGCTTGGCCCCTCTCCCGGCTTCACGAAACTTCAATGGCTCCGGCCGGTCTTCGCCGACGAGGAAGTGACCTATTCCGTCACGCTGCTTTCGAGCCGCCCGCTGGTGTCCCGCCCGGGGCGTCGCTTGAACACCATTTTTTGCGAGGGGGTGCTCGCTGACGGCACGCCGGTGGTCCGGTTCGAAAGCACCGTCATCGAATTTGAATAGTCGCGGGCCTCAGTGGCCCGCGAATTCCACCAGCGTGCGAACGTCCACGCCAAGCTCTTCCAGTTTTCGGCGACCGCCAAGGTCCGGCAGGTCGATGACGAAGCAGGCAGAAACAACCTCCGCCCCCATCTGCCGTAGAAGCTGCGTCGCGGCGACGGCCGTTCCTCCGGTCGCAATCAGGTCGTCGACGAGGATAACCTTCTCGCCCGGCTGAACCGCATCCAGGTGCATTTCCATCTCGTCCACGCCATATTCAAGGCTGTAAGCAACGCGCACCGTATCGCGTGGCAGTTTGCCTTTCTTCCGGATCGGCACAAACCCGGCGGAGAGCTGGTGTGCGACGGCGCCGCCCAGGATGAAGCCCCGCGCTTCGGTTCCGGCAATCTTGTCGATCTTCAGGCCCGCATAGGGTTGGACCAGTTCATCAACGGCGCGGCGGAAGGCACGCGGATTGCCGAGAAGCGTGGTAATGTCGCGAAAAATGATACCGGGCTTGGGGTAATCCGGGATGGAGCGGATGCTGGCTGCTAGCTCCGAAATCGTATCACTCATGGAATGTCCGTATTCTGCAGGGCTTCAATTCGGCTGCACCCTATCAACTGCCAGTGCCGGAACCAACAAAAAAGGCGGCCCGAAGGCCGCCTTTCCCTAAACTCTGGGCAAATCCCTCAGTGTTCCTTGTTTGCGTAGACGGAGCGCTTGGTCAGGTAGATCAGTCCGGAGAAGATGACCAGGAAGACCATGACCATGAAGCCGGTGCGCTTGCGCTCCTCGAGATGCGGCTCGGCGGCCCACATCAGGAAGGAGGAGACGTCCTTGGCGTACTGGTCGACGGTCGCCGGCGATCCGTCGTCATAGGTGACCTGGCCGTCGGAGAGCGGCTTTGGCATGGCGAGAGCAGCAGCACCGGCGAAGTACGGGTTGTAGTGCGTGCCCTCGGCCACCTGGACGCCGGCCGGCGGCTGCTGGTCGTAGCCGGTCAGCAGCGAGTAGATGTAGTC
>NZ_KB897829.1:0-144247 GCF_000377185.1 Rhizobium sp. 42MFCr.1
TAAACGCAACAAACAAAGATAATCTTCTCATCACGAAAACGGCCCCAAGCCGATCAAAAGGGCCGCCCACAAAGCGGCCTTTCTGCTATAATGGGTCCGGAAACATGCAGTGCGTCCCTTACACGAGACAAATCGCCTTCGGCAATTTGCTCGGGCAGTAGCGTAAACTGCTTCGCAGTTTACGCACCGTGACAAAACCCAAAGGGTTTTGCACTTGGCGCGGGGTGGAGCAGCCCGGTAGCTCGTCAGGCTCATAACCTGAAGGCCGCAGGTTCAAATCCTGCCCCCGCAACCAAATCTCCCGTGGTGAGCGCTTCCCGGGCGATCTAGCTCGGCGTCTTCCTGACGCGAGCGAATATCCTTATACATCGGATACATAACGTCCGCGCAAGCGCCGAGGAGCTTTCTCTTTTTGGACTCCGTGTCGAGCTCGGCTCCGCAACCTCAGACGCGGTGCCGTCCCCGATTTCGCTCGCCGATGACCGAGATTTGGAGCCAGCCGCGCTGGTCGGTTTCGGCGCAGGCCCCGCGGGACACCGCTTCCCAGAAGTGACGACTTACCGGACCACCAAGACAGGCACCGGGCTGCTCGCGAGGACTTCCGATGTCTGGCTCCCGAGCACCAGCTTTCTTAAACCCCTACGGCCGTGTGATGCCATGACGATCAAATCGCAGTCGAGAGCCTTGGCCTCCTCAACAATCGCTTCGGCCGGATAAGCCTGCGGGATATGGACAGTGTTCGCCTGCACGCCGAGCTTTTCTGCTGCTCTCTTGACCCCAGCCAGCACTCTCTCGGCTGTTTCCTTTTGACCGGCTTCATACTGGGCCATCTCTGTCGGCCCGGGAATATAGGTGCCGGCAATCCCGGCATGCGCGTAGACAGGGAACCGCTCTGTTGCCATGATTATCGTCACGCGGGCCTTGAGGCTGCTTGCAAGCGACAGCCCATGATCGACACCCTTCTGCGCTACTTCCGATCCATCGGTAGAAATGAGAATATGGTTGTACATACTTGTCGTCTCCCGTCTGGTCCAAGGCATTTGTGCCCACCACGCAAGGTACTATCGTTTCGCAACTAACGATACGGTTGTAGACGGAGAAATCGCCAGAACGGACTGGCGGAGGTTGGCCATCGCGCCACATGCAACGCACCTCCACTGTGGACGGATTACACCGCTGTGGACCTGCGCTACCGTGTCAGTCAACGTATGCCTGTGCACAGCGACATTCTCAAATCTGTCATATCGGCTGGTTCGAAGCGGCGTGGCACTCAGGCCTCCGATGAAACGGGGCTGCTGCACTCTCCTTTTCGTGGAATGACACCAATGCAGAACAATTCGGCAGTGATTATCGAGGGCGCGACCGTCATTTTTGGCGACCGTCTGGAGCCCGCTTCCGTGCGCATCGAAGACGGCCGGATCATGGCGGTCGACGGTGCACGCGACGGAGCGGACATTGTGGATGGACGCGGCTCTCTCCTCGCTCCGGCTTTTGTGGACATTCATGGCGATGCCTTCGAGCGGCAGATCATGCCGCGGCCGGGGACGATGCTCCCCGTCGCTCCTGCGCTGCTCGAAACAGACCGTCAGCTTGCCGCCAATGGGATAGCGACTGCCTACCACGCCCTGACGCTGAGCTGGGAGCCGGGGCTTCGATCTGTGGAAAACGGTTACGCCGTCGTCCGCGCTCTCGACGCACTCGGCCCGCGTCTGACGGTGGACAATCGTGTCCAGCTCCGTTGGGAAACCTTCTGCTTCGAGGCGATCGAGCTTATTCGCGAGGCGCTCGCCGGACCGCGCCTGCCGTCGATTGCCTTCAACGACCACACATCAATGGCAATGCTGCATCCCTCGATACCGTTGCAGGAGCGGCCGTTTGACCTCGATCCGGCCTTCCCGGCAGTCGACCCCGAAACGCCTGCGTTCGCGGAGAAGATGGCGGAACGCGCCAAGCGGGCCAAGATCCCGGTGTCTGACATGGTCGCGCTCGTCAGGAACATGTGGGATCGCCGTCCGCAAGTACCAGCCGCGATTGAAGAGGTGGCGACCCTCGGCCAGGCCGCCGGCGCACCGATGCTGTCGCATGACGATAGCCAGATTGAAACGCGCGACTTCTTCCGCGTCCGTGGCGCACGGATCAGTGAGTTCCCGACGAACAAGCGGGTGGCGCGGGCCGCCCGTGAGGCTGGTGACTTCATCGTCTTTGGCGCGCCGAACGCCACGCGCGGCGGTAGCCACATTGTTTCGATCGGTGCCGCCGATATGATTCGCGAGGGTCTCTGCGATATTCTCGCCTCGGACTATTATTATCCTGCGATGCTGCTTGGCCTGGCCAGGCTCAAGGCCGATGGCGTGGCACCGGTCCACGCGCTCTGGCCGCTCGTATCCGGCAATCCGGCGCGTGCGTCGGGGCTCTTCGATCGCGGCGTGATCGAAGTCGGAAAGCGGGCGGACCTCATATTGGTCGATTGGCCAGAGGGCGGCGCCCCCGTGGTTCGGCGCACCTGGGTCGCCGGCCGGGAAGCCTATTGCGCGGCGCCGATGGGCTGGTGACGAGTAGAGAAGCGGGCGAGCAACTGATGCAGAGCTAGAACGAGGCCCGTCGGGAGCTCCGCTCGTCCGCCCATCTCGCGCAAATCTTTAACCTCCGTCAGCTGCAGAGAAAGGCCGGCAGGACGAGCGGATCGTCAAGCGGCCCGAAAGTACGATCTGCCGGGGAGGGCGGTCGGAGCGATTGGCAAGGCGGTCGAGAATGAGCTGGGCTGCGTGTTCACCGATGGCCTGTACCGGCTGGGCGATGGTCGTCAGGTTCGGCTGGAAAACATCCGCCCAGGGAAAATCGTCGAAGCTCGACACCGAGATGTCATCGGGACAACGCAGCCCCATGTCCCGGATCGCCTTCATCACGCCGATGACCATCAGGTTGTTTGCCGAGAAAATGGCGCTCGGCCGTTCCGGCATCACGAGCAACTGCATGGCGGCATTATAGGCGTCTTTCTCGCGAAAGTTTCCGATGCGCACCAATGCGTCGTCCTGGGGAATGCCGGCATTGTCAAGCGCGCCGCGATAGCCGGCCAGCCGGCCGAGGCCGGTGGAGGTATCAAGCGAACCCGAGATGTAGCCGATCCGGCGATGGCCGAGGCCGACAAGATAGTCGATCGCGTCTTGTACCGCGCGCTGGTTGTCGAGGACGACGGCATCCGCCGCGATGCCGTGGCTGATGCGATCGATCAGTACGGTCGGGATACCGGCGCGCTGGAGGACGCGCTCAAGCGCATGGTCGTCGCCAGCCGGCGCAATGATCAGGCCGTCCACCATCCTGTCCAGGAGAAGCGAAATCTGCTCCTCCTGTTGCACCGGATCTTCGTCTGTGCAGCAGAGCATCACAGCGTAACCGGCGCGATGCAGCACATCCTGGATGACGGCGACGACATCCGTGAAGAACGGGTTGGTGATATCGGCGATGACGAGCCCGATCGTCTTGGTGGCGCCCGTCTTCAGGCTTCGGGCAATGGCGTTGCGTTTATAGCCGATGGCCGCAATCGCATTTTCGATTCTGCCACGCAGTTCGGAACTGACCGGCGCGGTACCATTGACGACCGCCGAGACCGTGGCAACCGAGACGCCTGCCGTCGCAGCGACGTCTAGCATGGTCGGCTGGGATTTTCGTCTTTTGGAAGAAATCCGGTCCATAATTCAAAACGTTTAGATCGATGCGTTGTCCAACATGTTACGAAAATGGCAAGTTCTTAGCAAGATCAAAGCGTTGGAGGGCGACTGATCTCTTGACAGATTCGAAACGTTTAGATTAGCTTCTACTGTCGCTTACAGCCGCGAGACAAAGATGGAAGGGAGGCCGTCATTGTCATGCAGGAAGAAGTGGGCCATTTGTCTTCGCGCGCCGACGCGCCATTTTCGTCCACCGCGCCTGTGCTGGAAGCGGTCGACGTCTCGAAGTCGTTTGGCGGAATTGCCGCGCTCAATCATGTGAAATTTGATCTGTTCGCCGGTGAGATCCACTCGCTGATGGGCGAGAACGGCGCCGGCAAATCGACCCTGATGAAAATCCTGTCCGGTGTCTACGCCGACTATGATGGCGCCGTCATCATCGACCAGGCTCCGGTTCACTTCGCGACGGTGCGCGACGCAGAGGTTGCCGGTGTCGCCATCATCCACCAGGAACTCAATCTCGTCCCTGAGCTGTCGATTGCCGACAATATCTTCCTAGGCAGGGAGCCCTTGATCGCCGGGTTGTTTGTCGATCGCCGAAAAAGCATGAATGCCGCCCGGACCCTGCTCACGCGGCTCGGCATCGATCTTGATCCCGAAGCACGGGTGTCGTCGCTCAGGATCGGCGAACAGCAGCTGGTCGAGATCGCAAAGGCGCTGTCGCTCGACGCCCGGATGCTCATCATGGACGAGCCGACATCGGCGCTGTCACCGAATGAATGCAAGCGGCTTTTCACGATCATGCGCCAGCTCGCATCGGAAGGGGTGGGCATCATCTACATCTCGCACCGGATCGACGAGGTAATGCAACTCAGCGATCGCGTCACGGTGTTCCGGGACGGCCGGCACGTCTGGACCAGGCCGAAGTCGGAGATCGATGAAGACATGGTCATCGCCGGCATGGTTGGCCGCAATCTCAGCCGTGCCGAAACCATCAGGCACGAAGCGACCGCCGTTGGCGGTGCAGTCCTGTCGGTGAGAAATCTGTCATTGTCCGTGGCCAACCGGCACGGCTGGAAGCAGGTCCTGACCGGCGTCAATTTCGAGGTCGCCTCAGGTGAAGTCCTTGGCATCGGCGGCCTGCTCGGGGCCGGGCGTACCGAGATCCTGCAGGCGATAACGGGCGCCAGCAACGGGGAGGCCGGCGGTGAGATTCTGATCGACGGGCAGCCGGTCACGATCCGCTCGCCGACGGACGCGCGCCGACTGGGCATTGCCTTCGTCACTGAGGACCGCAAGATGCAGGGACTTCACCTGCACGATACGATCACGGAGAATGTCGCGCTACCGCTCGTCAGCCGAATGGCGCGCTTCGGCCTGCGCGACTTTGCGGCGGAAGCGGCGGTTGCCGCCGACGCCATCAAGACGTTGGGTATTCGGGCCTCGGGCATTGAACAGGTCGCGGCAACGCTTTCCGGCGGAAACCAGCAGAAGGTCGTGATCGGCAAGTGCCTCGCCACGACGCCGCGCATCTTGCTGCTCGACGAGCCGACCCGCGGCATCGATGTGGGGGCAAAGAGCGACATCTACGACCTGATCTTCCGCCTGGCCGAAGCGGGTATGTCGATCGTCGTCGTGAGTTCGGAAATGCCGGAACTCCTGCATCTTTCCGACCGCATCCTCGTCATGTCCGAAGGACACCAGACCGGTATCCTGAACCGCGCGATCGCGACGGAGGAGCGGATCATGCAATTGGCGGCACCGCGATCCGGCAACAGGCAGGAGAAGGCATCCGCATGAATGTGATAAAGCTTGTTTCCCGCACGAAACTGTACTGGGGCCTGATCGCGATTTTCCTGATCGGTGTCGCCTGGTCGCCGGTGACGTCGTCGGGCAGGAACATATTTCTTTCCAGCGGCAACCTGCTCGACGTGCTGCGTCAGGTCTCGACGACGGGGCTTATCGCGACCGGCATGACGGCCGTCATCATCACCGGCGGCATCGACCTGTCGGTCGGTTCGTTGATGGCAATCTGCAGCGTCGTCTGTGCCATGTTGTTGACGGTTCCGGGGGACACACCCGCCTTCCTGCTCGGCGTGCCGTCGGTGCTGCTTGCCGCCCTCGTCATCGGGGCCGCCGTGACCCGGTTCATCTTCTCCAATCTTGAAAAGAGCCGCACTGGCTTCAGCCATAGCCGCGACCTGACGCTCGACCGCACGCGGGGCATCTATGTCCCGGCGCTGGTCGGTATCGCCCTCTGCACCGTGCTGCTCTTCTATATCGTGCCGCAGAGCGAAACCAAGTTCGGTGTGCTCGGCGTGCTGCTCGTCGTACCGGCCGTCGGCCTTCTGTTTGGCGCCATCAACGGCATCATCATCGTCGTCGGCCGCCTGCAGCCCTTCATCGTCACCCTGGCGATGATGGTGACTGCGCTCGGCATCGCTCGGCTGACGGCGGGTCAGAACAATGCGGTCCTGCCGGTTTATACCGGGTCGAACGCCACGGCCGATTTCGATATCCTCCGCTCGCTGGTCTTCGGCATCATTCCCATGCCCGGTATCTTTTTCATTGCGGCGATTGCGATTTATGCGGTCGTGCTGAAGTTCACTCCGTTCGGCCGCTTCGTTTATGCGATCGGCGGCAACGAGGAGGCGGCGCGGCTTTCAGGCATCGACAGCGGACGGGTCAAGATCGTCACCTATGCCGTCTCCGGCCTGCTCGCGGGCATCGCCGCGATCCTCTACGTTGCGCAGTATCGCCAGGGCAAGCCCGATGCCGGGGCTGGGCTGGAGCTCGACGCCATCGCCGCGGTGGTCATCGGCGGCACGAGCCTGATGGGGGGACGCGGCAGCCTTGCCGGCACCTTCTGCGGCGTGCTGATCTTCGGGCTGCTGTCGAATATCCTGCAGCTCCACAACATCAATTCCAACCTTCAGCTGGTGCTGAAGGGACTGATCATCATCGGCACCGTGCTCGTTCAGGAGCGCAATGCCCGCGATATTCTGGCGCGGTTGCGGCTGACACTGCCGCGGCCCGCGAGATCGGAGGCGTCCGGGGAGGAGCGTCCGCGCAAGGAGACCATGTCTCTCAACACTGGAGGAAACGGAAATGAAACGTCGTGACATGTTGAAGTTCGCGGTCGTCACTACCGCGCTTTTCACCACTACATCCCTTTTCGCTACGCATGGCGCGCTGGCGCAAGACAAGAAGTGGCGCATCGGGTTCTCCCAGGCGACCACGATCGAGCCCTGGCGGGCGCAGTTCAACAAGGACATCATCGCGGAAGCCGCAAAGCATCCCGAAGTCGAGCTGATCATCACCGACGGTGAGGACAAGACTGAAAAGCAGGTTGCGGATGTCGAAAACCTGATCCGCCAGGAAGTCAATGCGCTGCTGATCTCGCCGAAGGAATCCGCTGGCCTCACCGGCGTCGTCCAGCAGGCGATCGACGCCAAGATTCCGGTCTTCGTCTTGGATCGCAACGTCGAAACCGACAAGTACGTCCAGTTCGTCGGCGGCGACAACAAGCTGATCGGTCGGGCTGCGGGGGAATATGCCGTTGAACTTCTCGGCGGGCCCGGTAAGGCGCAGGGCAATGTCGTCGAGATCTGGGGCGGCATGGGAACCCAGCCGGCACACGACCGGCACGACGGCTTCCACGAATTTACCGACAAGGAGCCGGGCATCAAGAACCTGCTCGACCAGCAGTCGGGCGACTGGAAGCAGGACCAGGCCTACAACATCATGGCCACCGCGCTCCGCAACAATGAGAAGATCGACCTCGTCTATGGCCACAACGATCCGATGGCCTATGGCGCCTACCTCGCTGCCAAGGATGCCGGACGTGAGAAGGACATCAAGTTCATCGGCATCGATGCGCTTCCCGGAGAAGGCGTGACCTGGGTGAACAATGGTGAACTCAGTGCGACCTTCCTCTATGCAACGCCGGGCGCGGAAGGCCTGCGTCAGGCGATCAAGTATCTCGGCGGAGAAAAAGTCGAAAAGAATGTCGTCTTGCCGACGCTCAAGGTGACAAAGGAAAATGCAGGCCAGATCATGAAGGACAACGGCCTCTAACTCAGCGTAAACCTGACAGTAAAGAAGGGTCGGCTATCCCAGCCGGCCCTTTTTGTGTCCATACGGGTCCGCACCTGTTCGACGGTCAGTCCGGTCCGCTAAACCACTGTAGTAGTCGGCGGCATCCGCGCATTCGTCGATAGCCTGGCGGAATATCGGGCTTGGGGAGAGCTTGGATGGCTGCCTGGGGGCGAAGGCTGCGTAAAACTCGAGGGGATTGTGAAGCTTCCGAGTTTTGCGGCTTTCCACCGAGGCTCAACCGGTGGACCACTGGAGCACTTTGTCCAACCGTGAAACGGTCGCTCACCTATACCTCTGTATAATTCGCTCCATCACGCGTTTCGAATATCAGTAGGCGGATCCGTCGTGTCGGCGGCAAGGAAGCGCAAGTCTTTTTACGTGTTCGCATGAAAACCGCTTGTCTTTTCCGTAAGCTCTCTAGCTGTCAGCGCAGCGTTTCATCACAAGCGATTTTGGAGGTATCATGTCTGTCCCCGACGATCAGATCCTCACGCTGCAGGTTGCCAATATGCCACCGCAGGATACGGGAGCGAGCATCGCCCGCGTCTCCACGAAGGCGATGACCAAGCTCGGCGTACGAGAAGGCGAGCTTATTGAGCTCATCGGCAAGCGGCATACGGCCGCGATCGCGATGGGGCCCTATTCCGATGATGAGGGCCTGAACCTGATCAGGCTCGACGGCCTTCAGCGCGTAAATGCAGGCGCAACAAGCGGCGACCATATCGAAGTTCGCAAGGCGGAGGTCAGGCCGGCGACGAAGGTTGTCCTCGCGCCGGCGCAGAAGAACCTGGTGTTGCAGGGACCGGGTGAAGCTTTGCAGCGCACGTTTCTTCACCGCCCAATGGTGGCCGGCGACGTTGTATCGACCTCAGTCCAGCAACGCGTAAGAGATCCCCGCGCTGCGGACCCGCTGCTACGGAGCGTACTCGATCTTCCCGCCTACGGTCTGCAGGAAATCAGGCTCGTCGTTGTCTCGACACAGCCGAGAGGCATCGTCCAGATGAACGAGCAGACGGTTGTCGAATTGCGTTCGCAGTTTGAGGAACCGAAGGAAGCACGCCGAGCTGACGTAACGTACGACGATATCGGCGGACTCGGCACCTCTGTCGAGCAAGTCCGCGAGATGGTGGAGCTGCCACTGCGCCATCCCGAGTTGTTTCAGCGCCTCGGCATCGAACCGCCAAAGGGCGTGCTTCTCTATGGCCCCCCGGGCACCGGCAAGACGCTGTTGGCCCGTGCTGTCGCCAATGAGACGGAAGCCAACTTCTACCACATCGCCGGTCCCGAGATCATGGGCAGCCGCTACGGGGAGTCCGAGGAACGTTTGCGGCAGGTCTTTCAGGAAGCCTCGCAGAATGCGCCATCAATCATCTTCATCGACGAAATCGACTCCATCGCGCCAAAGCGCGAGCAGGTGACCGGAGAAGTCGAACGGCGAATTGTCGCCCAGTTGCTAACCCTTATGGATGGGCTGGAGCCGAGGCAGAATATTGTTGTCATCGGCGCGACGAACAGGCGAGACGCGATTGACGAGGCGCTCCGCCGTCCCGGGCGTTTCGACCGCGAAATCGTCATTGGCGTACCGGACCAGCGCGGCCGGCGCGAGGTGCTCGCGATCCACACCAGGGGCATGCCACTCGCCGAGAACACCGATCTCGATGAGATCGCGAGGACGACCTACGGCTTTGTCGGAGCGGATCTCGGTGCGTTGGTTCGCGAAGCGGCGATGGATGCGCTGCGCCGTGTTCTTCCCGATATCAATCTGAAGCAGGGTATCCCAACCGAGATCCTTGAAAAGCTCACGGTCTCTCAGGACGATTTCACGTCCGCCATGAAGCGCATTCAACCTTCCGCGTTGCGCGAAATCATGATCCAGGCGCCGAACGTCCGTTGGGACGATGTCGGAGGTTTGGACGAAGCGCAGATGAGACTGAAGGAAGGGGTGGAACTGCCGCTCAGGTCACCGCAGTCCTTTAGGCAGATGGGCATTCGCCCTGCAAAGGGATTTCTCTTGTTTGGACCTCCTGGGACCGGGAAGACACTGTTGGCAAAGGCCGTGGCGCGCGAAGCCGAAGCGAACTTCGTGGCAACCAAATCGTCCGATCTGCTTTCGAAATGGTACGGCGAGTCCGAGCAGCAGGTTTCGCGGCTCTTCGAACGCGCACGACAGGTTGCCCCGACCGTCATCTTCATCGATGAAATCGACTCGCTGGCCCCCGTCCGCGGCGGCGGGCTGGGTGAGCCGGCGGTGACCGAGCGGGTCGTCAACACGCTACTGGCCGAAATGGATGGGTTGGAAGACATGCAGGGCGTCGTCGTGATGGCAGCGACCAATCGGCCGAATTTGCTCGATCCGGCACTGCTGCGACCGGGGCGCTTTGACGAACTGGTCTATGTTCCCGTGCCGGATGCAAAAGCGCGGCGGAAGATCCTTGGCATCCATACGAAGAAGATGCCGCTCGCCGACGATGTTGATCTCGATGAACTCGCCGACAAGACGGAGCGGTTTACAGGGGCAGATCTCGAAGACCTGACACGGCGAGCAGGGCTGATTGCACTGCGTCAGTCTCTGACTGCGTCGACGGTGACAAAGGAGAATTTCGCCATGGCCCTGCAGGAGGTTCGACCGTCGGTCACGGCAGAAGCCGAACGGGAGTATGAGGAGATGCTGCGCACGCTCCGCCAGGAAAATCCGCAGCGCATGCAGATCGGCTTCACGCCCCTCAGGCAGGCTGGAGAGTAGGGGCGCCAGATTAAGTAGTGATCGACCGTGGCGGCTCTGCCGGTCCAGTGCGGGGCGGCCGGGCTTCCGCGCTCCATGCTGAGCCAGGTGAAGCTCCGTGACGCCACCTGTTCTGCGCCGCGTGGGTGGCTGATCGGCCGTTCGTCATCTCAGCAAAGTTGATTTCTTGCGGGGTGTAGGCTTCCGCGGCTTTGGCGGCAGGCCGGCATCGCAGTTCCGCTCGATCAGGGCTTCGGTGACGGACTCGTCGGCATAGGTCTCCTGCATCCGGATGTATATCGCAGACAGGCCCGGATCGAGGGAAAGCGCTTGCCGAACCAAGAGTTCAGCCTTTCCGCTGTTGCCGCAGGCCATGCTAGCCGCGATCTGATAAAGCAACGTCCGCCTGGTCTGAAACGGTAGTGTCAGGGCGACGCGCATCATGTCTTCGAAGCGGTCCAGCGCGTAGAGGGCCGCCACCCGCTCTTCAGTGATCCAGACCGGCAGAAAGGGATCGAGTGTCTCGGCACGATCAAGCATTCCAAGGGCGTGCTCAGCCTCTCCGACATAGACATAGAACGCGGCGCTGCGGCCGAGAATATAGGCGTCGTTCGGAGCGAGTTCCTTGGCGCGTATGTGATGGTAACGCGCCGAGGCGAAGTCGCCCGATTTCATCTTGATCGCGCCCATGATGCGATGGGCTTCCGGGTCGGTCGGGTCGAGTGCAAGCGCATGCGCAACCTGCTTTTCGGCCTCATGAAGGTCAAAGCTTGGCAAGTTGCTCCACGAGCAGACGTGCATGGCGAAGGGGCGGCCGAAACCGGGATCAGCGGTCATTGACCGCTCGAACCAGGTCATGGCTTCGTGTATGTGGGTGTCCGAAACGCCAACCAAGCGATGATGGTCCAGTCCCCGTAGGTAATACTCATAGGCCGTCATGTTCTCCGGGCGCTTTAGCCGCGCGGCCGCAAGTTCCGACTGCTCGACCCGTCCGGACACGGTTGCTGCGACACGCGCGATGATTTCATCCATGACATCAAGCAGTTCGCGAAACGGACGCGTTATGCGATCGGACCAGATGACGAGACCCTCTCCGGTTTCCGTCAGCGAGATGTTGACCCTGAGGTCGTCGCCCGCTTGCCGGATCGAGCCGCTGACGACGTAGCCGACGCCGAGAAGGCGGCCGATCTCGACCGGGTCTTTGGTCGTCAGTGCGGTCGCGGCCGAACGGGAACTGACAAACAACCCCTTCAGCCGGCTCAGTTCAAGAGTCAGGTCGTCGGTGATGCCGTCCGCCAGGAAGGATTGATCCGCAATGGCGCCGGGCGCAATGTCGAACCGCGCCACGGCGATCGAGTTTGTCCGGGGAGGCTGTGCAGCATTGGGAGAGGATCGTGTTGGAGCGAACTGATAGAGGTGGCGGTCCACCAGTTCAGTAACCCGGTAAATCCGTATCGGCTCGAAAATTCCTTTCAGTCGACGTTCGCCGATGTCTTCAAATCCACAAGGCGAGACCCGACGGACCTGGTCGTAAAGCACCCCCGAAACCTCGATTGCGCCAGGTGGCGCAGACGCCTCAATTCGCGCGGCTATGTTCACGCCATCGCCGCGCAAGTCCGAGCCCACGACGACGACATCCGCGACATGCAGGCCGAAACGCATGTCGCCGCCACTCGAGCCAGGAAGGGCAGCGATCTCGGCGCGCGCCTCGATGGCGGCCCTAAGCGCATTGACTGGGCTGCCGAACTCGGCGAGCAGGGCATCGCCCGCGGTGCCGAAGACGCGGCCATCATGGCGCTGGATGACCATGCGAACAGTGTCGAGGACAGCGTCAATCCGGGTGATCGCTCCTTCCTCGTCCGTTTCCATCGCAGGGGTGGAGCCGACGAAATCTCCGACCATGATCGTGGCCAGCTTGCGCTGCATTCTCGATCCCTCCCGCCACAAAAGCACGTGGTGACAATGTAGCACATCAACAGGCTTGGGTGTTTTACGATTGCCAACGACAGCGGCGGGTGCGAACGGTGCTGTGGGAGCACGCACATCGACGTGCAAGCTGCCTGCAGGACTAAGGACGATAGGGGCCCGGCGGATTTGCGATGAAATCGAGATCATAACGTGCGACTTCATCCGAGACCGTCTCGATCAAACTCAATCTTGCCAGGAGCCGCCGCACATCGGCCTGCATCGCGATCATGTGCGGGGTTCGCCTATGGAACTCGTGTGCCTCCGCATCGCGAAAGCCTTCGATCAGAACCACCACGTCGTCTTCATCCTTGTGCCGATGATACTCAAAAAACACACAGCCTGGCTCAGCGCGCGTGGACACAACATGCGGCTCCATAGCGGCAAGGAACGCCTCTCGCATTCCCTGCTTGCAGGTGAGCCAACCCGTTATGAGTTTCATATGGGCACCTCGAATTTCTGTATCACTCGCCCTGACACGGAGGCTACTAACATTCGACGTGGGTGCAGACCTCAAGGTCCATGTCCAGGTTGTAACTTATAGCGCAGGCTGCTTCTGGCGCGAAGTGGACACCGTCCGCCACGGGGCGAGCGAAGACGAATTCTTGAGCGCGCCAGGAAGTGTCTCGACATTGCGTATATGCTAATCTGAGTGGCCATTGGCTGACTTGATGGGGGTGGGCGACAATGAAGCAACGGCTTTCTGTCATCATGGCCTCTGACGTGGTCGGCTATAGTCGACTGATGGGGATCGACGAGAAAGGCACACTTTCCGCTCTAAAATTGCACCGACACGAACTTTGGGACGTGAAAATCGCGTTGTATCAGGGCCATACAATCAAGCTTGTTGGCGATGGGATGCTGACGGAGTTTCAGACTGCTGAAGAGGCGGTCCTGTGCGCGATCGAGATCCAATCGGAGATGCAGAAACGCAATGCGCGTGTCCCCGGCGATCGCAGGATAGAATTTCGGATCGGTATAAATATCGGCGACCTTATCTTCGAGGACGACGATGTTTACGGCGATGGCGTGAACGTTGCAGCTCGCATTGAGAATGTCGCGAAACCGGGAGGCATAGCGATATCCGCATCGGTGCGCGACACCTTAGGCAAGCGTCTGGGCATCCGCTTCGAAGATGTGGGCGAGCACGCACTGAAGAACATCGAGCGGCCAATTCGCATCTTCAACATCATCGTCGACGACGGTGCAGAAGGGGCGAATCCTGAGTTTATTGCGACACCCAAGCCTGCCGTGCAGTCGGTCGGAACGCGCCTTGGGCCGGAGTTTTCGCCGAACAGAACATTGCTGTACGTTTCGAAGTTCTCAAATCTCAGCGGCGATCCAGACCAGGATTATTTCGCGGCGGGATTAACAGAAGATGTCGCGGCAGGTTTGGCGCGGTTCTCCAGGCTGATCGTTGTCGCTCAACAACCGCCCTCAGAGCAACAGCACGCCGAGTCAATCCCGCACTACGTCCTCGAGGGGAGCGTGAGGCGACTTGGCAATCGTGTCAGGGTGAGTGCCAACCTCATCAATGTTTCGGGTGAACGAATCTGGGCGGAAAAATACGACTTCGACCTTATCGACATCTTTCACATTCAGGACGAGCTGTCCCGCTCCATACCGGCCGCGCTGAGCGTCAAGATAGAAGAGGCGGAGCGTCAACGCGCCCTGAGCAAGCCTGTTACATCGCTGAAAGCCTACGATCTGTATTTGCGGGGCCGGCATCTTCATCAGGGCTCGAGCCAAGAGGATGTGCGACTTGCGCGGGAAATGTATCTCGCCGCGATAGCCGATGATCCGGAGTTTCCGCGGCCTTACATCGGGTTGGCCTGGATCGAGCTTCGGAAGCTGAAATGGAACGAAATCGTTGAAATCGATACCGCGCTTGCGACCGCATCGGCCCTGCTAAGCAAAGCCCTGAAGCTAAACCCGATCGACGCTGATACCCACTGGGCTCTTGGCGTCGTTCACCTTTGGAGGGGAGAGGCCGAGCGAGCCGTAGCCTGCTATGAGCGTGCCCGAGAACTGGCTCCCAGCAACTGTGACCTCCTCGCCGAATATTGCGATGCCCTTGGTTATCTTGGGCGCCTTGACGATGCCGTTAGGATGGGAGAGCTTGCCGTTCGCCTCAATCCGAGCCGCCCCGACTGGTATCTCTGGGATATCGCCGCAGCCAAATTTCTTTCGGGAAAATATTTGGAGGCACTGTCCCTTCTGGAGAAAATGGCCGAGCTTGGGCCCGCCTATCGCCTGCTTGCAGCGACCTACGCCCAACTGGGGCGGCTTGAAGAGGCGCGCCAGGCCGCGCGCGAACTTCTGAAGGTCAATCCTGACTTCTCGATCGAGCGTTACAGTTCGCGTGCACCCTATCTCGATAAGACGCTCATGGCCAAATACATCGAAGGCCTACGACTAGCGGGTCTGCCGGAGTAGGTTGGCGATCTGAAAGTCTAATGGACATGTCGACAAAGCAGCTCAATTGACGAAATGTTGCATATGCACTACAAAACGAGATCCGATTGAATGCTGGGGCGAGATGGCCATGGATCGACGTGATTCCAACTCTGATATCGTCAGCGAGGTCGTATCCGGGTGCTTGATGACGAGGAGCAGGCGCATCTCCCGGGTGATTACAAACATCTATGATCAGGAATTGCGTGACTACGGCCTCAATGCATCGCAGTTCTCGATGTTGATCATGATTGCAAAACTGGGTGGTGCTAGCCGCGCCGAGATCGGCCGCGCAAACTTTCAGGATCGGACGACCTTGACCCGCAGTCTTGCACCGCTTCTTGCAGAAGGTTGGATCGAAGAGCTTCCGACGGATGGCGGCCGCAGTAGACCGGTCGTCATTTCGGATTCTGGAAAAAAGCTCCTCAATGACGCCGCGCCTGCCTGGCGCGAGGCGCAGCGGAAAGCCAGCCAGCTCGTTGGCGATGTTGGTGCAAAAGCCATCATTGGCGTTGCCGAGAGTCTTCCGAGAGTAGACGAGCAGAAGTGAAGACGATCTCGGCGCCTCGGTTCCTTAACTTTCTCAACGTGAAGCAAAGCCTCGGCGACGCCGTTGATCCCAGTCCTGCACGATAGCCTTTGCGCTCATCGGGCAGGGCCGTTGTCTTACAGACCACGCTTCGTCGGCGCTACTTCGCCGCCCGTATTTCAGCGACAGTATTCTGAGGTTTCTGGAGGTGCGGGTAGTGGCCGATACCCGGCAAAACAGTCATGGGCGCACCGGTTCGCCGCGCAAATTCCTCTCCCATCTCTTTCTTGATGTAGAGGTCCTTTTCGCCCCAGACGAGTTTGACGGGAGTCTTGAGTTCACCGAGGTGCTCTTCGAGATAGTCCTGGTCGCGCGTGAAGTGCGAGTAGTATTGGTAGAACGCGTCAGCGGACGTGATGTCGCCGTGCCCCCATCCCTCCGTCATGTCCTTCAGCACCTCGGCCGGAAGGTCGAACTGTTCCTCGGGTGGCAGGCCGCGGCGATAGGCGTTTGCAAGGATTTCCGCGCTCGTCCCGTTCATGTGGATACGGGTTTTGGATGCCGCCGGC
This sequence comes from Rhizobium sp. 42MFCr.1, assembly GCF_000377185.1. Classification (NCBI taxonomy): domain Bacteria; kingdom Pseudomonadati; phylum Pseudomonadota; class Alphaproteobacteria; order Hyphomicrobiales; family Rhizobiaceae; genus Rhizobium; species Rhizobium sp. 42MFCr.1. Next base: position 16,006 of record NZ_KB897829.1, read on the forward strand.
TCGCTCTTGAGGTTCTGGAGGCTCTTGTACATGTATTCGGGCCTGTTGAACGGAGCGAAGTCTCCGACGACGATGTTCTTGGCGATATCAGGTTCCTCAATCGCTGCCAGCAATGCGGGAAGCGATCCGATATCGGTCGCGTAAATTGTCAGCCTTGAGCGATCGACATGCGCAGACTTGATGTAGGCTCTCAGAATGTCGGCATAGTCTCGTGGCGAATACGAGAACGTCGCGACTGCGGGTCGCGATGACATTCCGTAGCCTGGCCAATCGATAGCATGGACTTCGTAGTCCCGCGCAAGTGCGTTCGCGATATCCTTCCAGACGAGTAGCGTCTCCGGAAATCCGTGGAGGAAGAGAACAGTCCCCTTAGGCGCGGCGCTGTGGGCGACCATGCGTCGAAGCGTGATGTCGGGGGCTACCTCTATGTATCCGATCTCGGCATGGATGCTGCTGGGAGAAGCGCCGGCTGAACCAGCCGATGCCGCGCTCAGCATGAGCGAGGAAAGGAGGGGTATCGAGTGTTTCAACATTTCAAGGCTCCTTCGTGTGTTGTTGCTCGCCTCTGGAGGCGACGATAGTGATTGCGGAAGCTTGGCGAGACCGTCGCCAACCAGTTCCGTACCAATTTGCCTGTATGTTGCGTACGCAACAGAATGTTTGTTCTAGAATGATGATATTGTACAGGAGAGACCGTTGGGCTCATTCCCTGTAAGGCATAATGATGCATATGCAACATATCGTCAAGCCACGCAGAATCTGCGGCGGACGATTTTGTATTGCATTGTATCCAGACCCTCGGTTGGCTTGGTTCCGATACATTTGCGACCGGCATCAGAAATATCCGGGATACCGAACGGTCCGATTTTGGCTCGGAAGCATGGGGCATTGGTTGCGCCTGCTAGTGCCAACGAAGGAGCAATCCATGAACGCACGGTTTATCGTCTCCGCGGCTCTTGTCGCTGCCGCCGTCATCTACCAGCCCGCGCAGGCCCAGCAGCCCGAAATTCAGCGGACCGATCTGGTGAAGGAGGACATCAGCGTCGCCGGCAAGGAAGTCGTCCAGGTGCGCGTCGACTTCAATCCCGGCGCTTTCGCAGTGAATCATAGACATCCTGGCGAGGAAGTTGCCTACGTTCTCGAAGGGACACTCGAATACAAGCTAGAGGGCAGGGAAGCCCTGACGCTCAAAGCTGGCGAGACCCTGTTCATCCCCGATGGCGTTGTCCATTCCGCGCGCAACGTCGGCGAAGGCAAGGCTTCGGAATTGGCGACATACATCGTCACCAAGAATGCGAAGCTCCTTGAGACCGTGAAATAGTCCGACAAAGGAGGAGGATACGTCATGACAGCAAGTGCCAAGGTAGAAGCCATCGACCTTTCTCGTCGGACGCTGTTGTTCGGGGGAACGGCTATCGCCCTGTCGACCGCGGTGTTGCCGTCGCTTGCGAAAGCGGCAGAAACCAGAATGGCGAAACCGGGCTGGAACGGCGAAATTCGCCCTTTCAAGGCCGAGGTTCCTGAAGCGGAATTGATTGACCTGCGGCGGCGGCTCGCCGCCACGCGCTGGCCTGACGGTGAGACCGTCACAGATCGATCCCAAGGCGTCCAGCCGGAAAAGCTGCGCGGTCTCGTCGAATACTGGCAGACCGGCTACGACTGGCGCAACGCCGAGAGGAGGCTGAATGCCTTTCCGCAGTTCCTGACGAACATCGACGGGCTTGATATTCATTTCATTCACGTGCGTTCCCCGCACGAGAACGCGCTGCCGTTGATCATGACGCATGGTTGGCCGGGCTCAGTGTTCGAACTCCTCAATGTGATTGGCCCGCTAACCGATCCAACGACGCACGGAGGCAAGGCCGAAGACGCCTTCCACCTCGTGCTGCCGTCCATCCCGGGCTTCGGTTTTTCGGAGAAGCCGAACACGACCGGATGGAACCCCCAGCGCATCGCGAGCGCTTGGGACGTGCTCATGAAGCGTCTAGGTTACAAAAGCTACGTCTCCCAAGGCGGTGACTGGGGCGCGATCATTTCCGATGCCCTTGGCCGGCGGGCACCGGAAGGCCTACTCGGCATTCACGTCAACCGGATCGAGCGGGGCACCACCTTTCCGCCGGACGCTGCCCAGGCGCTCAAGAACGGCGCCCCGGCCCCCGCGACTCTTTCTCCCGACGAGAAGAAGATCTTCGACGATGCCAGGGATTTTCTGAATAATGGCTTCGGGTACGCCGCCATCATGAATACGCGTCCGGAAACTGTCGGTTACGGTATTGCGGACTCTCCAGTCGGCCTAGCTGCCTGGCTCTATGACAAGATCGCAGACTGGGTCTTCACGCGCGGTGAACCTGAAAAGGCTCTGACAAAGGACATGATCCTCGACAACATCACCCTCTACTGGCTGACGAACACCGGGCCTTCGAGCGGACGCATCTACTGGGAGAACACGGTCTCAGGCGCGAAGCTTACGGCGATTCAGGTGCCCGTCGGCGTGACTGTTTTCCCCGGCGAGGTCTACAAGCCCCCGAAGGAATGGCTCTCCCGCGCCTATCCCAAGTTGGTCTACTATAACCGCGCCTCGAAGGGAGGCCACTTCGCCGCCTGGGAGGAACCGAAACTGTTCAGCGAAGAGATCAGGGCGGCATTTCGGAGTTTGCGATAAGGTGTTGTCGATCGTTGAGGGACGCCGTCGCGGAATAGAACGGCCGGCACCCGCCTTCATCAATGTTTGACGAGGTCCTCCGACCGCGCGATCTTGAAGAAGGCGTTGACTGGCTTGGCTCCGGTTCGCTCCTTGAGACAGATCAGGGCCTCGTCCATAAGCATGTCGTCGGCCCCCACGATTTCCAAAGGAACAAAGCATCGGCCCCGTCCAAACTCGGCCCGGGAAACAAACCAACACAGCCGCCGGCCGCAACGATCTCGCGAACAGCCTCCCGACCCTCGGCCTCGATCGTGGGCGGACGGCGTTCGCCGCACGGTCGCTGATCTGCTGGATAAACGTTCTTCTGTTTGTGTTCCAGGCCCGCGGTCAGTGCAGCCCGAACTCGTTCAAGAGTTGCTCGCGGAACTTGACGAAACGCGCCTCGCTCCGGTTACGTGGGCGTGGCAGGTCGATGTCGATCTCGCGTGTGCGGCCGCCTTTCTCCTTGGCGAGAATGAGGACCCGGTCGGCAAGGTAGACGGCCTCCTCGAGATCGTGGGTTACCAGGATCATGGTGACCTTTTCCTCCCGCCAGATGCGCGCCAGCTCTTCCTGCATCGTGATCTTGGTCATGGCATCAAGCGCGCCGAAGGGCTCGTCGAGAAGCAGAATTTCCGGTTTCACCGCTAGCGCCCTTGCGATGCCGACACGCTGCGCCATGCCTCCCGAGAGCTGGGCCGGCAGCGCCTCGGTGAAATCGCCGAGACCGACGAGTTCCACGTAGTGTCGGGCGCGATCCCGAGCCTCTGCTTTTCGCAATCCGCGGTTTTCCAGCGGAAAGGCGACGTTGTCGAGCACGCTCAGCCAAGGGAGAAGCCGTGGCTCCTGAAAGATCACGGCACGATCGGTGCCCACACCATGGACCGGCTGACCGTCGATCAATACCTCGCCTCGGTCGGCCTCTTCGAGGCCGGCGAGAACCCTGAGCAGGGTCGTCTTGCCGGAGCCAGAGGCTCCGACAATAGCCAGACTCTCACCGGCGCGAATCTGGTTATTGACCGCTTGGAGCACATTGAGATGGCGCCCGTTGATCGAGAAGGATTTGGAAAGGTTCCGGATCGTCACCTCTCCACGCGTGGCAAGTTCAGCGAGTGCCATCTGTCTGCTTCCTCAATTCGCGGCGACGGCGAAGTTCGCCGGATCGTAAAGAATATCCTCGGCCTTCAGCTGTCCCGGCTGCAGGACGCCGCCGCGGGCGAGGATGTCGATCCAGAATTGCAAGTCGCGTGGAACGGCCTTGCCGCCCTCGCGCACGCCGTAACCGGTGAAATACTGCGCGATATCAGGGTTCTCGTTGCGCGAGGCAAGAACCTTGGCGATGACAGCTTTCGTTTCCTCGGGATGGAGGCGGGCATATTCGAGCGCGGCCTGCGACTTCTCGACGAAGGTCTTGGCGGCGGCCGGATGCTGCTTGATCCAGTCGCGGCGCAGCACGACAAAGCCGCCGGCGATTTCGCCGAGAACATCCGTGTCACCGAAAACCTTCTGAAGGGGGCCGTTCTTCAGGGCGGCGCCTTCAAAAGTCTTCTGCCAATAGCCGAAAGCCGAAATGTCGACCTGCTTTGAGCGCAGGACCTGTTCCAGCTGCGGGCCGGGCACGACCACGAGCTTGGCGGCGTTTTCCGGCAGGCCGACGGAGTGGAGCGCCTCGCGTACGGTATAGTCGAGGTGGGCGCCAAGCGTGTTGACAGCGATCGTCTTGCCGGCGAGATCCTTGATGGATTTGATCGGGTTGCCTTCAAGCGTGTAGAAAATGCTCTCGGTGGTCTTGTTGATGCCGTTCGACGCATAGGCGGCGACGAAATCATTGCCGCCAGCAATCGAGTTCAGGACGGCGGCCGTCGCCGCGCTGCCGAGTTCGACGTCGCCGGAAGCCAGCGCGAAGAGCGAGGCAGGCCCGCCCTGGGCATAGCCGACATTCTTGAAGGTGATGCCCGTATCCTTGAAATAGCCGAGTGCTTCGGCAAGCTCGTGACCGGAAAGGCCGCCTTGGCTTGCGAGATAGCGAATGGTGACCTGCTCGGGCTCGGCTGCGAAGACGGTGCCAGCCGTGCCCGCGAGGAGAAGGCTAGCGGCGGCGGCCATGCGGCCGAAGGAGCGACGGGAAATCTGCATGTTAGTCTCCGTGGAAAGTTTGGAGTGGAAGGGCTGAGATATGCGGATGATCAGTTCTTGACCTTGGACCAGCGGCAGAGCCGGGCCTGCAGGGTCTCCAGAATGAAATTCGCCGACAGACCGAGGAGGGCGAGCAAAAGGATGGCGGCGAACATCAATGGAATCTGGAAGTTGTATTGGGCGTTCATCACCTGAAAGCCGATGCCGGAATTGGCGCCGATCATTTCGGCGGCGATGAGCAGCAGAAGTGCGGTCGTGGCGCTGAGTCGAAGGCCCACGAAGATTTGCGGCAGGGCCGCCGGCAAAACCACACGGCGGAAGACGGTGAGCGGCTTGGTGCCATAGACGCGTGCCATCTCGATCAACTTCGGATCCACCTGCTTCACGCCGCCGATGGTGGCGAGCAGGATCGGGAAGAGCGTCGCCCAGAAGATCACGAAGATCTTCGAGGTTTCGCCGAGACCGAGCAGCAGGATGAAGACCGGATAAAGCGCGAGCGCCGAGGTCTGGCGGAACAGTTGCAGGATGGGATCGAGGCTGCGCTCGATGATCCGGATATGCCCCATGAACAGGCCGAGCGGAATGCCGACGCCGACTGCCGCGCCAAAGGCTGTGCCCGCGCGCTGCAGGCTGATGAGAATGTCGCCGGAGAAGGTGCCGACGGTAACGCCGTTCCAGAGGGCCCGCAAAATCGCGCCCAGCGGCGGCAACACAGCCGGATTGGTCCAGCCGAGCGACGGTGCGATCTCCCAAAAGAGCGCAAAGACAATCAGCAGACCATAGCGCGACAGGAAATTGCGCAAGAATGCCAGGGCCTCCCGCACCGGCTTCTGCCGCCAGAAAGAGGTGATGTTATAGCTCTGCAGGGCGATCTGCTGTTCCGTATCCAGGGCCATGGCCAGTGCTCCTTTTGCGGTTTCGCTTATTCGGCGGCTTCGGTGTAGGCGGCACTCCACCTCGTGTGGGGAAATGGCAGCCCGAGATTTTCGCGCAGCGTCTTGCCTTCATAAGCAGTCCGGAACAGCCCGCGGCGCTGCAGTTCGGGAATGACGAGATCCACGAAATCGTTGAGGCCGGTAGGCAGCCAGGGCGGCAGGATATTGAAGCCGTCCGCAGCCTCGTTCTCGAACCATTCCTGCAGCGTATCGGCGACTTGTTCGGCCGAGCCGACGATCGTGAAATGGCCGCGCGCGGACGCGATCCATTGATAGAGCTGGCGAATAGAAAAATCGTTGTCGTCCGCGATGCGGCGGATCAGCTCCTGCCGGCTCTTCATCCCCTCTGTCGGCGGCGCCAGCGGCAGCGGACCATCGAGATCGCAGCCGGCAAGGTCGAGTTCGCCACCGGTCAGCGCGTTGATCAGCGCCAGTCCGTCCTCCTCCACAATCAGGCTCGTCAGTCGCTCGTATTTTTCACGCGCCTCGGCCTCTGTCCGGCCGACGAAAGGCGAGACACCAGGCATGATCAGGACATGGGACGGATCGCGGCCGAAGGCGCGGGCACGGTTCTTGACATCCCGGTAGAATTCCCGCGCGCTTTCGAGCTTCTGATGTGCCGTGAAGATGACTTCGGCGGTCGCCGCCGCAAGTCCGCGCCCGTCATCGGATTGTCCGGCCTGCACGATCACCGGATGTCCCTGTTGCGAACGCGGAACATTGAGCGGCCCCTCGACGGAAAAGTGCTCGCCGCGATGATTGGTGCGATGCACCTTGTCAACATCGAAATAGACACCGCTTTCGCGGTCGCGGATAAAGGCGTCATCCTCGAAACTTTCCCAAAGCTTCTTCACCACCGCGAGATGCTCTTCGGCCCGGCGGTAGCGTGCGGCATGAGGGATTTGCTTGTCGAGGTTGAAATTCCGTGCCGCGGCTTCGGTTGCGGTGGTCACCACGTTCCATCCGGCGCGCCCGCCGGAGATCAGGTCGAGCGAAGCGAATTTGCGGGCGACCGAATAGGGTTCCTCGTAAGTGGTTGACGCCGTCGCTATGAAACCGAGATTTTCGGTGAAGGGCGCCAGGGCTGAAAACAGCGTGACGGGCTCGAACCCGGCTACCTTTGCATTGCCGCCTTCGATGCCGCCGCCGAAAGCCACCGCCAGCCCGTCCGCCAGGAAATAGGCATCGAAAAGACCACGTTCGGCCGCCTGCGCAAGCTCGATGTGAAACTTCAGGCTCGTCGCCCCGTCGAGCGGCTGATCCGGATGACGCCAGGACGCAATGTGCTGCCCGCCACCGGGAAGGAATGCACCAAGCTTGATCTGTCGCGTCATTTTCAATCTCCCGTTGCTGCTTCACGCTGCTGCCGGACGGGCAGGCGGGCAAGTCGGGAAAGACTGGCACATAGTATATATATTACATAGATTTTATTTTTTCGTGTGTGCGGTCATAGGGTGAAAGATTTTTCCTCGGAAGGCTCCCTGCAATGGTTTTCCACTACCACGCGCTCCTGCCGTCAGACGAGAAGTTGGAAGGAGGCAGTTGTCTCGCATTGCGCTGACACGTCGCCGACATTGATCGGTCGCCGATTAGGCGAAGACGCCGAGAGGTCTGGAACCGATACGCCGCGCCAAAGAGGGTTCATCGGCGATTGGAGCCGCGCGGGTAAGGACGGCGGGCCCTGACCCTGCTGGTTCGTCCCCCGTCCGATGCTCGACAAAGCACCGCGAACGAGATCAGTGGCCGTCGTCCTGTTGTGATCCGGCGCGGATGGCGGCGAGCACGTCCTTCTGCAGGGCGATGAAGTCCGGCGTGGCGATCATGTCCTGATGCCGTGGCCGGGCGAGGCCGACGTGGAAGGTCGCGTTGATGCGGCCGGGATTGATGCTCATGGCGACGATCCGGTCCGAAAGGTAGACGGCCTCCTCGACGTCGTGGGTGACGAAGAGCACGGTCAGGCGGTGCTCTTCCCAGATCTGGGTCAGAAGCTCCTGCATCTGGTGGCGGGTGAGGGCATCGAGTGCGCCGAACGGCTCGTCCATCAGCAGCATCTTGGGCCGATAAGACAAGGCCCTAGCGATCGCCACGCGCTGCTTCATGCCGCCGGAGAGTTCGGAGGGAAAGCTGTCGGCGAAGCGACCGAGTTTCACCAACTCGATATGGTGGCGCGCGACGTCGCGGCACTCCGCACCCGTGAGCCCCGCGGCGCTCAGCGCGAATTCCACGTTCTGCTGCGCCGTCAGCCAGGGCAGAAGCGTATAGGATTGGAAGACGACCCCGCGGTCGAGGCCCGGTCCGACGATCGGCACCCCGTCCGTCAGGAGCACGCCGTCGTCGAAGCCCTGCAGGCCCGCGACGATCGACAGGAGCGTGCTCTTGCCGCAGCCGGACGCGCCAACCAGTGAGACGAATTCGTTATCGGCCAGTTCCAGGTCGATGTCGCTCAGTGCGTGCATGCGGTTCTTCTTCGAACCGTACCACTTGTTGAGGGACTGTAGCTTCAGTTTCGGCTCGCTCATCTCAATGCCTCGACGCATAACGGAAGAGGACGCGCTCCAGCGCCTTCATGCTCTGGTCGGTGATCAGGCCGAGCACGCCAAGCAGAAGGATGTAGCCGATGATCGTCTGCGTCTGGAAATAGCGTTGCGAGACGACGATGCGGTATCCCAGCCCCGACGTGGCGGCGACCAGTTCCGCGAGCACCAGCCAGGTCCAAGCCCAGCCGAGGCTGATGCGCAGCGTATCCCAGATGCCGGGCAGCGACGAGGGCAGCACGATGCGTGTCAGAATGCGCGTTTCCGAGAGGCCGAGCGTGCGCCCGAGCCCGACGAAATCGGGCGGCACGCGCTTGACGCAGTCCATCACCATCAGCACCTGCTGGAAGAAGGTGCCGATCCAGATGATCACGAATTTCTGAATATCGCCGGTGCCGGCCCACAGGATGGTCAGCGGCACGAAGGCTACGACCGGCATGTAGCGCACGAAATCGACGAAGGGTTCGATCGCCGCTTCCCAGGTCTTGAAGCAGCCGATCATGATGCCGATCGGAATCGCCATCGCCGAGGCGAGCGCGAAGCCGACCGCCATACGGTAAAGGCTGACGCCGGCGTCGCTTAAGAGCGTACCGTCCAGCGCCAGTTCCACCATCTTGGAAAGAACAGCGCCAGGGTGCGGCAGGAAGATCGGCTTGACCCAGCCCGTCCCCGTCGCCGCCCACCACAACGCAAAGAGCAGCACAAAGACGCAGACTGCAATCGCCACGAACGCGTGCGCGCCGAGCGGATCGCCGATGCGGAAGGCGCTCGGCGGTCGGCCGACGCCCGCGCGCGGTTGCGCTCGGGAGCCGCCCTTGGATGTGGAGGAGGCTTCGGGAGCAGACATGGCTTATCCGTTTCTTGAAGCGCCGCTACTTGTTGGCAGCGTCGACGAAGGAGGGATCAATGATCTTCTCGGCCGATACGTCGGCGGTCAGAATGCCAGCCTGCTTGGCCGCCTTGAGCACGTCGCCGAAGGTCCTGCTGGTGAAGTCGCCGGCAAAGGCCTTTGCTGCTTCAGCGGTCGAGTAATACTGCACGCCGTCGAAGGCGGTCGCGAGATCTTCCGGCGAGGCGCCGACTGCCTTGGCGATGATCGTCCGGTCTTCCGCCGTGTTGGCCTTGTAGTCGGCGAGCGCGGCGTCCCAGGCCTTCAGCATCGCCAGCACTTGGCCTGGCTTCGACTTCAGCACTTCCTCGCGCACCACGAAGACGTCCGAGACGAGGCCCGGATCCTTGCCGGCCTCGAAGAGCATCTTGATGTTCTTGTCCTGGGCGCGGGCGGCGGAGATATAGGGCTCGTAGGTGACGGCAACGGGGACGCGGCCGGCAATCAGCGCCGAGCCCGCATCGGCGGCCGGCATCGGCACGCGGGTGATGTCATCGATGGTGAGGCCGTGGCTGGCCAGCGCGTAGTTGAGGAGGATGTCGCTCGTCGTTCCTTCTTCGAAGGCGATGTTCTTGCCCTTCAGGTCTTCCACGCTCTTGATGTCACCGCCGGCGAGGATCGCGTCGGCCGAGAGGCTGAAATCGAGGAGCGAGACGATCTTGACAGGCAGGCCTGCGGCGACCATCGCCATGGCGGTGTGGGTGGCGATGTTGGCCGCATCAAGCTGGCCGCTCGCCAGCGCTGCGTTGATGTCCTTGTCCTCGGTGAAATTGACGATCTGGACGTCTTCGAGGTTCTGCTTCTTGAAGAGATCCTTGGCGGCTGCCACGTGCCACTGGCCGTAGCCGAGCCAGGGCTCGATGCCGAGCTTGAAGCTGCCCGCCTCCGGCTTGGCTGGAATGTCGGCCGCACCGGCAGGCAGCGCCTGCGTCAGCAGCCCGACGAGGCCGACGGCGAAGGCGAGGCGAGAGAATTGGTGTCTGATGGATTGGTCTGTCATGGTTACCCTCTCTTTGTCCTTTGAGTTGTTGATTTAGGCATAATCGGCAACGCCACTGCTATCTATCTTCAGCGTTCGCCATCCCTTCGCAGATAGGCGTCGCGGACCGGCGAGACCGCGTGGGCATGCGAGGAGAAGCCCTCGTAGACGGCGAGCCGGTGGGCATGTTGGGCAAACTCAGGATATGCCGGCGCCGTGACGTAGCCGATCGAACTGCGCTTGACGAAATCGGTGACCGAGAGCGGCCCGAAGGTGCGCGCCCAGCGGCTCGTGGGCAACACGGCGTTCGGCCCCAGGCAGAAGTTGGCAATGCTGACAGGCGTGTGGAGGCCGAGCAGTATTTCGGCGGCCTCGGTGATATGGCCGAGATGGGCGAAGGCGTCGCGCGACAGGATTTCCAGGTGCTCGGGCGCGAAGGCGTTCACGACTTCGTAGCTCTCTTCGAGCGACGAAGTCAGCACGATGCCGCCGCAGGTGCCCGAGAGGACCGTCCGGGAAAAGGCGACGCGCTGTTCGGTCATCCGCGCCCAATGCTGCGGCAGGGCCGCGAGCGCCTCTTCCGCGACGCGGCGACTGTGGGTGACGAGATAGGCGGAGGAGTCCGGCCCATGCTCGGCCTCGATCAAGAGATCGAGTGCCGCAAGGCCGCCATGCACGGTATCGTCGGCGAAGATCATGGCTTCCGAGGGGCCGGCGGGCAGGCCGGTGTCGATGACGCCGGCAAGGCTGCGCTTGGCCGCGACCACCCAAGGGCTGCCGGGACCGACGATCTTGAGCGCCGGCTTGATCGTCTCCGTGCCGTAAGCGACGGCCGCAACCGCCTGTGCGCCGCCGACCTTGTAGACCGTTTCGACGCCGGCAAGGCGGGCGGCCACCAGCGTTGCCGCGTCCACCGTGCCATCAGGTGCCGGTGGCGTGACGATGGCAAGCTCGGGAACACCTGCGACCACGGCCGGCACCGAAGTCATCATCGTCACTGACGGAAACGAGCCCTTGCCGCGCGGCACGTAGAGTGCCACGGACCGGATCGGCGTAAACCGGTCACCGGCAAAGGCCCCGTTCCGGATTTCCTTCAGCGACATGGCCGGCGGCTTCTGCTCCTCGTGGAAGGAGCGGATGTTCTGGATGCTGAACTTGATAGAGTCGATGACAGCGTCATCGACGAGCTTGAAGGCGGCGTCGAACTCGGCTTCGCTGACCTTGATGCGATCCTCGGAGATGTCGGCCTTGTCGAGCTCCCGCCCGAAGCGCGCCACCGCGCGGTCGCCTTCAGCGCGCACCGCCTCAAGGATCGGCCGCACCTTTTCGATGAAACCAGAAATATCGGTCTCAGATCGGCGCAGGAGATTGGCTTTCGCCTCCGCACTCAGCTTGGCATAGTCGTAAAAGGAAACGTCGCTCATTGCAGGTGCCCTCGTTTGCGCCGGAAACGGCGCGGATAGTCCTCGCACGGTTTTGCGCTCATGCGGTCTCTGCGCTTCACCGTAGCCGTTATGTACGTACCTCTCGCCATCGGCGCCTTCAACGCCTTTTTCGCACAGCTGCGAGGTGTTCCATGATCGTCGCCGCAGCCGCCTTGCCCTTCGCACCGGTTTGGCCTCCACGGCACTAACATGCGAAAACACTTATGCAAAAGGCTGCTGCCGGCATTGCCAGGAAGGTAGTCCGATCCTGGGCGGCGGCGCCCGCTACTCATTAGCCGAGCAAGCCGCGTACCGGTTCAGATAGGGTCGGCCGTAGGGCTGAGTTCTGCGGAAGATCTCTCAGATTGACGCAAGGAAACCGCCGTCGACTGGAAGGCAGTGGCCGGTGATGTAGGCGGACGCGTCGCTGGCGAGGAAAATCACGGCGCCGCCGATGTCGGCGGCTTCGCCGAAGCGGCGTTGCGGGATCCGATCCAGCATGCGCGCCTGCCAGGCCTCGTCACGATAGAAGTCCTCCGTCATCGCGGTACGGAAATAACCGGGCGCGATCGCGTTGACGCGGATGTTCATTCCCGCCCACTCCGTGGCCAGCGCCCGCGTCATCCCGAGCAGTCCGGATTTCGATGCCCCGTAGGGCACCGCGGTCGGAATGCCGACGAAGGAAGTTAGTGAGCAGAGATTGACGATGCTGCCGCCCGAGACTTGCCGCGCCATCTGCCGGGCCGTCGCTTGTGCCCAGAAGAAGGAGCCCTTGAGGTTGGTGTCGATGATCCGGTCCCAGAGCTCGCCATGGACATCCAGCGACGGGGACACCTGCTCGACGCCGGCGTTGTTGACCAGAATGTCGATATGGCCGGCCGAATCCTCAAAGGCTGACAGGGTCGTTTCGATCGACGCGAGGTCGGTCACGTCCTGGGCCGCAATATAACAGCGCCTGCCGCGCGCCTCGATGCGCGCTCTGGTCTCAGCAAGGGCAGCTTCCTCGCGCGCCGTCACACACAGATCCGCGCCTGCATCGGAAAGCGCCAGCGCGATCGCCTGGCCGAGCCCACGGCTGGCACCGGTCACGACGGCGATACGGCCCTCAAGGCTGAAAGATGATACGGACATTGCTGCTCCCTTCGCAAACGGCGCTCTGCGTCGTCCGGCTCAACGCGCCGAAGCAGCCTGTGAAAACGGCGCCATGCAATCACCTTTTCGCCGCCATATCTAGTGCGATGCGATCAGCGTGCCATTGTGTCCCGCCGGCATTGAGCGCCGGACCCGGTCCTGAACAATCTCGGGACCGATGAGTTTCTTCAAGACAGCGCAACCGATGGAGATCATCATGCCCGGGAAGGACAAGGAACTGTCGCGTGAAGAAGACTATCGCGATCTCGAAGAGCGCAATATCGATGAAGGCTGGCCTTATGCCGATAAGGGGCCAAAAGGAGCCGCTTCGGCAAATCGCGCCTATGGTTCAGATGACTCCGGCCGAGACGACAATAGTGGCTTCCGGGTGGACGGTGTGGACGAGGATGGCAATGAGAATCCTCTCAAGGATTCGCTGCGCCCAGGTATGATCGATCGCGACGACAGCGGTGAACTGGAAGCGAAGGTGACTGAGAACCTCGAGAACATCCCTGACCTTGATATCGACAGTATTGACGTTCACGCGGACGGCCATACCGTGACCCTTGAGGGACAAGTCGAAACGATAGGAATGGCACGCAAGGTTGAACTCGCGGTACTCGCTGTCGATGGCGTGCGGCATGTCCGGAACAACATCGAGACAATAGCGGCTGACTCGCATATTCCGACTGACGATTGACGAAATGGCACGGCGAGATCCAGACGGTCGAGCGCTTGCGCTCTTCCGTCAGATACATTGGCGCCACAGTGCGTAGGGTCCGCGAAATCCGTCCGGTCCTTGAAGTTGGATCTTCGCATGCTCAACGGAAGAGTTCGGGCAACTCCGCTCGGGCGATCGCTCGGAGCCGGTCTGCCTCGGCTTTCTCGATGGAGCGGTATGGCCAGCGCAGCTCCGTTCCGACGGGGCCCCAGCCGCCGATTGCGCAGAGCAGTTTGTCGAGCGCGGCATTCGAATAGCCGTAAGTTTGGCGGAATGGAACGATGTGGCTGTCCATGAACGCGCAAATCCGCTTCTCGATGGCCAGCGCCGCGTCGATGTCTTCTGCCATCAAATCGGTCCACCACTGGGCGCCGCGCGGGCTGAGACAGGCCACGTTGGAAAAGGCGCCGGCGGCAACGCCGTGTTTCATGCCGGTCGCGAGGTGATGGCCGGGAATGAAAAGTGCGAACTCGTCAAGGTATTCGCGGGCAGCGGCATACCAAGCGGCATCGCCATCGGCGAGCTTGATGCCGACGACGGCAGGCAACGGGCGGCAGATGGCAGCCAGATCGCGCGGCGACAGTGCCCGCTTGGCATGTGGGGGATTGTAGAGGATCAGGGGATTGCCTCTGCCTCATTCGCCGCGCGTTTCAGGAAATCGATTGCCTCAACATCCGTGACCGGCCACCAGTCCGGCAGAATGACCTGGATCGCCAGCGGCTTCAGAGCGGATGCGCGTGCAACACGCGACAGAGCGATGTGCGGATCGGGCTGGCAAGCGCCGATCACGAAGGGCATGCCGGCACTCGTGCAACGCTCCGCGAGGGTGATCTGGATCCTCTCGAACTCGGCGTCGGTCTGATTGTGGAACTCGCCAGCCGTACCGTTCGAATAGATGCCATCGACCCCCGCTTCGATCAGGATGTCGATCTCTTCGCCGAGTGCCGCGAAATCGATCGCGTCGTTCCCCATGAGCGGCAGGAGAAGGCTCGCCCAATTGCCGGCGATCGAATGTCGTCTCTGCGTCGTCAAGGCATGGCTCCCAAAGGTATGTCGTCGCGAATGCACGCCTTGAGATGCCCCGGCGCGACTTCCCGCAACTCCGGAACGGCCTGGCTGCAGGCTTCGATTGCGTGCGGACAGCGGGTGCGGAAAACACAGCCGCTCGGAGGATTGGCGGGGCTTGGAATTTCACCCCTCAGCACCTGCCGGTCGCGTTTGGCGCCGACATCCGTGGAGGGAATGGCGGAGAGAAGCGCGCGCGTATAGGGATGCTGCGGCCGGGCATAGAGATCGCTGCTCGTCGCGATTTCCATGATGCGACCGAGATAGAGGACGATCACCCGGTCACAGATGTACTCCACGACGGCCAGGTCGTGCGAGATGAACAGCATGGTCAGCCCGAGCCGCTGCTGCAGATCGCGCAGCAGGTTTATGACCTGCGCCTGAATGGAAACGTCGAGCGCCGACACCGGCTCGTCGGCGACAATCAGTTCCGGGGCCAGGGTCAGCGCTCGCGCAATGCCGATGCGCTGGCGCTGGCCGCCCGAGAACTCGTGCGCGTAGCGATTGATCGCTTCTGCCGGCAAGTCGACCTGTTCGAGAGCCACACGGGCGCGTTCGAGCCGTTCCTTGCGGGTTCCGATGCGCTGGATTTTCAGGCCCTCGGTCAGGATTTCACCGATGGTCATGCGCGGCGAGAGACTGGCGAAGGGATCCTGGAAGATATACTGCATGCGCGGACGCATGCGTCGCATCGCCGTGGATGAAAGGCCGGTCAGTTCGACGCCATCGAAGCGGACGTTGCCAGATGACGGCTCGACCAGGCGAAGGACAGAGCGGCCGATTGTCGTTTTTCCACTGCCGGATTCGCCGACGAGCCCTACGACTTCACCCTTACCGATGTCGAAGGAAATGTCCTTCAGGATTGTCAGCTGCGTACCGTGGGATGCGTAGCTTTTCGACAGGTCGCGAACGGAAAGCAAAGGCTCGGTCATCTAAATCTCCCGCCAGCGAATGCATCGGCTCTTATGAAGCGGTCCGACGGCTTCGAGTGCCGGAACCGCTTTCCCGCAGGCCTCGATTGCAAATTGGCAGCGCGGTGCGAAGGCGCAGCCGGAAGGCATGTTCATGAGGCTCGGAACGACACCGGGGATGGCCGCGAGCTTTTCGCCCGACTGTTTCATCCGGGTCGCATCGCCAGGCCGGGGCATCGAGGCGAGGAGGCCCTTCGTGTACGGGTGCTTTGGATTGTTGAAGACCTCGCCGACCGGGCCTTCCTCGACGATGCGGCCGGTATACATGACGGCGACGCGATGGGCGATCTGGGCGACGACGCCGAGATTGTGCGTGACGAACAGTATGGCCATGCCGCGCTCGCGCTGGAGCTTCAGCAACAGGTCCAGGATCTGCGCCTGGATCGTCACGTCAAGTGCGGTGGTCGGCTCATCCGCAATCAGCAAGGTTGGATCGCAGGCAAGCGCCATGGCGATCGTCGCACGTTGACGCATGCCGCCGGACAGCTCGTGCGGATACTGGCCAGCCCGACGTTTGGCGTCTGGAATCCCGACGCTCTCCAGCAGCGAAATCGCGTTGGCCATCGCGACTCTCCGGCTTGCTCCGCGATGAATGCGAATGGGCTCGGAGATCTGGTCGCCAATCGTATAGACGGGATTGAGACTGGACATCGGCTCCTGGAAGACCATGCCGATGTCGTCGCCGCGAATGTCGCGCATCTCGTCTTCCGTCAGCGAAACCAGATTACACCCGGATCCGTCCTTTCGGCGCAGCCGGATGCTGCCTGCCGCTATCGACCCGATGTTGCGGGTCAGAAGTCGCATGACGGAAAGGCTGGTTACCGATTTGCCCGAACCCGATTCTCCCACCAAGGCCACGGTCTCTCCCGCGCCGACGGTCAGGTCGACGTCGTTGACAGCCGTGACATCGCCTCCGCGAATGCGGAAGATGGTCTTGAGGCCCTGAATGGCGAGGATCGGTTCGGTTGACTGCATGGAGATCACCCGCGAAGCAGACCGGTTGCACGCAGGATCTCGTTGATCCTCGCTGTTTCAGCTTCGTCGAGCGCTGCTCGCGGGCGCGGCATGACGGCGTTGTCGATGATGCCGAGGCTCTTCATCGCGGTCTTGAAGCCACCGATGCCGGAGGCGCCGCCGCTGACGCGGCCCTGGGCAACCCAGACGATTTCGAAGAGCCGGCAAAGCCGTTCCTGCTCCTTGCGTGCGGCGACCCAGTCGCCACGCTGGGCGGCATCCCACAGGCGCACGTAACCATGCGGATCGACGTTGGCGATGCCAGGGACTACGCCGTGGGCGCCCATCAGCAGGGCGTTGTCGACGACAATCTCCGAGCCGGTCATCAGGAACACGTCCGGCTGATCGGCAAGATCGAGCAGGGCATAGCGGAAGTTGCCGTCATCGCCGCTCGAATCCTTGAGGCCGATGATCGTGCCTTCTCTTGCCAAAGTCACCGTCGTCTGGCGCTGCAGCTTGACGTGAACGCAGACCGGAATGTCGTAGGCGACGAGCGGTACGTCGACGGCGTCGCGGATAAAGCGGAAATGGTCGAGGATCTCGGCTTGGCTGGTGACAGTATAGAAAGGCGCGGTGGCAACGACGGCGTCGGCGCCGGCACGCTTGGCAACGTCAGCGTGATGAATGACGCGATCTGTTGTCGGATCGATGACGCCGACGATCAGGGGCACGCGGCCATTCACCACCTTTGCCGAATGCTCGATGATCTCGCGGCGGGTCTTGTCATCGTGGAAAATTACTTCGCTTGTCGAGCCGAGCACGAAAACACCGTGACAGCCGCCCTCGATGAGGTGCTCCAGGACCCGCGTGTAGGACGGATAGTCGACCGTGAAATCCGCATTGAGTGGCGTCACGACCGGAGGAATTACACCTTTGAATTTCGTCATTGTCTCTTTCTTTCGGATGATCAGTTTAGTTCAGCACGAGGGTCAAAAGCGTCCCGAAGACCGTCGCCGATGAAGTTGATGGCAAGCACGGCAAGGATGAGCGCCCCACCCGGGAACAGCCATTGCCAGGGATATTGTTCGAGGACCGCCGTCGACCGGGCAGCATTCAGCATGTTGCCCCAGCTTGCGGCCGGCGGGGCGATGCCGAGGCCAAGGAAGGAAAGTCCGGCTTCAAGCAGGATGGCGTTGGCAATCTGCAAAGTCGCGTAGACAACAAGGATATCGATCGAATTCGGCAAGCCATGCCGGAAGAGGAGATGCGGCAGGCCGGCGCCCATTCCCCGAGCGGCGATGACAAAGTCACGCTCACGGAGTTCCAGAAGCCGTGCACGCACCATTCGCGCCAGAAGTGGCCAGGACAGCAACGAGATGACGAGTACCGTCGGCCAGATGCCCGTGCCGGCGATGGAGGCGAGCACGAGGAGAAAAATCACCGGCGGCAACGTCATCACGAGGTCGACGAACCGCATGCCCACGGCGTCGGCCCAGCGGCCGCCAAGGGCTGAGACAGCACCGAAGAGAAAGCCGATGACGGCCGACAGCAGCGTCGACGCAATAGCGACGAGGAGCGAGATGCGGCCGCCTTCCATGACGCGGGCAAACACATCGCGCCCGACGCCATCGGTACCGAACCAATGTTTCAGGCTTGGGCCCGAGTTCATCGCCAACAGGTCGATGTCGTTCGGCTTGAAGCTCCACCAAAGGGGATAGGTGAGGATCATTGCCAGGACAGGAACAGCCAGGCAGACACCGAAAACGGCGGCGCGGTTGATCAGGAAGCGGTCGAGTGCACGGGCGAGGGGGCCGGGACTGCGGCTAGGGGTTCTGGCCAGCATAGTTACGCCACCTTGATGCGCGGATCGATCACCGCGTAGGTGATATCCGTTAGAAGGTTCACGACGATCACGCAGGCTCCGATAATGAGCGTCGCGCCCATGATGACCGGGTAGTCGCGGGTCTCGACGGAATCGACCAGCAGCAGGCCCATACCCGGCCAGTTGAAGACGCTCTCGATGAAGATTGCGCCGCCGATGGCAAGGCCGATGGTCGAGCCGATGAGCGTAACGACAGGCAGCAGCGCATTGCGCAAGGCATGCTTGACGATCACCCAGAACTCGACGACACCCTTCGCCCGCGCCGTACGAACATAATCCTGATTGAGCACTTCAAGCAGGGAGGCGCGCATATAGCGCATGATCAGAGCCGCTTGAGCGACCGCAAGAAGAGATGCAGGCAGGATCAGGTGATGCACCAGATCGAGGATCGAGAAGGCCTCGCCAGGCGTCAGCATGCCGCCGGATGGCATCCATTTGAGCCGCACCGCGAAGACGTAAAGTCCGATCAACGCGCTAAGGAAAGCCGGGCTGGAAATGCCTGTGAGGGCAAGTACCGAAAACGAGAGGTCGGCGAAGGAGTTGCGCCGTACGGCGCTGACGATGCCGGTGGCGATGCCGACGATGATCGAGATGACGAGAGCCGTTCCCATCAATAGGACGGTGGGGCCGATCCGCGACAAGACGAGGCCGAGCACCGACTGATCCATCCGCTTGATCGAGTAGCCGAGATTGCCGGCCAAGGCCTGCTGCAACCAGGCCAGATATTGTACGGGCAGCGGCTGGTCGAGACCGAGCCTGCTGCGCAGCTCGGCCAAATCAGCTGGCGACATGGGAATATTCGGATCGATATAGGCGTCGATCGGATCGCCAGGGGTGAGGCGCAGCAGAAGGAAAATCAGCATGCTCAAGGCAAGCAGCATGCCTATCCCAATCGCCAGGCGCCGGAGACTGTATCTCAGCATTGCAACTCCGTCCTGAAAGGGTGGCAGATGCCACCCCCTCGTACCAATGGGCGGTCTTTACTCGGCGATCGACCAGCGCTGCGGATCGGCCTGGTAGGGACCGCCTCCGGGAGCGGGAGTCCAGACGAAATCCTTGACCTTGGTGGAGACGACGCCATAGCGGTTTGCCACCCAGAGCGTGCCCCACGGGAGCTGGCTGTTCATGACCTTGCAGACCTGCTGATAGCGCCCGTCGCGCTTTGCCGCGTCTGGCTCGCCGAGGGCGGCATCGAGCGCGGCCGTCAGATCGGGCATCCGGGCGCGAACGACGTTCGGGCCGGCCGGCGGGATCTGCTTTTCGTTTAGCCCGACATTGATGCTGCCGGCGTCCGGTCCGTTTTGCAGGCCGGCATAAACCAGCTGAAACTGCGAAATATCCGCGTCCGGCTTCAGGACGATGCTGTTATAGGTCGGCGCATCGACGGCACGTGGCACGACGTTAATGCCGACCTGCGCCAGCATCGCCTGAACGGCGGCCAGCACATTGGTCGCCAAGGGCGTCGTGTAGTAGGTCAGGAGCGTGATCGGCTTGCCGCCGTTGATCTGGTCCCAGCCAGCTTCCTTCAGGAGCGCTTTTGCCTTTTCCGGATCATAAGCATAGGGATCGATGTCCTTCGGAACGAGCTGGTCAGCGACATAGGCGCAATTGGCCGGCTTCGCAGCACCGCCGTAGAGACTCTGGATGATTGCGTCACGGTTGATGGCGCGCATCACCGCCTGACGAACACGCAAATCCTTCCAGATCGGTGATTCATGATTGAATCCCAGATAGTTGACGACGAAGGAATTGCCTTCGATCACGCGGAAAGACTTGTCTTCCTTGAATGTTGGGACCTCATTGGAATCGACATAGGTGAACTGGATTTCGCCGGCGCGAAGAGCGGCGATCGCCGCCGCCGGATCGGCGAAGTAGCGATTGATGATCTTCTCCAGGGCCGGCTTCCCGCCGCGGTAGTCCGTGTTGGCGGCGAGTTCGACATACTGGTCGTTGACATACTTGGTGAACTTGAATGCGCCGGTGCCGATCGGTGACGTCGACCACCATGGGTTCTTGGCGAGCTGGTCGGCCGGTATTGCGGCGAGCGCATGCTCGGGCAGCATCATGACCTTGGTGAGCGTATCCATGAGGCTTGCAGATGGGGCGCTGAGTTTGAGAACAAGCGTGTGCTCATCGGGAGCTTCGACGGATGAAACCGGCGTCAGGCGGGCCGCGAGAACGGAGCCGGTCTTGGCGTTCTTGGCAAGCTCCATCGTGAACTTGGCGTCCTTGGCGGTAAACGGCTTTCCGTCGTGCCACTTCGCGTCGACGAGCTTGAACATGTAGGTCAGCTGGTCGGGGCTCACTTCATAGGACGATGCAAGAACGCCGACCGGCTTCTGCAGCTTCGCATCGTAAGTCACGAGCGGCTCGAAATAGATGCTGAGCCATGTGAAGCCGGCGGTGGCTGCAAGCGGATTGAAATTGCCTTGGAATCCGCCAGGCCCGACGTCGAAGCCGCCCGACAGGGTTGCGGCTTGCGCCGGGCGGGTGAGGCCTGACGCGACTGTTGTTGCCATCATCGCGGCGATTGCGATCGCCGAAAGTCGGGACAGAGTGTTCATTGCGTTCCTCCCACATTTGAACTTGTCTTGTTGTTTGTGATTACCTGCGCGATGCCTTCGTAGTGGCGGTCGAGGCGGCGGCGAGCCTCCTCCAGGTCCCGGGCTTCGACGGCATCGACGATGGCGGCGTGATCCCGCCAGGTGGCCATCGGGTCGACGTTATCGAGATTGACGAAATCCGAGGCCTTGTAGAAAGCGAGCCAGAACACGTCGATTAGCCGGCTCAGCGTTTCGTTCTCCTGGCAGCGGAAGAGCAGACGATGAAATAGCTGGTCGTCCTCGGCGAAGGATTCACCGCGCTCGGCGTGCGCTTTCATGCGGTTGACGGTGGCGCGGAGCTCGGCAATGTCGTCCTTGCTGATCGTCTCCAAGGTCTTGCCGATCAGGCCGACTTCGAGCGTCCGGCGGATCTCGATCACTTCCTCAATCTGGCGAAGCGCCCCGCCAAGGCCATAGGCAAGGTTGTCGAGCAGCGGCTCGAACGAGAAGGCCTTCACGAAGATTCCGACGCCGCGGCGCGATTCCAGGACGCCCAGGGATTCCAGCGCCTTGATGCCCTCTCGCAGGGAGTTGCGGCTGACGCCGAGTTGGGTCGCAAGTTCGCTCTCTGCCGGCAAAAGGGTTCCGGGCTTCAGGCCATTGTCATTGATGTAAGCACGCAGGCTCTCCTGCACGGACACATGCAGCAGGGGGGCTCTTGTCAAAGGCTTCATGGTCTTTAGGGGCATGCCGGGTCTCGCTGCAGAAATTCCAGATGCCGAGATACATATCCACTTGTAGGATATCTGTCAAATGAACATGTCAACGAAGGCGCCGTAGGGAGGTTTGTCGTAGGGTTCGGCAAAGAGGCTTGGTACTTGGTCTTCCGCCCGTGGCCTTGCCGCCCGCTCGGGGGGGCTGGCCGAGGGATTGGAGCCAGGATCTCCTTGTTTCCCCATCTCTGCCACACAAGTTCAGCAAATCCTGCGGGGAGCGTAATCCATCCAACTCATAGGTTTTGGTTATCGTAACGATCAGTAAATCCAACTTAGAATTATCGCCATTTTCCGATATGAAGGAGGAAAGGGAGGATGTATGTCGATCGGTGTACCCTTGGCTTGAGTGCTGAACCTCATTTGGAAACGGCGCAGCGCCGTTGACTGGTTTGGCAGAT
This sequence comes from Rhizobium sp. 42MFCr.1, assembly GCF_000377185.1. Classification (NCBI taxonomy): domain Bacteria; kingdom Pseudomonadati; phylum Pseudomonadota; class Alphaproteobacteria; order Hyphomicrobiales; family Rhizobiaceae; genus Rhizobium; species Rhizobium sp. 42MFCr.1. Next base: position 38,027 of record NZ_KB897829.1, read on the forward strand.
CCCCCTTTAGACGGCAGAAAATTCAAGGTAATCAAGGAGAACGTTATGGACCAGAAAACCGACAGCGCGGGCAAATGTCCTGTTGCGCATGGCAATACGCCCCGTGGTCGATCCAACCGCGACTGGTGGCCGGACCGGCTGGACGTTCAGATCCTTCACCAGCATTCCGACCTGTCCGATCCGATGGGGACGGCGTTCAACTATGCCGAGGAATTCAAGACGCTCGACCTCGATGAGGTGAAGAAGGACCTTCATGCGCTGATGACCGATTCGCAGGACTGGTGGCCGGCCGACTTCGGTCATTACGGCGGCCTGTTCATCCGCATGGCATGGCATAGCGCAGGCACGTACCGCATCACTGATGGCCGCGGCGGCGCCGGTGCCGGTCAGCAGCGTTTCGCGCCACTGAACAGCTGGCCTGACAATGCCAACCTCGATAAGGCCCGCCGCCTGCTGTGGCCGATCAAGCAGAAATACGGCAACAAGATCTCCTGGGCCGACCTGTTGATCCTGACGGGCAACGTTGCACTGGAATCCATGGGCTTCAAGACTTTCGGTTTCGCCGGCGGCCGCGCGGACGTATGGGAACCCGAGGAACTCTTCTGGGGTCCTGAGGGAACCTGGCTGGGCGATGAGCGCTACAGCGGCGAGCGTGAACTCTCTGAACCGCTTGGCGCCGTGCAGATGGGCCTCATCTACGTCAATCCCGAAGGCCCGAACGGCAACCCCGATCCGGTCGCGGCTGCCCACGACATCCGCGAAACCTTCGCCCGTATGGCCATGAACGACGAAGAGACGGTGGCGCTGATCGCCGGCGGTCACACCTTCGGCAAGACGCATGGTGCCGGCGATCCTTCGTTGATCGGCGCGGAGCCGGAAGGCGGTGCGATCGAGGAGCAGGGCCTCGGCTGGAAGAGCACCTTCGGTACCGGCGTCGGCAAGGACGCCATCACCGGCGGTCCTGAAGTGACCTGGACGCAGACGCCGACTCAGTGGAGCAATTACTTCTTCGAGAATCTGTTCGGCTTCGAGTGGGAGCTGACGCAGAGCCCGGCCGGTGCGAAGCAGTGGAAGGCCAAGAATGCCGAAGCTTCCATTCCTGATGCTTTTGATGCGTCGAAAAAGCAGCTTCCCACAATGCTGACCACGGACCTGTCGCTGCGCTTCGATCCTGTATACGAGAAGATCTCGCGCCGCTTCCTCGAAAATCCTGATCAGTTCGCGGATGCCTTCGCGCGCGCCTGGTTCAAGTTGACCCACCGCGACATGGGTCCGAAGGTCCGTTACCTCGGTCCGGAAGTCCCGGCGGAAGACCTCATCTGGCAGGATGTCATTCCGGCCGTCGACCACAAGCTTGTCGACGATGCTGACATCGCCGCGCTGAAGGAGAAGGTTCTTTTGACCGGCTTGTCCGTGCAGGAGCTCGTCTCGACCGCCTGGGCTTCTGCCTCGAGCTTCCGCGGCTCCGACAAGCGCGGCGGCGCCAACGGTGCGCGCATCCGGCTTGCGCCTCAGAAGGACTGGGAAGCGAACCAGCCGGCGCAGCTCGCCAAGGTGCTCGGTGTCCTCGAAGCTATCCAGAAGGACTTCAATGCCGCCCAGACCGGTGGCAAGAAGATCTCGCTCGCCGACCTGATCGTTCTCGCCGGCGCTGCCGGTGTCGAGAAGGCGGCAAAGGCTGGCGGTCATGACGTCACCGTGCCGTTCACGCCTGGTCGCATGGATGCCTCGCAGGAACAGACCGACGTGGCGTCCTTCGCCGCGCTGAAGCCGCGTGCTGACGGTTTCCGCAACTATGTCGGCGGCCGGCAGTTCATGAAGCCGGAAGAGGCCCTTGTCGATCGCGCCCAACTGCTGAGGCTGACCGCGCCGGAAATGACCGTTCTCGTTGGCGGACTGCGCGTGCTGAAGGCTGGTCAGCCCGAGCATGGCGTCTTCACGTCTCGTCCCGAGGCGCTGACGAACGACTTCTTCGTCAATCTCCTCGACATGGGCACCCAGTGGTCCCCGGTTGCGGGTAAGGAAGGCGTTTACGAGGGACGCGACCGCAAGACGAACGAACTTAAGTGGACCGGCACCCGCGTCGACCTGATCTTCGGCTCGCACTCGCAGCTCCGCGCCTTTGCAGAAGTCTACGGCCAGTCCGATGCGAAGAAGAAGTTCGTCAAGGACTTCGTCGCAGCCTGGAACAAGGTGATGAACGCCGATCGTTTCGATCTGGCCTGATCGATAAAATATTGGTGGGCGCGGCGGTAAGCCGCGTCCATGCATCCGTCCTCATTGTCACCGCGCTCGGCTGTGGTGAAGGTCTCGGTCGCCGGTTGAGCAGCTTTCTGCTTTCTCATCCCTTGGGCTTCCGCCCGAAATCCTTGCGAAGCTCGTCCTTCGCCTTCTCCAGCTTTGTTCGCTGTGCCTTGGAGAGTTGCTGACCTGCACGGTTGATATAGAAATTCAGCATCAGCCGTTGTGACGCCGGTTCCTCGATGCAGGACGGCACCGCCGCCAATGAGCCACGCCCGTTAGCACGCCAAGTGCGAAGCGTAGAACGTCTATGACGACGTGACGGTGCTGAAGCGCTCGCACCAGAAAATCACCGAAAGGTAGGCCGCTTTACCGCCAATGAGGTACGTGCAGTCAATGCGCGGTTGTGGTTTTATGGGGCCGGCCAGATGCGGCCGCTTGTATTGCGTCTCGGGCCCGTCAGGCATTCTGGCGGGCCCATGCAATTTGTGGCGCTTGCCGAATTGGACGGGTGCACGCGCGGAACATCAAGCGTTTCGAACGGCTCTCCAACAATCCAATGATGGAGATGCGTATTTCTCTTGCCTTATCCGCATTGCTGTTGGTCTGGCTGTTTGCGCCTTGCGGCGCACAATCGCTTCCCGACCAGGCCGGTCCGTCGCTCGGACAGTCGAGCTCCACCCAGGCACAAGAGGAGATCACCAATCCAGGCGGATTTGGTCGAGCGCCCGCAGGCAAGGCAGTTGACCGTGCAACCACGCAAAGCACGATCAAGCCTCGCGGTGAGATCTCAGATCAAATCCACGCGTAAGCCGGTCATCAGTCCGTAGGGACTGCATCCGCTAGGTGTTCGAGGCAGAGATCCCGGCGTGTCGTCGACCGCCGGCAATGGCTCACAAGAACAAGGTTGGGTCTGTTCGGCTAGCGGGCGGCGCTTGATTTGGCCACGCGAGGACGCGTGGCATTCCGGCTATCGCGCGGGTCCGAGCTTCCAATCCGAGTCGCCAGACGGACAGGCGAGACCCTTGAATCGGGTTTCTCCCTCCAGCGTCCGCTGGGTCGTTACAAAGGCGCGGCATGAACTTTCAGGATCAACGCCAATTTCTTCGATCACCCCCACACTTCCCGTCGACGGATTCGCCCAGGCAAGGGGGTTCACTCCGACCGCGCCGCGACTGACCGTATCTGCGATGACCGCCTGATCCGTCTTCGCAGGCGTCGGACTCGACTGCGGGATCGCGGTGGTTTCCAAGGGTTCTACCTTGGTGCATCCCGCCAACAGCAAGGCCGCGAGGGCCAATTGCATCACGCCTATGTTCTTTCGCGTCATCTAGACTTTCCGATGATAGTTCTCCCGCATCGTAGCGTGCAATTCTGACAGCTACCTGAGGAACTACTATAGAAATGGGCGCAGTGCCAGCCAGTTCCGTTCATTCCGACGCATTGCTTGTGAGTTCCACCGACTGCGCGCCTGCCCCAAGTCGGCGTTCAACGATGCTGCCCGGCCATCCCGACCCGCCGGGTGACCTTCTAGTCCGTTGATTGCGGATTCACGGCCCCGCGGGTGCCGGTTGATCGTCGTCTGGCCTATCAGTTCTGGCGCGCAGCGTCCGCGAGCCAGCTTTTTACGGCAGCCACGGATGCCGCATGACGGGGCTTTCGTGGCGAGATGACGTAGAAATCCGACCCAGCGGTAAGTTCGGTTGGCAACACACGGAGAAGGCGGCCCGACGCAATGTCCTCGTCCACAAAAAACGTGCTCGTCAGAGCAAGGCCCTGGCCAGCAATCGCGGCCTCAATCGCCAGGGAGGTCTGATTAAACCGAATATTCTTGGCGGTCGCCGGCGCTCCGTTCGGAAACGCCAATTCCAGAAACTGCGGCCAGAGATCGTGGCCATCGTGAAGGCGCGGGTAGCGCGAGAAATTGTCCTCTTGGTCGGGGAAGCCGAGCTTCTCCACCAGTAGCGGGCTGCCGACGGCAATAATCACGTGATCGAACAGCAGCTCCGCATTCAAGTTCGGTCCGAAGGGTGGCCGGCCATGACGGACGGCGAGATCCACCGCATCGGTTTGGAAATTGGCAATGCGATCACTCGCCAAGATGCGCAGATCAATGTTGGGGTGAGCCGCGGTAAAATCCGGCAGGCGAGGGATCAGCCATTTCGAGGCGAATGTCGGCGTCACGCTGATTGTCAGGTGAAGCGGTTCTGGTTTCAATGTCTCGGTTGCCTCCGAGATCAGCTCGAAAGCACGGCGGATGTTGGTCACATAGCTCTGGCCAGCCTCCGTCAACGCCAGCGTTCGCGGAAGCCTGTCGAACAGCTTCAGGCCCAACTCTGCTTCCAAGCCCCGAATCTGTTGGGCGACAGCACCCTGGGTGACCCCGATTTCCTCGGCTGCCAGGCGAAAGTTCAGGTGCCGTGTGACGACCTCGAACATGCGAAGGCCATTAAGCGAGGGAAGACGTCTAATACCTTCTGCCATTCAATAGATTTTCTACTGCTTTCTGAGAACGAAACTGGCTCGCACCGATGCCACACGAGTGATATCACGCTTTGCAGGCAACTGTAGACCGCAATTGCATGCGGGTCCTCTTTAAGGCAGGAGAGTATGATGTCAGTAGAAAAGGTAGCGGTGATCACGGCCGGCGGCAGCGGAATGGGCGCCGCCGCGGCGAAGCGTCTTGCAGCCGATGGGTTCAAGGTGGCGATCCTATCATCGTCGGGGAAGGGCGAAGAGCTTGCAAAGGCGCTGGGGGGCGTCGGCGTCACCGGCTCCAACCAATCAAATGACGATCTCCGCAAGCTCGTTGATCTCGCGATCTCCACTTGGGGACGCATCGACGTGCTCGTGAACAGCGCCGGCCACGGTCCGCGCGCGCCCATCCTCGACATATCGGACGAGGACTGGCACCGGGGCATGGAGGTCTACCTTCTGAACGTCATCCGTCCGACACGGCTGGTGACGCCGCACATGCAGAAGCAGAAGGCCGGCGCGATCATCAATATTTCGACCGCATGGGCGTTTGAGCCGAGCCCGATGTTCCCGACGTCGGCCGTGTTCCGCGCCGGGCTGGCGTCCTTCACCAAGATATTCGCCGACACCTATGCCGCCGACAATATCCGCATGAACAACGTTCTTCCGGGCTGGATTGACAGCCTGCCGGCGACGGAGGAGCGCCGCGACAGCGTTCCGATGAAGCGTTATGGCACGAGCGAGGAAATCGCCGCGACGGTTGCGTTCCTTGCATCGACCGGTGCAGCCTACATGACGGGGCAGAATATCCGCGTTGACGGCGGACTAACCCGTTCGGTTTGATGCCGGCGGGCACTGCCCCGGGGTGAAAGGCCTCCGGGGCGGTATATCAGGAAACGGCGATTAGAAGCGGATGATCGCTCCGAAAATCGGGCCGTGCTCGATCACGTCGTAGGTGAAGCCATCGTTGCTGTAGTTGACGCCGAGGGCGCGGTAACCGGCAACCGCCGAGACGGTGTCGTTGAACTTATAGCCAATGCCCGCCAGCACGTCCCAGTCCAGGTCGGCACCTCCGCCGCCGATCATGCCCCAGCCGGTGAGATAGACCGTGTCGGTCAGCGAGTAGTTGCCTTTGATGCCCGCGACCCCGTCCACCCAATTGGCGCTATCGGTCCGCGACACGTTGCCGATGAGGCCACCGCTTAGCCCTATCGTTGTTTCGGCATGCCAGTATCTGGCACCGGCAACCACATCCAAGCGAGTCTTCGGATCTTCGTAGACGGTGTATCCGACGCCCAACAGTGCGCTGAATGTGACTGACTTGACATCGACCTCGTCAGCGACGACGCCCCGCGGTGTTGCCGCATCCGTCGTTATGCGAGCATAGATTATGTCAGTGAAGACGCTGAACCGGTCATAGCGGGCGTCACCGGCTGCCATGAAGGCAAAGTCCAGATCCTTCAAGATGTCGCTGAAATTCTGATTGATGTCGACGGTCGGGAGGCCGAACACCTGAGTCTTGCCGTCGAGGCCCGCAACCCAGAAGTAGGGTGCGAAGGAAAACGTCCAGCCATTCGGTTGCACGGCCTGAGGTTGTGGCGCCGTGGCGGGCAGGAGATCTGCTGCATGCGTGGGTGTGACGAACGCCATTGCGGCAGCGGCGCATGCGATCAGTGAAATCCTGCTATTCATGATGAACCTGTCCCCTCTCGCGATCAGGTCACAATAGCCCCGATTCATCGACCTGAACTGATATCGCAGACTGCACTAACTCTCGCCGTCCGCAAAGTGCTTATATTCTGTTCCTGATATCTCACATGAGAAGAGTACGCTCGGCGCCAGGCGATCTCGGCACGCGGCGTGGGACAGCATCCCGGCAGCGCGGAGCGGCTGCTTCATCCCCGCCAGAACCTTTTTCGCTCCATCAGTTCGTCCAACGACGATTGAGCGGCGGTGATCAGTTTTTCGCTGTTGCCAGCGACCATCAGGGATTCGACGCCGGGATGTGATTCCAGCTCCAAATTGTGAATGACAGTCGGCGCGGTTACCATGTCGTTCAGGAGACCGAGTTCGTCCTGCAATTTCTCCATCGCTTGGATGAACTTTTCGTAGCGTCGCTCGGCCTGCTTGCTGGAGAACAGGGACCTTAGGAATTCGCTCGCATATCTAAACTTCTTTGCCGCCTTGCGGGTTTCGTGCCGATGCTCATCGTCGGCTTCGACCAGAGACTTGCCGCGTTTTTTCAGTTTCTTGCGTTGACGGTCAAGGATGTCGATTGCGAAATCGACCACCGGTCCGTTCCGAATCTCTGCCGTTTCCACCAGCGCGAGATACTCTCCGCAATGCAGCCACTCGTTAAGGTCCAGCATAAAGGCTTCGGCACGCGAGCTGAAAAGCGCGTTCAGCACCTGCTCATAGGCGCTGTCGCGTGCTTCGAGCAAACGACTTTTTACGTCGCTGTTTCCAACCCTGGCAATCAGTACATCGATGTTGCGTGCCTCTCCGAGAACGCCCGCCAGCCACTTCAACTCTTCCTTCAACCGCTGAGATTCGGCGTCGACCAGGATCACCTTGTAGAGCGAGAAGGCAGATCGCAGCCGCCTGAGTGCCACGCGGGCCTGATGAAGTGCCGATGGGTTCGGGCGATTTATGACGATCGATTCGTTCAGCCGGAACTGCCGGAAACATGCTTCAGCAATGACCTGGAACGAGGCCGAGACCCGCAGGTCGCGGTCGAGATGCACGGGTTCCGCCTTGTATGCCGTTTGTTGCTCGCGGAGCAGGCGGTATCCTCTCTCCGCTTTCGAAGCGACACCGAAACGGATCGGGACAAGCGCCTCGATTCTGCGGGCAAGGGTGAACAGCGTATATGGCTTGCCGTCCTTCAGTTCCAGCTCCAATTCCCGGATCTGCATCTCGCGGTCGCCGGCAACGATCGAGCCCATGTCAAGGGCAACTTCAATCTGGCTCCCGTCCTGATCGACGTTCCAACGATGTCGCTTTACCAGGGTGGAAAACTGCCGGACGAGAGTGCCGTCCTCGATATCGAGTTCGGACCTCAGCGGGGTCGTGTAATCGATCACAGGAGTGTTGCCCGTGAGCGGCGTTTCCCACTCGGAGCGCGCAAAGATGGCCCTGTTCGGTCCCGCAGCCTTGACCGTTTGGACGTGCGCTTCGCCAACCGTACGGATTCGCAGAGAATAGCCGCCCTCCCATGCCTGGCGGTCGGGCGTGTCGAAATAAATGGAGGTCATGGAATCGACAGAGATCGGGCTTCCCAGCAAGCCGGATCCCAGCAATGTGTCCACCGCGTCGGCGCTCAGTTCAAGTTTCAGTTCTGTTTCTGTTGCCAATTACCTCTCCGCTCGGTTGCACAGTCCTAGGTGGAGGCAACTCTTTCACGATATAGAGCGGTGGCATCGGGATAAAACGTCCTGATGACAAAAACCTGAGCGGGAATGCAACCGCAGCGATCTTTCACAAGAAAAGCGATCGCTGCTCGTTGCGGTACCCCGTCCGACTATAAGAGGCAGGTGAGGAACCACCTCGTGCGTCGGTTGGACATGCTACTAGAGGCCAGGTCGGCGCTAGGAGCCGGATTGGCGAGCCGCTGTGTCCAGCGCTATAAAATCCGCTTCATCGAGAGCGATGCTTGCCGCCTCTACGTTTTCCTCAAGATGCTTTACCTTGGAGGTTCCCGGTATCGGCAACATCACAGGGCTGCGTTTGAGCACCCACGCCAGAGCAATCTGGCTTGGCGTCGCGTCGTACCTCTTGGCCAATCTGTCGAGGATGGACCCTGGACGGGCAAGCTCGCCTGCGGCCAGCGGGTACCACGGTATGAAGCCAATGCCCTCGCGCTCGCAGTAGTCAAGCACGTCCTCGCTGGCGCGATCGACGAGGTTGTAGCGGTTCTGGACCGTCGCGACGGGAAAGACCTTTCGGGCGGCCTTTATGTCTTCAACCGAAACTTCGCTTAGGCCGGCATGGGCAATGATGTCCTGATCCAGGAGCATCTTGACCGCGCCGAATTGCTCGTCGCGAGGAACCTTCGGGTCTATGCGATGCAATTGCCACAAATCGATCCGGTCGACACGGAGTTTCTTGAGGCTGCCTTTCGCGCACTCGAGAAGATAGTCCGGCCGCCCGTTTGGCGTCCAGAGATCCGGTCCTTCGCGGGTCAGCCCTGCCTTGGTCGCGATCAGCAGCCCCTTGTAAGGATGCAGCGCTTCGCTGATGAGTTCTTCCGAAACGTCGGGGCCGTAGGAATCTGCCGTGTCTATGAAGTTGACTGCGATCTCGGGCAGGCGACGCAGGGTTGCCAGTGCTCCGGCCTTGTCCGCAGGCGGTCCCCATATGCCGGGTCCGGTAATGCGCATGGCGCCGAAGCCGAGACGGTTGATCGCGATGCTACCGATCGAAAATTGGCCCGATGCAGCCGCTGAGATCGTGGAATCGCCTGGCACTGATCTTCTCCCGATTGCCTGTTAGGTGGATTTGCTCGGGCCTTAAGTGGAGCGGGCAGGGAGCAATGCAAGTCAGGACTGTTCAGACTTGACCGTGCGCCCGGAGATCAGACGCAGCCACGGCGGCAGGTGGAAAGCGCACATCAGCAGGTACATCATGGCCATGCCATCCATGGGAAAGACATCCTGCATTGCGGAGCAGATTGTCTCTGCTCCGCCGCTTGCCATGGTGACAACCGCCATGATGGCGAAGGTGGGCGCTGCCGCAATACACAGCCAGTCGGCGATGTTTGCTGCATTGTCGGCCGGCTTCTCGACCGATGCGCTGCGCCTTGTCTGGTCGGAGGAAAGCATCGGCTCTACCTCCGGCCGTATTCGTCATGATGCCGCCACCAGATACCTTGCTCATTGCGGCCGAAGGGCGCGCGGTCGAGCCATTGATACACGCCCCAAATACCGTCCAGGCCGCGGGCATAGCTGGAGTAGGTGTGGTAGACCACGCCGTCCTCGAGCACGAAGGCGCTGAGGCCCGGCCTGTCGCGCGTATAGGTGGCGATGTCGGTTCCAGTCATCGCGGCGATCTGGCCGACCGGGGTCTCGCTGCCGCGCAACTTCCATTCCTGTACGGTTTCGCTCTCCTGCGGCCCCGGTGCCGGCGGTTCACGCCGGTAGTTATATTCTATCCCGCCTTCGCGCTGTTGCTGCTGGCTAAACAAAACGCTGAAGTCGTGGTTGAAATCGCTACCGAAGGAAGAGGCCCAGTCGAAGGTCCATCCCATCCGCTCTTTGAAGGCCTGTAGTTTGGGAAGCAGCGCGCGGGAAACGGCGGTGAAGGCGACGTCATGGTTCTCGAGGTGAACGACAACGCCGTTGAAGCCGTCCGCGATCGAGGAGCAAGAGGGGCATCCGGCTGTATAGTCAGGACCGAACATGAAGTGGTAGATGAGCAGTTGCGAGCGGCCCTTGAAAAGGTCGGCCAGCGAAGCGCTGCCGCTGTCGGTCTCGAACCTGTAGTCCTTGTCGATCCGTACCCACGGCAGTTCCTGACGGCGTTGTGCCAGCATGTCGCTGCGACGGGTCAGTTCCTTCTCTTCTGCGAGCAGGTCGAGCCGCGCCGCAAGCCATTCTTCGCGTGTGCCTGTCATGTGCATCGTCATCATACTTCTCCTCTTGGTGCCTGTTGACGTAGCATGCCGCTCCTTGCGGCTGCTTGGTGATCGTGAGCAGACTAGGACCGCAGTGGGCGAGGGTGGGAGTTACAAGTTTGACGGGATTTCGATGGACTCGATGATCATCGCCGCGGCGAGGCTGCTTGCGACAGGCGATCTTCTCGGTGCGCTGAAGAGGGTGGCGCTGCGGAATGACGCGCCCGCGCTCGCCCTTCGCGGCATCGCGATGGCCCAGCTCGGGGATCTCGCGAGGGCAAAGGTCCTGCTGAAGACGGCTGCCCGTGCGTTTGGGCCAAGGGAGCCGGTCGCACGGGCGCGCTGTCTCGTCGCCGAGGCGGAAATCGCTCTGGTCTCGCGCGATCTAACCTGGCCTGCCAAGACACTCAGCTCCGCGCGGGAAGTGCTCGAAGCGCATGATGACCGCTTGAACGCCGCACATGCGCGACATCTCGAAGCCAGGCGGTCGCTGCTCATCGGCCATCTCGACGAAGCCGAACGGCTGCTCGCCGGGGTCGATCCAACACCGCTCCCGCCGCCCTTGCGAACGGCGAACGAGCTTGTCGTCGCAGGGATCGCCATCCGCCGGCTCCAGACGGGCGTTGCGCGCGCGGCACTGCTCCGGGCGGAAAATGCGGCGAGGGAGGCGGGAATCCCCGCGCTTCGTGCGGAGGTCGAAGGGGTCTCCGAGGTTCTGAAGGCGCCGGCGGCGCGACTGACCAGCCGCGGCGAGGAGCGGTTGCTGCTGCTGCAAGAAGTCGAGACAGTCCTGTCGTCCGGCACGCTTGTCGTCGACGCGTGCCGCTACGTCGTGCGGGAGGGCGACGCGTTCGTGTCGCTGACAACGCGCCCGGTCTTGTTCGCGCTCGCCCGTGCACTGGCGGAGAGTTGGCCGGCGGATGTATCGAGGAACGTGCTCGTTGCCCGTGCATTCAGGGCGAAGGATGCCGATGAATCGCATCGCGCCAGGTTGCGCGTCGAAATCGGGCGGCTGCGCGGCGAGCTTCACCGCATAGCAGATATCAAGGCAACCAAGGACGGCTTTGTGCTCGCGCCGCGGCGTGCCGACCAGGTGGTCATCCTGGCTCCACCGGTCGAGGAGCAGCATGGTGAGATCCTTGCTTTTTTGGCCGATGGGGAGGCCTGGTCGAGTTCGGCGCTGGCAATCGCGATTGGTGCGAGCGCGCGCACCGTGCAACGCGCGCTTGATGCCCTCGCTGAAACGGGCAAGGTGCAGTTTTTCGGACGAGGACCAGCACGCCGCTGGACTATCCCGTCACTACCGGGATTCCCGTCAACTTTGTTACTCCCAGGTCCACTGCCCAACGACTAGGATAAGCCCATGAAACACTCCCAAGCTGAAATCCTTCGTGAATATGGCCCCTTTCCAGATGTGAAGCAGGTGGGCGGCGTGACCTTTGACGGTCGGAATGTCTGGTTCGCGTCCGGCGACAGGCTGAATGCCCTCGATCCCGATGTCGGTGAGGTCGTGAATACGATCGCCGTTGCGGCACACGCCGGAACGGCTTTCGATGGGCGCTATCTTTTCCAGATTGCCGAGGACAGGATCCAGAAGATCGACCCGAAGACGGGCGAGATAGTCTCGACGATTCCGGCCCCCGGCAATGGCGGTGATTCCGGGCTCGCCTGGGCGGAGGGAACGCTTTGGGTCGGAGAGTATCGCGGCCGGAAGATCCATCAGATTGATCCCGAAACCGGCGCTGTCCTTCGCAGTATCGAGTCCAACCGTTTTGTTACCGGGGTGACCTGGATCGGCGATGAGCTCTGGCATGCCACCTGGGAGGGCGACGAAAGCGATATCAGGCACATTGAACCAGAGACCGGGCAGGTCCTGGAACGGGTCGAGATGCCGGCTGGTATCGGTGTATCGGGACTTGAGTCCGATGGCGCGGACCGGCTGTTTTGCGGCGGTGGAAACAGCGGCAAGATCCGGGCCGTCCGCCGGCCGAAATAGTCAGACCGTGCTCGCGCATGTGCGCGGTCGGCGCGGGAAACCGCGAGTTCGGCCTGTGACTAGTCCAATGTCCTGCGGAAGCGGCGCACGGCGATGAACATGGCGACCGCCATCAGGCAGGCCAGGGCAGTGGTGTCGTAGGCAAGGGTCTGGATGCTGGCGCCCTTCAGCATGATTGCCCTGACGATCCGGATATAGTGGGTCAGCGGTAGTGCCTCACCGATCCATTGCGCCCATTGCGGCATGCCGGCGAACGGAAACATGAACCCAGACAGCAGGATATTCGGCAGGAAGAACATCATCGCCATCTGCATCGCCTGCAGCTGATTGGCCGCAATCGTCGAGAAGGTGTAGCCGATCGACAGATTGGTGATGACGAAGAGCGCGGTTGCGGCCGCGAGCGAAGCCGGGCTGCCGAGGATTGGAACGCCGAACACAAACAGGCCGGCCGTGATAATGAGCAGCGACTGGATGAGGCCGATCAGCACATAGGGCGCGATCTTGCCCAGCATGATTTCCAGCGGCTTGATCGGCATGGAAAGCAGGTTTTCCATGGTGCCGCGTTCCAATTCCCGGGTGACCGAAAGAGCCGTGAAGATCAGCAGCGTCATCGTCAGGATCGTGCCGAGCAAGCCGGGCACGATATTCAAAGTCGACGAACCGGCCGGATTGTAGCGCCGGTGCTGGACGATCGAGAATGCGGGCCTGGTCGGCTCGGAGAACTCGACCTGGCGGTCATTGGCGAGCGCCGACGTCACGATGCCTGATAGCGCACCCAGCGCCGAGCTCGATGCGACCGGATCGGTGGCATCGGCCGCGACCAGTAGCGAGGGCGTGTCGCCGCGCCGAAGCGAGCGTTCGAACCCTTCCGGAATTTCCACGACGAACAAAGCCCTGCCGGATTCCAGAAGCGAATCCATGTCTTCGGCTCGGGTAACGACAGAGCGGATCTGGAAGAAATCGGTGTTCTCGAGGGCGGCCAAAATAGATCGGCCGACATCCGTGTTCTCGCGCATCAACACAGCGGTCGGCAGATTGTGCGGCGTCGTGTTGATCGCAAAGCCGAACAAGAACAACTGCATGATCGGCAAGGCGACCATCGTCGCCAACGTTATGCGGTCGCGGGTCATCTGGATGAATTCCTTGATGGTCATCGCCCAGAAGCGCCCGAATGAGATGCCGTTGCGGTTTGCCGGTCGCGTCGTCATTGGAAATTATCCTCCGCGCGACGCATCAGGTCGATGAAGGCATCTTCCAACGTCGCTTCACCCTTTTGCCACTTGAGGTCGGGCCGTTCGCGATAAGGCGCGATTGCCTTTTCGAGCGCCTTCGGATCGCGGCCGGCAACATGCAGGCTGGTCCCAAACGGTGCCATCATGTCGATGCCCGGCACATTCTCAAGTTCGGACTGGAGACGATGCACCTCGGGCCCGGAGACGGTCCATGTCACGAGGCCGGTGCCGGCAATCACCTCGTCCACCGTTCCCTGCGCCAGCAGTTTGCCGTAGGCGATATAGGCGATCTCGTGGCAGCGCTCGGCCTCGTCCATGTAGTGGGTGGAGACCAGGACAGAGAGGCCGTCAGCGGCGAGGGCGTGGATCTCGTTCCAGAAGTCGCGGCGGGCTTTGGGGTCGACACCGGCGGTCGGCTCATCGAGGAGGAGTAGCGCCGGTTCGGGCAGGATACAGGCGCCGAGCGCGAGACGCTGTTTCCAGCCGCCCGAGAGCTCCCCCGCAAGCTGCTGTTCGCGGCCCTTCAGGCCAAGGCGGTCTATGGCGGCGCTTGCCTTGCCGCGGGCATCGGCCAGACCGTAGACGCGGGCGACGAACTCGAGGTTTTCCCGGATCGACAGATCCTGATAAAGCGAAAACTTCTGAGTCATGTAGCCGACACGGCGGCGAATACGATCGCTCTCGGTCAGGATGTCGAAGCCAAGACATGTGCCATTGCCGCTGTCTGGCGTCAGCAGACCACAGAGCATACGGATTGTCGTGGTCTTGCCGGAACCGTTGGGGCCAAGAAAGCCGTGGATGCGGCCCTTCTTGACCGTCATCGACACGTCATCGACCACCTTTCGGCTGCCGAAACTCTTGGTGAGGTGATGGACGTCGATGACGGTCTCCGGAGCATCGACGGCGATGGCTGTGTCGCTCATGGTCGCGCTCCCGCGGTGACATCCACCGGCTGGCCAGGACGCAGCGCCGTGGGATCGGTCGGGATCGCCTCGACGCGGTAGACGAGTTTGGCACGCTCATCGAGGCTGTAGATTACCGGCGGCGTGTATTCGGCGTTCTTTGAGATGAAGCTGATCGTCGCGTCGGTCGGCTGGCACGCGCTGCATGCAACGCGGATCGGCTGGCCCAGCGAGAAAAGCGCAAGCTCGGTTTCGGGTACGAAGAAGCGGACACGGATGTTCTCCGGCGGCAGGAGCGCCACGATCGGCCGGCCGGCAGGGACGACCTCACCCGCGCGATAGTAGATGGTCTCGATACTGCCTGTTGCCGGCGCCGAGACGAAGCGACGGGAGAGCGCGGCTTCCGCAGCGGCGAGATCGGCCTTTGCGACCGCGACTGCTTCCCTCGACTGGCGCAGCGTTTCGATGCGGGCAGGCAGGTTGGCGAGCGTGATCTGGCCGCGGACATTATCGAGGACGGCACGGTTGGCGGCTTCGGTGGCCGTCGCCGTATCGAGGTCCGCCTTTGTCGCGGTGCCGCGCTGGACCAGCACCCGGGTGCGGTCGAGCTCCTGTGCGGCAAGCTCCAGCCGGGCGATCGCCTCACGTTCGCTCGCGCGCAGTACATCGATCTCTTCCGGTCGCTTTTGCGCGGCCTCGGCGAGTTCCAGTTCTGCCTGCAGGCGCGCCAGCGAAGCGCGTGCGGAGCCGACGGCTGCCTCCTCGCTCCGCGAATCCAGGCTGAAGAGCGGCGAACCGGGCGCAGTCGCCTGGCCTTCGACGACGTCGAGCTTGACCAGCCGCCCGCCGGTGTCGGCGCCGATGAAAAGTGTGTCGGCCTCGACCCACCCCTGGTAGGCACGTTGAGACCTGTCAGAAAACAGGAGGGGCAGAGCCGCAAGTGCCGCGGCGGCCACGAGAGCGACGGTAAGGATTCGTCTCATATCGCGCCTCCTTGGGGCACGAAGAGCGTGTCGAGGAATGTGTCGAATAGCTTCTGCGCGTGGAGGTGCTCGTAGCCTTCGAAGAGCGTCGCCCAGACGATCGACATCAAAGCAGGCGCCATAACCAGTTGCGGAACGTCTGCGACGGCGGGATTGCGCAGTTCACCGCGTGCGGCGGCGCGGGCAAGCACGATCCGCAGGATCGCTAGACCCTTGGTGATGATCTCGCGGTAATAGAATTCGGTCACGACAGGGAACATCGGTCCTTCCGCGAGGATCAACCGCAGAAGGTGCCGGCGCTCTGTCTCCAAAACCTCGCGTTTGAAGATGGAATAGAACATCGCAACGGCGGCCCGCGCCGGGATCGCATCCTTCTCAACCATGCCGCCGACCTCGCCGAGGATCGGCGAGGCGATGCCGGAGACGAGATCGATGAACAGCCGCTCCTTGTCGGGAAAATGCAAGTACACCGTGCCCTTGGCGATGCCCGCCCGCGCCGCGACGTCCTCCATGCGGGTCGCCGCGAAACCGCGCTCCGCAAAGCAGGCGAAGGCGGCGGCGAGGATCTCGGCGCGGCGCTGCTCGGGGTCTCGTTTCTCCCGCTTTCTCTCTGCCATTCTCTTGCATCCAATTATGACTGACTGGACAGTCATTAACGCAACGTGCGCTTTTTCGCAAGCCGAGTCCGATGTGAAGCGGCCCTACGATGATGACGACGAACGGACATTCCGCGCTAAGGGGGCGAGGGCCTCATGATGGGGCGTCCTCACTCCAGACCGTCAACCGGTAGCGTCTTCGGAACGTGGCCATCGTCTCCTCACGACGGAGATGCGGATCGTCGACGACGGATCGCGTTTGTTGCCATTTCTCGTCAGCAGGTATCAACTGCGCCAGGCAGACACGAAAGAGGTTCAATTTCCATGATCGTTCAGGCCTGTATCAACGGCGCGCGGCCAATCGACTATCATCCGCAATTGCCTGTCACGGTTGAAGCAATCGCACGGGATGCCGCCGCCGTGGTCGCTGCCGGTGCCGCGGAACTCCACATTCATCCGCGTGCCGTTGACGGGAAGGAAAGTCTCGGCGCTGTTGATGAGACCATTGCTGCGGTTCGGGGCTCCTGTCCGGGTTCGTTTCTCGGCATATCCACCGGTGCCTGGATTGAAGGCGACGCGCACCGCACCCTTGAGGCCATTCGTTGCTGGAGTGTCCTGCCCGACTATGCGTCGGTGAACCTCTCGGAGGACGATGCCCCCGCCGTCATGGCATTGCTCCGCGATAAGGGAGTTGGGATTGAAGTCGGGTTGGCGTCAGTCGCGGATGCGGAGCGGTACATCGGACTTGAAGCCCATGAGCGCGTTTTGCGCATCCTCATCGAACTTGACAACGAACAGGACCTGAGGGGCGCTTTCGATGTCGCGGAGGGGATCGTCGGCACGCTACAGCGTGGGAATGTGCAGCGGTCCGTCCTGATGCATGGCTTCGACGCGACCGTCTGGCCGTTTGTCCGGCTGGCGAAGGAACGACGCTATTCCACCCGCGTCGGCCTGGAAGATGGAAAGCTCCTTCCCAGCGGGATGATCGCCGCGAACAATGCCGAGCTTGTCGCGGCGGCCGTCGAGATCTTTAGCAGCGAGAGCTGATCCTCGAGCCCGTGCCGCGAGCGCCCGCTCAACGCGGGCAGCTGGCGATGTATCGCCGACCGTAACGGTCACGGAAATAGCACTGACCAGGCCGCCCAGCGACGTTGCCAATGACCGCGCCAGTGGCACCGCCGATCGCTGCGCCCACGGCGGCACCGCGCACGTTGCCGGTCGCCACGCCACCGATGACCGCGCCGGAGGCTGCACCAATTCCCGCGCCTTGCTCGGTGGGCGTGCATCCGGCAATCGTGGCCCCTGCCAGAAGCAGCAAAATCGACGTGCGTTTCATCTCGCTTTCCTTCCTGTTCGATTTAATTCGCGCGAGGGTAGATAGAGGGATTTCGGAAAAGACAATTGTTGCTTTTAGTTCGCCGCCAAGCCTGCTTCGTTCGATCAATCGACCGCTGGTATCTCCATTGCCTATTGGACCGCTTGCTCCAATTAAGATTGGGTTTCAACCAAAAGCAGGGTCCCATCATGAACGAGCGTGAAGAGAAAATCCGTCGTCGTGCTTATGAAATCTGGGAGCAGGAGGGGCGCCCGCACGGCCAGGATATGAAACACTGGCTACAGGCGTTCAAGGAATTCGGCCAGCAGGCAGACAATGCAAGCAAGCCGACGGCCAAGGCCAAATCCGCCAAGCCGCGCGCCGCGCCGAAACCCGCTGCCGACAAGCCTACGGCGAAGAAGACAAAGGCGGCCGCGATCGCGATAACGGCTGCGCCCGGAGACAAGCCCCGTCGCACGCGTTCTCCAAAGTCCGTCACGACACACTAATCGTCAGCGCCTTCCCCGCCCGGGCCAACGTGGTTTGACACAGGGCGTTCGGATGTCGGGCGCAGCTGTTGGACTTTGCGCAACTGGGCGGCGAAGACGACCGTGATCATCAGCGGCCTTCGCCTCGGAGCAAGTCACGCCAAAACCTTGGCCTCGACCGCGGCTGCGACAAAGGCATCTCTGGCGGCTTCCAGGTGTGCAAGGTGGTTCATGGCTTCCACGCACCGACGCTTCGCCGCCTCAACGTGCATGCTGCTTTGGAGTGGCCACCTGTGCTCCAGATAGTCAACAGCTTCAGCCGGACCATGAATATGTTCAGAGGGGCGCGTTCCAATCCGGATAGCCACCGGTGCGGCCCACCTTGGTTCGGTTGCATGGCTGATCGTGTTCATGATGAACCTCCTCTCTGCCAACAAACGATAAGCGGGATGTAGGTGTTCGCGGGAGCCATTCAACACCTATCCCGCCCTCAAGACGATGCCTCGACAACATATTGATGCGAGGCTGTTTCGGCAGCCAACTCGACGCGAGTCAGTGGACACTTGGCAGTCTTGCCGATACGGCGAAGTCCTCCGCCACAAGTTCGCTGATTGCGATCAGAACCTCTTCAGCGGTAAAGCCGGATGCTATCGTCGTTCGGATCAGATCCTGAAGATCCGGCTCGATCACCTCCCGGCAGTCTTCGAGTCGTTCGTCCGAAACAGTCAAGCTATGCAGTTCTTCCATAATCGACCCTTTCTTGGGGTGGAATGCCGCCGAGGACTCCCGGCGGTCATCTTATAAAGTTATCGGCCCGATGAGCGGCGCTTGGGCGAGGCCAGGAGACCTTCGCGCTGCAACTTCTTGCGGTTGGCCTTGCGTTGTCTGGCGATCGCCTGTGCTCGTTCGCGCACGCGTCGCTCCGATGGCTTCTCGTAAGCCCGGCGTTCCTTCATTTCGCGGAAAACACCCTCGCGCTGCATCTTCTTTTTCAATGCGCGCATGGCCTGTTCGACGTTGTTGTCTCTGACAATGACCTGCATCTTTTTCTCCTTGTTGTTGCGATTGAGTGCCTCTCAGCCAAGCTGCTCGGCGATCAGCTCCTGCAGCTCACGACGGGTGAGAAGGCAGGGGTAAGGTTTCCAGTTCTTGTCCGGGCGGCGAGCGGCGTCATCGCGCTCGCGCGGACTCGCCGCTGGGGCGGCGGCGGTAATGGGTTTGTTCAATTGAAGTCCTTTGCCGCACTGGCGGCATGCTCGACATGGCGACCTTTGTTTCCATCACGCAGACCGGAGGAAACGCAGTGAGATGGGACGCACGATGCGTCGACCATGTCAGGTTCGAATTTTTCGGGTGACCGCCATAAGATGGGAACGCGAGCGATGCGTTGCAAGGCTTCGTTGCGTCATACGCCCGTCGCCTACGCCGTCGACGCTGCTTGCTCTATGTTGCGGGCGACATTGCGGCCAAACTCTGAGAGGGCGTCTCTAAGCGTCGGTCCGCTGAGATTTTGGTTGGGATTTTGGCGAGGTCACCGCAAAACAGACGATGTGAGTTTTGCAGTGACCTCTTGATGACTAGGAAATGTAATCATCCAAGCACATGCTACCTGAAGTATGGAAATAGGGAATTTATCACATACGGTAATCCACATGAACTTTGGGAGCTGTCACCTGTTTCGCGGATGTCCGCTATGAACCTTTCGGGGAATGCCGGGCTCGAATGGTGATCCGCCGTTCGTAGCCGACCCCAATTCGGATGATGCTCTTTCCGCTGCGGGTCAGGATGTCCCAGGTCCGAATTTTCGAAGAAAGCCGCGGCGACTGTCTCGGTCCTACTGGCGCCGAGTGATCTTCGCAATTTTCCGCGACGCATACATCGCATCCGATTAAATCGCAAATGTATTGACCTCGCGATCCTGTTTGTGTACTTAAAGCGCATCCGAGTTATTCGTGTACGAAGTAAATCAACAGAAAGGGACTTTGCTATGAGGCAAGGGAAAAGGTTCATGGAGCCAGCCGTCGATGCCGTGCAAACCGATGAACGCGCGATGGGCGGCCAACACCCAAACGCGCCCCAGGCCTATAGTGAGTTTTCGCGAGTGCTTGACCCGTCTATCTATGAGGCGCTGCCCGACGATTGGCTGGTCGGCATAACAGACGTCGTCGGTTCGACGTCCGCGATCAAGTCCGGGCGCTATGAAGACGTCAACTATGCCGGCGCATCGGTGATTGCCGCGGTTGGGAATGCCTGGGGCGACTTTGATTTCCCCTTTGTGTTTCGCGGAGACGGTGCGGCATTCGCGCTGCCACCGCAGGGGATCATGACCGCGACATCAGCGTTGCGGCAGGTTGTCGCCTTTGCCAAGACCAATCTCAACCTTGCTCTCCGGGCCGGCCACCTGTCCGTGGGCGAGATACGTGCCAACGGACGCGACGTGCGCGTCGCGCGCTACGCCGCCTCTGAAGACGCGACTTACGCGATGTTTGCCGGCGGCGGTCTCAAGTGGGCAGAGCGGCAAATCAAGAACGGCCGATATCTGGTGAAGCCAGGCAGCTACACAACCGAGCCCGATCTGACCGGCCTGAGCTGCGATTGGGAGCCGTTTCCGAGCCAGAGGGGCGAGATCCTGTCGCTACTGGTCGAGCCATCCGAGGGCCGGAGCCCCGAAGCCTTCGCGGCATTGGCGAAGTGCGTGCTTTCCGTTCTCGACGCCGGCACGCGGCAAGCCCATCCCCTGTCGCGGGATACCGCCATCACCAAGGACAGGGCGAGGTCGGTCAACCTCGAAACCTGGTTGGCGGTCGCCTCCAACTCAGACTTCCGCAAATTTGACGATGGCCTGCGTCTAACGTTGGATTGCACACGCGAACAGATTGAAGCGGTCGAAGCCATCCTGGTTGCAGCAAAGGCGCGGGGTGAGGTCAACTTCGGACTGCATCGCCAATCTCACGCGCTCATGACCTGCTTCGTGCCTTCGGGCAAACCAGATTCGCATCTGCACTTTCTGGACGGCAGGGGTGGCGGATACGCCAAGGCGGCCGAGATGATGGAGGCAAATGAGCTTCCGATGGTGTCAGCTCGCTAGGGTAAACGCTGCCCGACGCGCGTCCCATTCAGGAGAATTGCCGGCGTACTGCCACTGCAGCCCCTAACCGTGGCTGCGCGCTAGATGGACGTTCGGGCGGAGAGAGGATGTGGCGCGCCGCGCTGGCACCTCAACCACGCCGGGCGGCTTCGATCACCGCAACGTCAATCTTCTTCATGGTCATCATCGCATCAAAAGCACGCTTTGCCTGATCACCGCCTGCCGCAAGCGCGTCGGTCAGGATGCGCGGTATGATCTGCCAGGACACACCCCACTTGTCCTTGCACCAGCCACACTCGCTCTCTTGACCGCCATTGCCGACAATGGCGTTCCAATAGCGGTCGGTCTCCGCCTGATCCTCCGTTGCGATCTGAAATGAGAAGGCTTCGGTCTGCTTGAATACTGGACCGCCATTCAAGGCGATGCACGGAATGCCCGCAACCGTGAATTCGACAACCAATACATCTCCCTGCTTGCCGTCTGGATAGTCTCCAGGTGCGCGAATGACGGCGTCCACTGCGCTATCGGGAAAAGTTTCGGCGTAAAACCGGGCGGCAGCCTCACCATCTTTGTCGTACCACAGGCAGATCGTGTTCTTTGCCATTGCGCGGGTCCTTTCGGTCTCCGTTTCGGATCTCCTTCCTCAGATAAGGGGCAACCCGTCTTTCTCCACCCTATGCAGGCGATTTCACGCGCGCAGTTGCCAAGCGCCATGCCAATCGCCGGGATGGAAGTTCTCCTTGGTGGCATCTGCACCTGAGGCGGCGGAGCGCCGAATACATCGACGCTCACGGGCGCAGTAGAGATCAATCCTTTGCCGATCCGTCCTGCGTTGCCTTCAGGAGGTTGTTGCGCAGGCGTACCACGGATTTCTGCACGACTGGGAAGTCCTCTCCGAGGCCGGTCGCATCGACCAATGGCGCGCCGGGATCCGCAGCGACAAGGTCGCGTCCAGCCGCCGTCAGGCTCAATCGTACCTGCCGCTCATCAGCGGGATCGCGTTTGCGGCGGATATAGCCCAGAGATTCAAGTTTTTTGAGCATGGGGGTCAGCGTGTTCGATTCCAGGAATAGCTTTTCGCCCAGTGTTCCGACCGTCTGGTCGTCTTTATCGGAGAGGGCAACCAGCGCGATGTATTGAGTGTAGGTCAGGTTCAGCTGGTCCAGGATCGGCTTGTACGCACGGCCGAAGGCCAGGTTTGCGGAATAGACCGCGAAGCATAGGAAGTTCGAAAGCTTGTTGTTCTTGCTGTCGGCCTCGCCGGAAACGGGCGCCTCTGTCTCCAGGGTTTTGGCGGTTTTGGATGCGGACATGGGAGATCCTACTCGGTTGCTTTTCGCTTCTCTCTATATAAATCGCATCCGATTAAATCGCAATGGTATTGACGACACCTTTCGAGCAACATATTTAGATCGTATTCGATTAAAGCGGATGCGAATGAAAAGCTGACCCGAAAGGATTTTACGATGACTGAGAAGCTCCTCTTTACCGGCAAGACCCATAACAAGGGTGGTCGCGACGGTTTCACACGCAGCAGCGATGGCGAGCTGGATCTTCGCCTGTCGCAGCCGCACCCGGCTGCCGAACGCCTTTTTGGCGCCGCATGGTCTGCTTGTTTCATTGGCGCCATCGAGCTCGCTGCAGCCCAGAGAAAGATCAAGCTGCCCGTCGAGCCCGAGATCGACACGGAAATCGATCTGAACGCCGACGGCGGATCCTTTTTTCTGCGCGCGCGGCTCAACGTCAGCCTGCAGGGCATCGACCGAGATGTCGCAGAGGAACTGATCCACGCAGCGCACGAGATCTGCCCGTACTCCAAGGCAACGCGCGGCAATATCGACGTGGCGCTCAATCTCATCTGAACGGATGAAGAACGCGCCCGGCGCAGCGCTACATCGGCGCCGGCCCTGCTGAGGTAAACTCATGTGACGTTCCGGCAATCCGCCGGAGCACCCAAGGAGAAACAGGAATGCGTGATGTCGTCGAATTGCAGTTCGATCTCACCCCTCCCACACAAGAACAGATGCAGCAGCTTGTGGCGGATCTCAGTGAGGACGACCGTCATCTGCTCTTGGAGCATGGCGAGGAGGCGCCGTTTTGTGGCGTCTTCCTCCACGAGCGACGCGAGGGGCTCTATACTTGCCGCCTCTGCGGTCTTCCCCTGTTCAAGGCCGTTTCCAAATTCGAAAGCGGGACAGGCTGGCCGAGCTTCACTGCGCCTGCCGCCAAGGATCACCTGCGGCGCATTCGCGATACCCGCTACGGCATGGTCAGAACAGAGATCGTTTGCGCACGCTGCGGCGCGCATCAGGGGCACGTCTTTCTCGACGGCCCGCCTCCGACAGGCGAGCGCTTCTGCATAAATTCAGGGTCGCTCGAGTTCACGCCGAAAGGGCAGCCGCTCCCTGACAAGCTTGGACGCGGTCGTCCCGAGGGCGAGCTTGCGCGGTAGTTGCGGGTTCGATAACTCAGACGATCGGCGCCAGCGTTAGGCGGTTATTAACGCTGGCGCACGACTTCACCTTCATTTGCGAGCAAATGGAGCGCGGGTCCGCCCACTGGTGATTGCGCTATGCGCAGGTCCGTCTATCTTGGCCCTGAGTGCTCAAGCGCAGTGCAACCGGGGCAGGGATCATGAAAGCCGCCTTCCACAAGACCTTGATGATCCTCGTCGCTTTAGCGCCGTCGGTGGCCTCAGCTCAGTCAGGCGGCTGGCAATCCGACGGCAGAGGGACGAGCACCTGGCAAGTGTCGCCATCGGAAGGCACCTGCAACGTCAGCCAAGCGCAAAACAGGGCACGGCGAGCAGGTATCCGTCGGACTGACCTGGTCTATCGCGACGAGAACGTCGTGACGCTGAGAGGGCTGACCGAGTGGGGTGAACGCCGCGATATCACCTTTGCCAACATTCGAGGATGTCCTGAGATCGGCTTTCAGGATCTGCAACCGAGCCAACCCAGGCGCTGAGGTTAACCACGACCGTTGACCGGACGCCGGTCCCTCGAGGTAATTGAGCGCGACGGTTCCTCAGGCTGGGTAACGCTGTAGCCATGCTGCCAGCCTATAAAATGCTTGTGACCTGATGTTGGGGCAGCAAATAATCTTCGTGACGCGCTGCGGTCGTTTTGCACGTCGCTCCATCGCGGTCTCGCCCGACCTGCGTCGAATTCCGTATGCTACCGTAAAATACGTTGGTGCCGTGGACCGAATGGACTTATGCTGCATGTGCGAACAAAGCGCATGAATGACGGTGCGGTTAACTATTCACAGTGCAGACGCAGATCGCGAATACACTCCGAGCATAAGTCTTTGACCTCTCGCCGAGAGGGTGAACGAGGAGATTTGGCATGCGGTACCCTTCGTATCTTCCGACAGCTGATTTCGCCACTCACTTCGGTCCTGCGGGCTTCTTTTTCGACTATGCCATGGATGCCACGCAGCGCAGCGTGCTGTTCTGGGATGTCATGCGAAAGCGCGGCAACCAATATCGGGCTCACGCCGAAGCGACGGCGCCGCATGTACTGAGCTTCACGCCGGAGATCGTCATTGATGGACGTTCCCTCCCGAGACCCGTCAACTACGCGCTGGTTCGGATCGTCCCGCCCAAGGGGATCGAGGTTGACGACACGCGCCGGCCGTTCGTTGTCGTCGATCCGAGAGCCGGACACGGGCCCGGCATCGGCGGCTTCAAGGCGGACAGCGAGATCGGTGTCGCGCTCAAGGCTGGGCATCCTTGCTATTTCATCGGCTTCCTCCCACAGCCAGTGCCGGGGCAGACGATCGAAGACATTGCGCAGGCCGAGGCTGCTTTTCTTGTAAAGGTGATTTCCCTGCATCCTCAGGCGGACGCCAAGCCCTGTGTGATTGGAAATTGCCAGGCCGGATGGGCCGTCATGATGCTGGCCGCCATGCGCCCGGAACTGTTCGGCTCGGTCATCATTGCCGGCGCGCCGCTGTCCTATTGGGCCGGCGAACGCGGCAAATACCCGATGCGCTACTCGGGTGGGTTGCTCGGCGGCAGCTGGCTGACGGCGCTTACCAGCGACCTCGGACACGGGCAGTTCGACGGCGTATGGCTGGTGCAGAATTTCGAGAACCAGAACCCGGCCAACACGCTCTGGACCAAGCAGTACAACCTCTACTCCAAGATCGACACCGAGGCGCCGCGCTATCTCGGCTTCGAAGAGTGGTGGGGCGGGCACGTCAGCCTGAATGCCGAAGAGATCCAATTCATCGTGGACGAGCTCTTCGTCGGCAATAATCTGGCGGCGGGCCGCATAAAGACATCGAATGGCGAGGCGATCGACCTACGCAATATTCGCGCGCCGATCGTCGTCTTCTGCTCGAAAGGGGACAACATCACGCCGCCCGCGCAGGCGCTCGGCTGGGTGCTGGACCTCTACGACGATGTGAACGAGATACGTTCGCACGGGCAGACGATCGTCTACACGGTACATGAAACGATCGGCCATCTCGGGATCTTCGTGTCTGCGAGCGTTGCCCGCAAGGAGCACGGCGAGTTCTCCAGCAATATCGACCTGATCGATGCGCTGCCGCCCGGTCTCTACGAAGCGACCTTCGAAGCAAGGACAGACGAGACCATCGGCGGAGACCTGGTCGAGGGCGATTGGATCATGCGATGCGAGGCAAGAACGCTCGACGATATCCGTGAGCTCGGTTGCAATGACGCCGAGGACGATCGCCGCTTTGCGACCGTCGCAAAGGTCTCGGACATCAACCTGTCGCTCTACAAGACGTTCCTCCAGCCTTTCGTCCGCGCCATGGTGCCCGACTGGGCGGCGGAACAATTGCGGGCAACGCACCCGCTGCGGCTGCAATATGAGCTCTTCTCCGACGTTAATCCCTGGATGGCGCCGATTGCGGATCTCGCTGTCGAGGTGGCGGACGAACGTCGTCCGGTTCCTGCGGACAATCCGTTTCTGGCCATGGAGCAGGCCGTCTCGCGCCAGATGGTAGCGGGGCTGGACGCCTGGCGCGAGGGGATGGAGGCGCTGAGTGAGGCGACCTTTCTCACTGTTTATGGGTCTCCGCTGCTGCAGGCGGCTGTCGGTATCGATCCGTCCGATGCAACGCCACATCGGCGCGCGGCCAAGACCGGCATGCATGTCCAGATGCTCAAGGCGAGGATCGAGGAACTCAAGGCGCAAATCGGCAACGGCGGGCTTCGGGAGGGCATGGCGCGCAGCCTGCTTTACGTCGCGATGGCGAGTGGCGCAGCCGATGAGCGTGGCTTTGCCGCCATCCGCCGGATGCGGCGCGCCGAGGACGGAATGCCGGCAATGACGCTCAGCGAATTCAAGGCGTTAATCCGCGATCAGTTCTTCATGCTGCTGATCGATGAGGAAGACGCCGTGAACGCGATCCCCCGCCTGCTGCCGGCGGAGGAGGGCGTTCGCCGCCAAGCATTGGATTCGCTTCGGCAGGTTCTGAATGCGCGGGGTCCGCTTTCGGAAGAAGCCGAGAAGCGGTGGCAGAGGATCATCGGGCTCTTCGACGTTGGCAGCGAGACCGTCGCCGAGCCCGTAACGCCGCCGATGAAGCCCACCCCGGTCAAGGCTGTCAGACGCGGGGCTTGAACCCGGTCTTTTCAACATGGAGCAGACGCAGATGCCGGATCTGAACAACGCCAGGGAAGAAGCCGAGAGTCATGAGAAATACGAGCGGCTGATCGCTAAAGCAAAGCAGGTTCCGCGGATGCGAACGGTCGTCGTCCATCCTTGCGATGAGACGTCGCTGCGCGGCGCTGTCGAAGCAGCCGAGGTCGGGCTGATGCATCCGATCCTTGTCGGGCCGGTGGAAAAGGTGCGTGCGGTCGCAAAGTCGCACGGCCTCGATATCTCGCCGTTCGAACTGATCGACACGCCGCACAGCGACGCGGCCGCGGCAAAGGCAGTGGAAATCATCCGCGAAGGCGGTGCTGAACTGCTGATGAAGGGCAGCCTGCACACGGACGAGCTCATGCGGGCCGTGACCTCATCAGCCACAGGACTGAGGACAGCGCGGCGGATCAGCCATGTCTTCGTCATGGACGTCCCGCATCATGCGGAAACGCTCTTCATCACCGACGCAGCCATCAACATCGCGCCGGATCTCGACGCCAAGCGGGACATTATCCAGAACGCCATCGACCTTTTCACGCAGATCGGCCTTGGCACGCCGCGGGTGGCGATCCTTTCGGCCGTCGAGACGGTCACGTCGAAGATCCCTTCGACAATCGACGCCGCCGCGCTCTGCAAGATGGCCGAGCGCGGACAGATTACCGGCGGTATTCTCGACGGACCGCTTGCCTTCGACAATGCAATCGACCCGGAAGCGGCGAGGATAAAGGGTATCCACTCTCCGGTTGCCGGCCACGCCGAAATCCTCGTCGTTCCCAATCTGGAAGCCGGCAACATGTTGGCGAAGAACCTCACCTTCCTGGCAAGGGCAGATGCAGCTGGCATCGTGCTCGGTGCGCGCGTGCCGATCATCCTGACATCGCGGGCAGATTCGGTGCGGGCCCGTCTTGCCTCTTGCGCCGTCGGCGTCTTGCTTGCCGATGCGCGCCGCCGCACGGCACCGATACAGGGTGGTTGAGGCCATGGACACCATCCTCGTCGTGAATGCCGGTTCGTCCAGCCTGAAGTTCGAGGTATTTTCGGTCGCGGACTCGTTGGAGCGGCTGATCAAGGGGCAGATGGAGGGGATCGGCACCGCGCCGCACCTGACCGTCAAGAGCGCCGGCGGCGAGCGGCTGGAGAACGAAAATCATCCACCCGAAACCGTTCCCGATCTGCCGGCGGCGATGCGGCTGGTGGGGGAGTGGTTGCGTCAGAGGCAGCAGGGCCGGTTGGTTGCTGTCGGCCACCGGGTTGTTCATGGCGGTCCGAACCATTCACGTCCAGCGCGCATCAATGAGGAGTTGCTCCGCGAATTGGAGCAATACACGCCGCTGGCGCCCTTGCACCAGCCCAACAACCTCGCGCCGATCCGTGTGTTGCTGGAACGCCAGCCGCAGCTTGCACAGGTCGCCTGCTTCGACACCGCCTTTCATCGCGGCCATGACCCAATGACGGACCACTATGCCATTCCGGCGCACTATTTCGACGAGGGTATCCGGCGCTATGGTTTTCACGGGCTGTCCTACGAATATGTGGCCGGACGCCTGGCCGAGATCGCGCCTGACGTTGGCAACGGACGGGTCATCGTCGCGCATCTCGGGAGCGGCGCATCCATGTGCGCGCTGTATAAGGGGCTAAGCGTCGAGAGCACGCTCGGATTCACGGCGCTCGACGGGTTGCCGATGGGCACGCGATGCGGGCAGATCGATCCTGGTGTACTTCTCTACCTGCTCCAGCAGCATGGAATGACGGCACCGCAGTTGCAGGATCTCCTCTACAAGGAGTCGGGCTTCAAGGGGCTTTCCGGCATCAGCAACGACGTGCGCGACCTGCTTGCCAGCGACGACGCCGGCGCGAGGCTCGCGCTCGACCATTTCGTGCATCGCATCGGCCTCAATGCCGGCGCGCTGGTTGCGGCCCTCGGCGGGCTGGACGCCTTCGTGTTTACGGCGGGTGTCGGTGAAAATTCAGCGGTGATGCGCGCCCGGATTGCCAAAAAACTTGGCTGGCTTGGAGCGTCGCTCGACCCAGCACGAAACGAGGCCAGTGAGTTGCTCGTCTCGAGCGACGACAGCAAGGTCGCTCTTTATGTGGTGCCGACCGACGAGGAACTGATGATCGCACGGCATACGTTCGCGCTTATCGCTGCATAGGCGCCTGCCACACCTATTGAGCTGAAGAGAGGGCTGACATGATTCCCGAGGTAAAGGCCAAGCTTCTCGAAGGAAAGCGCGGACTGGTGGTCGGCATTGCCAATGACCAGTCGATTGCCTGGGGTTGCGCAAGGTCATTTCGCGCCTTGGGCGCGGAGCTTGCAGTGACCTATCTCAACGACAAGGCCAGGCCTCATGTCGAGCCACTGGCCGAGGCGCTGAAAGCGCCGATCTTCATGCCGCTCGACGTCGCGGTCCCGGGACAATTGGAGGCGGTGTTCGACCGCGTCGCGGAGCAATGGGGCGAACTCGATTTTCTCGTGCATTCGATCGCCTTTTCGCCGAAGGATACGCTGCAGGGACGCGTCGTGGATGTGCCGCAGGAGGGGTTTTTGAAGACGATGGACATTTCCTGCTGGTCGTTCATTCGCATGGCGCATCTTGCCGAACCGCTGATGAAACGCGGCGGCAGCCTGTTCACGATGACCTACTACGGCAGCCAGATGGTCGTGAAGAACTACAACGTCATGGGGGTCGCCAAGGCGGCGCTGGAAAGCGCCGTTCGGTACATTGCCGCGGAACTCGGACCCAAAGGCATCCGCGTGCATGCGATCTCGCCGGGCCCGCTGGCAACGCGGGCAGCCTCGGGCATTCCCGAGTTCGACGAACTCCTGAACAAGGCCCAGGAAACGGCCCCGGCGCGCAGCCTCGTATCGATTGACGATGTCGGCATGGCGACTGCCTTCTTGGCGCATGACGCGGCGCGATTGATGACGGGCGATACCATCTACATCGATGGCGGCTATCACATCATAGATTGATCCCGACAAGGGGTGGCGCCATCGGAAGTATCGTCGCTAAAACAAGCCGAACCCGACGCTCAGAGTGCGAGCGACGGGTTCGGTCGAGGTTTCGGAGAGTGTCAGGATTTGGCTGCCGCGGCGCGCTGTTTGCGGTATTGCACGGTCGGCAGACCGCCCCAGCCCCAATTGTCGAGATCGACTTCTTCGATCACCACATAGGTCGATTCAAGCGGCTTGTTGAGGACGTCGAGCAGAACCTGGCTGACGCCCTCGATGATTGCGGCCTTCTCTTCGGCCGTGACCGAATTGCGATCAGGCGTGGTTCCTTCGCGGGTAACCTGTACAGTGACGATAGGCATTTCCGTCTCCAATGAAAGAGGGTTGGTTGCGTCATTGACGGCAGTCGCGCTGTTGCAGCGCAGCCGCTCCATAGTGCTGGCTACCAGCGGCCTGCGTTCGAGCCGCCGTCGACATGGAGAATCTCGCCGGTGATGAAGCCCGCGGTCTCCAGATAGAGAACGGCGTCGACGACATCGCGAATGTCGCCCATGCGGCCGACCGGATTCAGCCCGGCCAGTGCCGAGTGCTTTTCAACCGCATGCATCGGCGTCTTGATAATCCCTGGAGAAACCGCGTTTACACGAATGCCGCTCTTCGAGAACTCCATCGCCAGCGACCGGGTGGCCGCGTTCAGACCGCCCTTGGTCAGGGAAGCAAGCACAGAGGGCACGCCAGCGATTGGCTGGTCGACGAGGCTGGTGGTAATGTTGACGATGTGCCCCGAACCGTGCTTCAGCATCTCCGTGGCGGCGCGCTGGGTGATGTGGAAGAAACCAGCCACATTGACACCGAGGTTATGGTCGTAGTCTTCCTGGGTCATTTCGACGAACGGCTTGGCCAGGAAAACGCCTGCATTGTTCACCAGTGTGTCGATGCGGCCGAAGCGCTCGAGCGTTTCGCGCACGATCCGCTCCGCGGTCTCCGGTTTGCCGATATCGCCTGCGACGTCAATAATGTCCGCATCGACGCTGGGCTTGATCGACCGGGAGGTGGCGACGACGCGATAGTTCCGGTCGCGGTAGGCCCGCACCAATTCTGCGCCGATGCCTTGCGATGCGCCGGTGATGATGGCGACCTTCTGTTGCGTGCTCATGATGTGATCCTTTCAATTGCCGCGGCCGTTTCAGGTGAGGCCGCCCTCCGCCCTCGGCGTTGGTGCAATTTATTTAGATCCATTCGACATTTGAGAGAATTGTCGCTGTTCGGACAACAATCAACCGAATGTCGGCATAATCAGGCGAGAGTGCCTGCTGCCGCTGCCATATTCGCGAATTCGGAACGGAGGCGAGGTGTCGCGAAATCGACAAAGGCGCGAACCTTCGGCACCGACATCCGGCCCTGCGGCGCGAGCAGGTGCACCGGAAGTGGCGGGTGTTCGGCGTCGGCGAGCACGATCTTCAGGCGTTCATCGCGCACATAAGATGCCACATGGTAGGAGTAGAGCCTCGTCAAGCCGCCGCCTGCAGCAGCGGATGCCGCTGCTGCACGAACGCTGTTGACGATGCAGCGCGGTGTGAAGTGAACCGTGCGCGGAATGGACGAGCCCTTCGCCGGCGTGAAGCTCCAGGAATCCAGGCCGAAGTTGCTGAACGCGACAATCTGATGTTTCGCCAGGTCGGCGGGTTCGACGATACGAGGATGGTTGGCCAGATAGCGAGGGGAGGCGACGACGACGCGTCGCACGTCGCCACCGAGACGGGTGGAGACATGCGAGGAGTCCGGCAGGTGACCAATGCGCACGGTAAGGTCGACGCCCTCATCAACCAGGTTCACCAACCGATCCAGCATAAGAAACCGGACAGAGACCGTCGGGTGAAGTTCGAGGAAGTCGTCCACTATGGGGCGCAACACCTCTTCTCCCAGGATCGGCGGCGCCGAAATTGTCAGCGTTCCGCGCGGTGCCGCGCGCTCGCCGCCGGCAAGCATGTCGGCTTCCTCGAGATCCACCAGCACACGCCGACAGGCCGCCGCATACCGTTGACCTGCCTCGCTCAGCTTCAGCGTCCGGGTCGTCCGGTGGAGCAGTTCGACACCGACATGCGCCTCCAGGAAGCTCAGAGCGCGGCTGACTGCCGTTGGCGATCGTTTGAGATTACGGGCGGCTCCGGCGAGACTGCCCTCGTCAATTGCCGTCACAAACACCTTCATTGCGTCGATGCGATCCATTCTGCCGCCTCGCGGAATAGTGATTGTTCGGCGGCGAGTATTCACCCGAAGTCGGTGGGAAGTAAATACGCATGGGCCGGGAGCAACTGCCTTCTGGTAAGTATACCAATCCAAGTGGCGCAAGGAGATTGGCAGCGGGAAGTGACTACCGCCATTTGGCAATTGGCGCGGGCCAAGTTGGGCGGCTTTCGCCGTTGATCGGCGGCTGCTGAGGTCGCTTGCATTCTGATACAATTCGGGGGGAATGCGACACATCCGGGATACTTCGGACCGGTCCTATGCAGGCACCATCAACGACCAGTGTGTGAGCATCGGTCAACTGCAGGGGATGACGACATGATCCTATTCCTGATTGCTTATCTCGCAGGGGCGCTGACCATCGTCAGCCCTTGCATTCTCCCGGTCCTGCCATTCGTCCTGTCGCGGGCAGGTCAGCCGTTTACACGAAGCATCCTGCCGATGTTACTCGGTATGATCGTGACCTTTGCCGGCGTGGCAACGCTTGCTGCGGTCGGCGGAAGCTGGGCTGTGCATGCCAACGAAATTGGTCGATACGCTGCCGTCGCCCTGATCGCCGGCTTTGGCGTGACGCTGCTTTCGCCGCGTATCGCCGCGGTGGTAACGCGGCCCGCGGTGGCCCTGGGCAGCCGCCTGTCACAGCAGGCGAGCGGCAAGAAGGGGAGCGTGGGCACGTCCTTCCTTCTCGGCGTCGCAACCGGCCTTCTCTGGGCGCCCTGCGCCGGTCCGATCCTCGGGCTCGTCCTGACTGGCGCCGCACTGCAAGGGGCAAACGTTCAGACGACGCTCCTGCTGACGGCCTACGCTGCGGGTGCTGCTACCTCGCTAGCAATGGCTGTCCTTGCCGGGGAGAAGGTCTTTGCCGCGATGAAGCGATCGCTCGGCATTGGGGAACGTCTGCGGCAGGCGCTTGGCATCGCCGTGCTGGCCGGTGTCACGGCAATTGCGCTCGGGCTCGATACCGGCCTGTTGTCGCGCCTTTCCTATGCGAGTAGTACCCGCATCGAGCAGTCGTTGCTCGACAGGCTGCATAACGCAAGCGATACGGCCGGAAAGCCGTCGGGCAGTGCGATGCAGCTCGCCGCGAACGATGCGCGCAAGGGATACCAAAGCGATCTGCCTGTGCTCGGCCGCTTCGTGTCGCTTGACGGTGCCGTGGAATGGTTGAATTCGAAGCCGCTTACGGCTGAAGAATTGCGCGGCAAGGTCGTTCTGGTCGATTTCTGGACCTACTCCTGCATCAACTGCATCCGGACGATCCCCTACGTTCGGGCCTGGGCAGAGAAGTACCGGGATCAGGGCCTCGTCGTGATCGGAGTCCATTCGCCCGAATTTGCCTTCGAGAAGCGTGTTGATAACGTCCGTCAGGCGATCGACAAGTTCCAGATTGGCTATCCCGTTGCGATCGACAACGACTTCAAGATCTGGCGGTCATTCGCCAACAACTACTGGCCCGCCCACTACTTCATCGATGCCAAGGGCCAGATCCGGCACACCCAGTTCGGCGAGGGAGACTACGAACAGTCCGAACGGGTGATCCAGGACTTGCTGGCGGAAGCCGCTGGAAGCAAGAAGGTCGACGCAGCTACCGTCACGCTCGATGCCAAGGGCGCCGAGGCGGCGCCCGACTTCGCGCAGCTGCAATCCGGCGAATCCTATATCGGCTACCTCCGCGCCGCCAACTTCATCTCACCGGAAGGCGTCGGAGCAGACGCTGCACGCGACTATACGGTGGGAAAGCCCGATCTCAACGAATGGGGTCTGACAGGCAAGTGGACCGTGGGCGGTGAGCAGGCCTCGCTGGATCAGGCCGGCGGCGGCATCACCTATCGGTTCAGCGCACGGGATTTGCACCTCGTGCTTGGGCCAGGCGCTGACGGCAAGAAGATCCGCTTTCAGGTGAAGGTGGATGGCGTGGCGCCCGGCGCGGACCACGGTTCGGATATCGACGCTGAGGGAAACGGTACCGTTTCGGAAACCCGGCTCTATCAACTGGTGCGACAATCGGGAGAGGTTCGGGAACGGACGTTCGAGATCCGCTTCCTCGATCCTGGTGTCGAGGCATTCGTCTTTACCTTCGGATGAAAGGGCAGAACAATGAAAAATCGACGGAAAGACCCTTCGGCCTCATTCCGCGCCATTGCACGCCTCGGCCTTGTGGCGCTGGCGGTGATCGGTGGCGGCGGCGTGGCGCTGAGTTTGAATGGCGGTTCGAAGCCCGAGGAAGCCAAGCACGTTCCTCCGGCTCTGCATGACGTGGCAGCGACGCCCGGAAAGCAATCGCTGGTGCTTGCCGGCGGTTGCTTCTGGGGCGTCCAAGGTGCGTTTCAGCACGTTGCCGGCGTCGTGAGTGCCACGGCGGGGTATGCCGGCGGAAGTGCCTCGACCGCAACCTACGAGATGACCGAGACAGGGCAGACCGGTCATGCTGAAGCCGTGGAGATCGTCTACAATCCGAAGCAAGTCACCTACGGCCAGTTGCTGCAGATCTTCTTCTCTGTGGTTCACGATCCGACACAGGTGGATCAGCAAGGGCCTGACGTCGGCAAGCAATATAGGTCGGCGATCTTTCCGCTGAACGACGAGCAGGCCAAGGTCGCCTCCGACTACATCGCGCAACTCGGCAAGGAAGGCGCGTTCGGTCGCCCGATTGCGACGTCGATCGAAGTTGGGAAAACGTTCTATCGCGCCGAGGCCTTTCATCAGGACTACGTCTACAACAATCCCAGCCAGCCCTATGTCTACATCTACGAGCAGCCGAAGATCGAAGCTCTGAAGCGGCTTTTCCCGGAGCAGTATCGCGAGCGACCAGTGCTCGTCGCGGACCAGTCACGCTGACGCTAGCCGCGCGACGCGGCGCGTGGCCAGGAATGGTCAATACAGATCGGATCGGGTTCCGCCCGATCCCGAGCCTTACACAGAGGTACAGTTCTCAGCACATTCGAACACATTCACGATACGCGCTGCCGTCACGCTGAATTCAACCCGCTGACGAGCAATCTGAGTTTTTCGGCCGCTGGCCCGAACAGACCGAGCAATCGAGGAGAAAGAAAAAATGCGCATACTGGTCATCACTTATGCCGTGCTTGCGTTGGCAGCTGTGCCATGCGCCTGGGATAGCGCTCCGGGCGAGCCGCCCCCGATCGCGGCACTGTTCTCGCTGTTGTCGCCGGCGGCGGATGCCGGCTCGCAGGAGCCCGCGCAGATTGCAAAGGCTTCCTTCGTGACGTCTGATAACCTATTGCTCCAACACGCGAACTATTGAGGAAATCAACAATGAAACTCTTCCAGGACAAGATCTCGTCGGCTGCGTCCCGTGTCAGGATCGCACTTGCGCTGAAGGGTCTGGACGTCGAGCGCGAGGCGATCGGAATTCTTGGGCCGGATGCACTCAACCGGAAGCCGGAGTATCTGCAACTCAATCCGCAGGGGCTCGTTCCGGCTTTGCTGACGGATGAAGGCGTATTGCTGACGCAGTCTCTCGCCATCATCGAATATCTCGACGAGCGTTACCCCGAACCTCCACTCCTGCCCGGCAAGCTTGAAGATCGCGCCTTTGCGCGGACCGTCGCCCTGGCGATCGCCGCGGATATCCATCCGCTTCTTCCGCCCCGGGTGGCCGCGCACCTGGGAACGATCGGCGTCAAGGCCGAGGACATCGCGGAATGGAGCCGCCACTGGATCCGTGTCGGCCTGACGGCAGTGGAAGAATTGCTCGCGCGGCGGCAGACAGGTCAGTATGTAGCCGGCGATGCGCCGTCGATGGCCGACATCTGCCTCTTCCCACAGGCGATCAATGCGGAGCGGACTGGGCTTCCGCTCGACCAGTGGCCCCGAATTGCAGCGGTTGTCGCCAGGCTTCGAGAGATCCCCGCCTTTGCCGACAATGGTCCGGCGCCCCGAAGCTGAGATTCTTGCTGTTCAACCAGTACCGCTGCCGGATTCTTAGCCTTGATGGCTCGCAGTGCGGCCGAATGCCGCGCCGCTTGATTGTCGCCACATCGGGTCGTCCGCACAGGGAATCTAGGATATTCAACCGCTGGGTGCTTCAGCCCTCGAGGTCGGGTCACGCGTTGGCCCGGCCTTGCTGATTTTCGCGCGCGTGAGTTGTTGTAGGTTGTGCTGGGAGCGGACAAAAGCAGTGCAATGTATACCAATGTATCTCTCAACAAACGTATCTACATTGGGTTTCAATTCCAGCCAGCGGACACACAAACGATACACATCGATCATGCTTAATATCGGTGTCTTTAACAAAGTCTGGAGAGTAGCGATGGCAGAGGAAGTCAATCAACAACGGCGGCGGTTCATGGGCGTGGCGGCACTGACCGTCGCAGCCGCACAATTAGGGGGCATCGGGACGAGCCTTGCCCAGGCGGCGACGCCGGCTGCTGCCCGCATTCCTGCCATCGCGCCAGGCACCAACACGTCGTTCGGCACAATCAAGCAGATCGATGCAGGCATGCTTAACGTCGGCTACGCCGAACTTGGAGCGAGCGACGCGCCTCCGGTCATTCTCCTGCATGGCTGGCCCTATGACATCCACACCTATGTCGACGTCGCGCCACTGCTGGCCGCCGCCGGCTATCGCGTCATCGTGCCTTATCTGCGTGGCTACGGCACTACGCGTTTCCTCTCCGACAAGACGATGCGCAACGGTCAGCAGGCTGCGATTGCTGCCGATATCGTGGCGTTCATGGATGTCCTGAAGATCGAGAAGGCGCTGATCGCCGGTTGCGACTGGGGCGCTCGGACGGCCGACATCATCGCGGCGCTTTGGCCGCAGCGCTGCAAGGCCCTGGTTTCCGTCAGCGGTTACCTCATTGGCAGCCAGGAAGCCAACAAGGCGCCGCTACCGCCGAAGGCGGAGCTAGCCTGGTGGTATCAGTTCTACTTCGCGACCGAACGCGGTCGCAAAGGCTATGAGCAATACCGGAGCGAGTTTGCCAAGCTCATCTGGCAACTCGCGTCCCCCAAGTGGAATTTCGACGACGCAACCTTCAACCGCAGCGCCGCCGCCTTTGAAAATCCCGATCACGTCGACATCACCATTCACAACTACCGCTGGCGTATCAGTGCGGCCAAGGGCGAGCGGAAGTATGACAAGTTCGAAGCACAGCTTGCCAAGTTCCCGTTTATCGGCGTGCCGACAATTACGTTAGAAGGTGACGCCAATGGTGCGCCTCATCCGCAGCCGGAGGCCTATGCCAAGAAGTTCTCGGGCAAGTATGAGCATCGGCTGATCACCGGCGGCATTGGTCACAATCTGCCGCAAGAAGCGCCTCAAGCCTTTGCACAGGCCGTGGTCGACGTCGACCGGTTCTGATCGCTCTACCGGTGGATAGCCGCGGCTTTTCCGGTTTGGCCTTTGGAATTCTGAACCTGGCGGAGAGCGTTTTCGGCGTTCACGCCGGGTTTTTTCATGGGTACGCGTGTGAAGCGATCTCATCAGTCGCAATCTGCGTCCGGCAATTGGTTGAGATATCGGCCTTTCGCCTGTGGTTCGTATCGCAGTGTATCGGCCCCACGTCTGTGGGGGAGTTGGTTACATTTCAGCGTGACGGCGAAACATTCCAGACACGTGCGGAGCGCCATCTGTGTTCGACCGCAAGCGAGGCAATCGGGCCTCGGCGGCGTCCATTTCGTCGAAAGGAAGAACAGTATGAGTGAGAACCAGAAAGTCATCTACACTGGTAAGACACACACGACCGGCGGCCGCGATGGAGCATCGCACAGCTCCGACGGTCGCCTTGACGTCAAGCTGTCCTCGCCGGGCAGCACGGGGCAGGGGACGAACCCCGAGCAGCTTTTTGCCGCCGGCTGGTCGGCCTGCTTCATTGGCGCAATGGGCTTTGCCGCCGGCAGCCTGAAGGTCGCGCTTCCGGCCAACCTTGCGGTTGATACCGAGGTGGACCTTTGCAGCAGCACCGGCGGCTACTCTCTTCAGGCACGCCTCAACGTCAGCCTGCCGGGCATTGATCAGGAAACTGCGCGGGCCATTGTCGACGCGGCACACCAGACCTGCCCGTATTCCAAGGCAACACGCGGCAATATCAACGTCACCATAAACCTCGTCTGACGAGATAAGAAAAACGGTCCTCCCCGTCAGATCGGGTGTGTGATGTTGAGGAGCGGCAGCCGTCACGGCTGCCGCTCTTTTTATTGGAGAGTGTGCCCGGCGGCGGGTTAAGCCGCGGTTTTGTTGATGGCGATTTCCGCCACGAGGCCACCGCCGTCGCGGTTGCGCAGCGTCAGCGACCCACCGATTGCCGCGGCCAGCTGCACGGCAATAGCAAGGCCAAGTCCGGTTCCGCCGGTGTCGCGATTGCGCGACTGTTCCAGCCGGAAGAAAGGCTTGAGGACGGCTTCCAACTGATCATCCGGAATGCCGGGGCCGTGATCGAGCACGCTGATCACGATGCCCTCATCGGAGCGGCGTTTCACCTCGATCTCGGCGCTGCCGCCGAACTTCAGTGCATTGTCGATGAGGTTGGTCAAAACGCGCCTCAAGGCATGCGGCCGCGTCATGATCGCGCCGCCGCTCATCTCCTTGATAGCAACGGCCTTGCCGGTGTCCTGGTAGTCGTAGACAAGGCTCTCGATGAACGAGGACAAGTCGATGCGCGAAGGTTTTTCGACATTGCCGTGGGCGCTACGAGCATAGGCGACGCCTTCCTTGATGAGACGTTCGATCTCGCCGAGATCCTGCATCAACTTGTCCCGATCGCCGAAATCCTCGGCCATTTCTGCCCGGAGCTTCATGCGCGTGATCGGCGTCTGCAGATCATGCGATATGGCTGCAAGTATCTGGACGCGCTCCTCTAGATATTGAGCGATGCGCTCGCGCATTGCGTTGAAGGCGGTTGCGGCATAGGCGACTTCGCTTGGTCCCGTCTCACTCAGGCGAAGGGCCTTCACGTTCGGATCAAGTGTGTCAGCCGCTTTTGCGAGATTGACGAGAGGACGAATGGCCTGACGCACGGCAAACCAGCTGCAGAGGACCAACAAAGCCAGTTGCGCGGCGAGTACATAGGGCAGCCAGTCGGCGAGGGGCATAATGCCCGCGGGATTGACGTCTATCGTCAGGGGCGTTCCATCGCTGAGGGCGAGATGCGCCTGAAGGCGGAAATTCGGACCGGGGATGGTTTCGACCGTGATCGGAAATTTCGGCCCGATCGCCGCCCGTACCTTGGCGGCAAATTCGGTGCCGCGTGCATCGAGCGCCGGTTTTCCTGGCAGGCCCGGCCCCAGAACAAACCTGTAGCTTCCCCGGTCAAGGCGATCGAGCCAGTCGGCGCGCTCGTCTGGCGGGAGGCGATCGAGGATGGCGATCGAGGTCGAAACATCGTTTTCGAGGGTGTTGAACATCACCGATCTGGCGGCCGTGTAGCGCTCGAAAAACAGCACGGTGAACGACATGGCATGGGCGACCGCCAGGCCCGCAAGCAGAATAAGAAATAGCCGCGCTCCGAGGGTGCGCGGCCACAGACGAAATCCATTCAGAAGGGCGTGCGTCGCCATCAGCGGGCCTCGGTGATCTCGATCGGCATGGAGAAGACATAGCCTTCGCTGCGGACGGTCTTGATGTAGGTCGGTTCGCGGGCATCGTCGCCAAGCCGCTGGCGGACACGGCTGACCAGAAGGTCGATCGAGCGGTCGAAAAGCTCGGCGTCGCGGCCCTGTGTCAGGTTGAGAAGCTGATCGCGGTTCAGCACCCGTTGGGGGTGGTCGATAAAGACGCGCAGAAGGCGATATTCGGCGCCGCTGAGTGCGATGACCGTTCCGTCGGAATCGACAAGATGGCGTGCTGTCGTATCGAGCTTCCACTTGCCGAAGCTCAGCAGTTGGCCGGCTTCCGACACCTGCAGATTGGGCGGCAGCATGCGGGTACGCCGGAGCACGGCCTTGATGCGCGCCAACAATTCGCGTGCCGAAAATGGTTTGGCCAGGTAGTCGTCTGCGCCCATCTCGAGACCGATGATGCGATCCATCTCGTCGGTGCGCGCTGTCAGCATGACGATCGGAACGGCCTTGTGTCGTCCGGCCCGCAACTCGCGGCTCAGAACGAGGCCATCGTCGCCGGGCATCATGACATCGAGGATGATGAGATCGACCGAGTTCGCGTCGAGGAATGCGCGCATTTGCCGGCCGTCGGCGACGGCGGTGACACGCAGGCCGTTTTTCTTCAGGTAGCTCGACACGAGCTCCCTGATTTCGCGATCGTCATCGACGATCAGGATGTGGTCGATGTGCTCCATCGCGCGATCTCCATTATTGCACTGCTAGCGACGCCCCTGATGTATCCGCCGTATGTTTACGGCCTGCGGGCTTGCATGTCTCTGTATCCAACGGATCTTTGGATACATTGCGATACAATGTCCACACCTTGAATTCCTCCGATAAGTCATGGAAATCGTTTTGTTCATTCCGATGGCATTGGGCCGGCAGCTGTCCGGTGACAAGCTGCTCGCGGCGCGCCGTTCGCATTGAGATGGCGGTCACGCCAGGGCGAACATTTCCGCGGTTCTGGGTGCGAGGGGCGCATTGCGCCTATGCAGCAGCAGAGCAAACAATCTGGATCGCTCAGGCCTTAGGCAGCCTCAAGCGTCCGATCGCTTTCTGCGACAAACACATCGAGAAATAAGGTACACCATTGATCGGCGGTGACTACATGTGCGAGAATCTGACTATAACCTGGGGGCCTGAGGATGATCCAAATAGTAGCGGCGGCGATGATGGCAGTTCTTGTTGCGGGTTGCGCGGTCACGTCGGTTTCCTATTCGGGGGAAGGATATGCGCCTATTCCCGGCAGCATAACCTATGGCGGCCAGCCTCGAACGAAGCTGACAAAGGCGCCGATCGGCTCTTCGTTCCCCCATACGTTCACGGATCAGACGGGGCGTGAGGTCGAGGAGATCTATGTCATCCAGCCCGATCGAACTCTGCTTATAGTCCAGCGACACTATCGGCCGTTCTTGGCCTGGAGCAGAAGGTAAGGCAGGGCTGAGAGCCCATGCCCCGATCGACCCTCGGGAAAACTTTGAGGTTCGTTTGGCGAATCCGGCTGGCTGCAGAAGATCAATCACGTCCGGATCGCGCCAGATAAGTCAATTTGCCCTTCGTCCTGGAATGCGTCGGCACCTCGGCACCCGCGACCTAAGGTACATTCCGGTACAAATCGACGCTCAACAAACACACGCCGTATACATTCGGCCGCTCTAATCCGACGCGATGTTGGGCAAGTCCAACGCGCGCGCAAACGCTCGGTTGCTCAACGCCGATTTTGGAAGATCGTCGACAGGGCAGCAGCCAAGGATGTACCGGTGTTTGGAAGACCAGAGGGCAGGACGATGGAAAAAGGCTTCTACATAGGCGTACTTGCCGCACTCTTCGCGGCTTTTGCCTTTTCGCTCAACTTCGTTGTGCCCTTCATAATTGGTGGCTATTCGACCCTTGATTTTGCCCTTGTCCGCCATGTAGCCTCCGCATTGGTCGGCTTGTGCGTTCTGTTTTCGAATAAGGGGGCGGTACAATATCTCACGCTCCGAAACGTGCTTTCCACGATCTGGCTCTCCTTCATTGGCTATGTCGGTTACTTCCTGACGGTAACGGGAGCTGCCATTTTTGCGGGGCCAGTAATTGCTCCCGCCTTTCTTGGTCTGGTTCCAATCGCTCTGATGGTCATCGGCAATCAACGGCAGGCATCATTGCCATGGCGGTTTCTGCTGATGCCCCTCATGTTGGTCCTGGTCGGTCTAATGTTGGTCAATGGTACGGTATTCACGGCCGAAGGATTGGATTCTGTCCGTTCATTCTGGATCGGCGTTCCATTGGCGCTTGCAGCGGTCGCGTTGTGGGTCTGGTTCGCGATTTCCAACCAGGCCGCACTGGCCGCCCGGCCTGACATGCCATCTGGTGTGTGGTCCGCTCTTATTCTCGTCGGTGGAGGCGTCTTGATGCTTGCCTTCTACCCGGCCGGAGCTGCAATGGGTCTCTTCCAGCTTCCCAAGCTCGGCTTCGGCTGGCATTCCGCCGGCTCGCTCTATGTTTGGGGCGTATCGTTCGCACTACTGGCAACGGTATGCGGCGTGTGGGCCTGGAACATTGCCTCAAGAAACTTGCCTGTCGCACTGGCCGCGCAATTGATCGTTTCGGAAACCGCGTTTGGTGTCATCGGCGGGCTGGCAGTCCATGTGCGATGGCCGAGAGCTGTAGAAACCGCAGGAGTCGCCATTCTTATTGCTGGGGTAGTCCTGTCAGTCCGGATCTTCTACGAAACACAGTTTCGACCGGGCAATCCGGTGCTGGCATCGGAATGAGTGCTCTGCCGCCAGGTGGTCGACGCTCGCCCAAAAGACAGCTTCGGCCGGGATGCACCGCAAGCGGTCATTCGGCCGACAGGTATTGTCCGACAGCTTATTCCTCGCCTGAATCATTCAGCGGGTCGATGTTGTGGGAAAGTGTTCCGACCCCATGACAGCGGCGGCCGATATCAGTATCGAAGCATCGGGTAAGCCGGTACAAGAAGTCTAAGCCTAGCGACGGTTGAGTATTCGGATGACCGATAACTCTATTTAGCGCCTCCGACCCATCTCAAAATTCTTCAAGGTCGCTTGGCGAAATCGAACGGAACGGGGCGAGCGATGCGCGACACAAATGGCTATTTTCCGCGTTGGCGGCTGAAGACGGAGGGGCGCATTCTGCCCGACGAGCGGCTGCCCACAGGGCAGACGATGGTGCTGGGCCTCCAGCATGTCGTGGCAATGTTTGGCTCAACGGTGCTTGCTCCGATAATCATGGGTTTCGACCCCAACGTCTCGATTCTGTTTTCCGGCCTTTCGACGTTGATTTTCTTTGTCGCCGTAGGCGGGCGCGTGCCGAGCTATCTCGGCTCGTCCTTCGCCTTCATCGGTCCCGTTCTTGCTGCAACGGGGGCGGTCGCCGGGGCACCCAACCCGAACATCGCGCTGGCGCTCGGTGGCATCATCGCCGCGGGGGCGATTTATGCGCTGATCGGCGTCGCGGTCGCGCTCGCCGGTCATCGCTGGATTGAACGGCTAATGCCACCAGTCCTCACCGGCGCAATCGTCGCCGCAATCGGGCTTGTGCTCGCGCCGATCGCCATATCCAGCGCCTCGGGCATTGGCCCTGCCAACCCTGAGGGCGACCAGCTCTCGCGCTGGGTCGCAATTCTGACGTTCGCCGCCGTCGGCCTGGTCGCGGTCTACGCGCCGGGCATTGCCCGCCGCCTGCCGATTCTTCTCGGCGGCGCGCTCGCCTATCTCGCCTATTTCTTTGTCGCGAACGGTTTGGGCCACGGCGCGCCGATCAATTTTTCCGGCGTCGCGGCGGCCCCTTGGTTCGGTTGGCCTCACTTCACGGCGCCGGTCTTTTCCGGCTCCGCGATCACGCTGATCGCCCCAGTCGTCGTTATCCTCATTGCCGAAAATCTTGGGCACATCAAAGCAATCGGGGCAATGACGGGGCGCAATCTCGACCCCTATCTCGGCCGCGCCTTCATCGGCGACGGTATCGCGACCATGGTTTCGGGTGCCTTCGGCGGTACCGGCATGACGACCTATGCCGAAAACATGGGGGTGATGGCGGTAACGCGCATCTTCTCCACGCTCGTCTTCCTCGTTGCGGCCGCGGTCGCCATCCTGCTCGGGTTCTCGCCGAAATTCGGCGCCCTTATCCAGACGATCCCCGGACCTGTTATCGGCGGGCTTTCGATCGTCGTTTTCGGTCTCATCGCGGCGACTGCAGGCCGCATATGGGTCGAGAACAAGGTCGACTTCGCCGAGCCGCGCAACCTCATCACGGTTGGCGTCGCGCTTGTGCTGGGTGCGGGCAACTTCAAGCTCGCGGTCGGGGGATTTACGCTTGACGGAATTGGTACCGCGACGATCGGAGCGATTATCCTCTACCACGCACTCGGATGGGCGAACCTGCCCAAGGGGTCAGACCAGAACGCTTAGCGCCCGTCGCCATCGCGCGGGACGAGTTCCCGCGCCTTTGCGTCCTGCTCTGCGCTCTGCCGGCTGCCACGAGGCAGCCATCGGAGGCGCGGCACGCAGAGATCAACGACCATGGAGTCGCGGTTCACCGGCGTGAGAGCTGCTCTTCCCGAGTAGTGGCTCCAGGCCGGTCGAACCCGGCAAAAGTCTGCTGTCAGAGAGTGTCGATGACCCCACCGTCCACGCGAACGGACGCGCCCGTGGTCGCGGAAGCGAACGGCGACGCAAGATAGGTCACCAAGTTGGCGACTTCCTCGACGGTGGCGGCACGTTGAAT
Source organism: Rhizobium sp. 42MFCr.1 (assembly GCF_000377185.1). Lineage (NCBI taxonomy): Bacteria > Pseudomonadati > Pseudomonadota > Alphaproteobacteria > Hyphomicrobiales > Rhizobiaceae > Rhizobium > Rhizobium sp. 42MFCr.1. Next base: position 82,069 of record NZ_KB897829.1, read on the forward strand.
GATCGAGCTGCTGCGATGCTGCTTGACGAAGGCGGCAGCGACCTCCTCCAGCGGCAGTCCGGTTCTAGCTTGCTCTTCGGCAAGCATCGTTTCTACGCCTTCGGAAAGCGTGGGCCCAGGGAGGACGGAGTTCACTGTGATGCCCGTGCCGGCCATGCGCTTGGCGAGACCACGGGCAACCGCGATGTCGGCGGTCTTGCTGACGCCATAGTGGATCATCTCGACCGGAATGTTGAAACCGGATTCGGAGGCCAGGAATATCACGCGGCCCCAGTTTAACTTCTGCATGCCTGGGAGATAGGCGCGGGAGAGCCTGACGGTGGACATGACGTTGACCTGCCAGTGTCGATCCCAGACCTCGTCCTCGGCGTCGAAAAAGTCGATTGGCTGGAAGATGCCCGCGTTGTTAATCAGGATGTCTACCTGAGGAATTTGGGCGACAAGCGCTGCACACCCCTCGGCGGTTGAGAGGTCGGCGGCAGCAGACTTGACTTTGCCACCGGGACCTTCGCTCTTGAGCCGTGCGGCGGCCTTTGCGGTTTTGTCTTCGGACCGGCCGTTGACAACGACATCCGCTCCAGCCCTTGACAGCTGGCGGGCAATTGCGTAGCCGATGCCTTCCGTTGATCCTGTGACCAGCGCCCTCTTACCAGTAAGATCAATTTGCATTTTCCGCTCCCGTCGAGGTTGGATGACGAAACGTATAGTCAGTTCTGCAGTCTCGCAACGGTCTGACCGCCGAGGATCCGGCGATCTTTCACACAACATCGTCAGTCAGCACGAATGCGGCAACCTCCGGACCGAGGAGAAATCAGACCTTACGGCGTCGATCGCTTCATAAAGGGCGGCCGGCGAATTCTCTCCTGCCAACACCCGATTCAACGGCAACACCCATCGCGGAACGGAACGCGTCCGCTTGGGGCGATCATTGGCAACTGACGGCTTTGCGCAGACAGCGGCCACCAGCGTACAACAATGGCTTGGATGGCAACCTGGCTCCGTCACAACATCGAGCCGGTATCGATAAAGCGCTGGTGCCACGACAAGGCTTCCTTCGGCAAGGTTGGGGTTTGTAAACCGTAAGAGCCGGCAAGCGCGCGCTCGAAATAGTCAAGAAGAGCGGGCCGGTAGGTGGGATGGGAACAGTTGTCGATGATCGTCCGCGCGCGTTGCTTCGGCGAAAGCCCGCGCAGATCCGCAAGGCCCTGTTCCGTCACCAGCACCTGGACGTCCTGGTTGATGTGATCGACACGACTTGCCTGCGGCACAATCGCAGAAATCTTGCTGCCCTTGGCAGTCGATGGAGTCATGAAAATGGAGATATAGGCATTGCGCGCAAAATCCCCGGAGCCGCCGATACCGTTCTGGATGCGCGAGCCCATGATGTGGGTCGAGTTAACATTGCCGTAGATATCAGCCTCGATCAGGCCATTCATCGCAAGACAGCCAAGACGGCGGATCAGTTCGGGATGATTGCTGATCTCCTGCGGCCGCAGCACCATCCTGTCACGATAGGTTGGCATGTTCTCGTTAAGACGACGTGCCGCCTCCGGGCTGAGTGAGAAGGCGGTCGCGGAAGCCATCCTGAGCTTACCGGCATCGAGCAGGTCGAGCATGCCGTCCTGGATGACCTCGGTAAATGCCGTCATGTTCTCGAAAGGGCTGTCGATCAAGCCAGTCAGCACGGCATTGGCGATATTGCCGACGCCGGACTGGATTGGCAGAAGCGAAGCCTGCAAACGCCCCTTGGCAACTTCGTGACCGAAGAATTCCAGCAGGTGGCCGGCAATGGCCTTGGCGGCGTCGTCCGGCGGCGTAAAGGGCAAGTTGCGATCCGGCGCATCGGTCTCGACAATAGCGACGATCTTGTCGGGATCGCAGCGGAACGCCGTTTCGCCGATCCGGTCATCCGGCCGAACCAACGGTATCGGGACCCGGTGCGGCGGCAGTGCCGTGCCATAATAGATGTCGTGCATGCCTTCGAGCGCCGGACTCTGCCAACGATTGACCTCGAGTATGACCTTCTCTGCGCGGTCGAGCCAGGTCTTGTTGTTGCCGACCGAGGAGGACGGAATAAGCGAGCCATCGGCGCGAATGCCGGAGACTTCGACAATCGCGGTATCAAGGGGGCCGAGAAAGCCCTGCCAGGCCATGGGCGCGACCTGAGAAAGATGCATATCGAAGTATTCCATTTCGCCTCGGTTGATCTTTTCGCGGGCGTATGGATCAGAGTTGTAGGGCAGTCGAAACTCGATGCCGTTCACTCGGGCGAGCGCGCCGTCGAGTTCGGGACCGGTGGAGGCGCCAGTCCAGACACGAAGATGGAAAGGATTGCCCCCCGCATGCTCTGCTTCGATCTTGGCCGCAAGTGCAAGCGGTACTGATTTCGGATAACCCGATCCGGTAAAGCCGCTCATCCCCACCGTCGAGCCGCTGGTTATCAGCGATGCCGCGTCCTCGGCCGTCATGATCCGTGAACGCAAATTTTCATTGAATATTCGGGACATATTCGCCTCCTAGCTGTCTGCGTGAACAGGCGGTTTGACCCGCACGAAGCGTTCCGCGCCTTGTCGCGCGCGGCGTCGATCAAGCGCCGGTCTAGTCGGCTCCATCAATGGCTCATAAGTAGAGGAATAGTGGCATGGGACAGCAGGCGATAGGTGACGCGGCCGAGAAGCAGCTCGAGCAGATAACCGTGCTTGAACGCACCGATCAGAATGCAGGTGGCGTTCGTCGACGTGCCAAAGTCGAGGATGGTGTTGCCGACCGAGCGGCCCGATGACGAGGTAACGACAATCTCGGCATCCAGCCCCAGCTGATGGCAGATTTCCCTGGCCGACTTCTCGTAGTGCCTGTTCGGTTTGTCATCGACGCAGAGCACCGTGATGCGGTTGGCGGCGGCAAGCCAGGGCCTTGCGGCGACCATTGTCCGTCGTGCGTGGTCATGCGGCTTCCAGCCAACGAGGACGTGGTCCAGCAGGTGCCCCCGATAGCCACTGGCTGGGGGGACCAGCACCAGCTTGCCTTCATGAAAGAGGACATCGTGAAAGGCATCACGAGCGTCGAGATTGCCTCTGTAGGGCGTTACGACAAGCGATGCATTCCGGCAGACAGTGCTGACGCAGCGGCGCAGATCGCCCTGGCAATCGCCGAGCATCAGGTCTTGCCGGTGAGGCGCATGCAATTTCCACTCCTCGAACAGCTGCCTGACGTGTTCGTACCGCTCGTGCGTCGAACCTTCCTCCAGGTCGCGCATCATTTGCAGTTCGATTTCCTCGGCGGATACGAGCATCGACAGTGGATCGGCACCGATGTGCACGGCGGCAATGTTGTCCTGCACGGCATCGGCCGCGTCGTCGGCCAGATCGAGGCAGGTTTGTGCCGAGGCTGGATCGGGCAGCAGCACGACAATATCGGCATGGCTGGTGAGATCACGAACGTTGCGTGGAGCGGCACCATCGTGAGATGCGCTGAAGCCTTGTGACCAGTTGCGGTCGTCGGTGGTTGTCGTGATCAATCTGGCCCTCCTTCATGGATCGGCCCGCACGGTTGCACTGGAATAATACGCTAATCTGACCGGCGTTGAAATCGCCTTGGCAGAGGAAGGCGACCTATTTTAAGCACCGAAGCCGGTGGCTGCCGAATCCCGGTGCCGATTCCGCCGGTCTTGCGCCTTAATCGCGACCTGCTAGAATCTCCGGTGCCAAGCTTTTGTGTCGGCTGCATTTTTTGGTTCCCTCTAGCTATATGCGGGGCGCGATGGAGACGGCAGTTACCTCTAAGCTGACCTATGGCGCGGAGCCGGGATTACGCTTCGCCTTGCTCTTGGACGGGTGTGGCGGCTGCACGCAGTTGGACATTGCCCGGGCGCAAATGTGGAAGCCGGAAGATGGGATCATCTGGCTGCACCTCGAGCGCGACCATGCGGCGGCGGCCAATTGGGTCAACCGGGAAAGCGGTCTCGATAGCTTCGTGACCGAAGCTCTTCTCGAAGAGGAAACACGGCCTCGCGTCGAGCCAGTCAACGATGGCCTGCTGATCATCCTTCGCGGCGTCTGTGCGACTGCGCCGGACGAAGCGTCGGAAAAGCAGACCGACATCGATCTCGTGCCGCTCCATATGTGGGTCGATGCGAACAAGGTGATTTCGCTGCGGGACAGCGGTCACTACATTACCGCCCTTCGCGACATTCGCCAGGCGCTCCAGAAAGGCAAGGGCCCGCTACGCACCGGTGACCTGCTGGCGTTGATCGGCGACAAGCTTGTGCGCGACCTGGAGCCAGTGCTCGACTCCATGGACGAGGAGGTGGACGAGCTTGACGAGATGATCTTTCACGGCGAGGCAGGCCAAGTGCGCGAACGCCTCAAGCTGCTGCGTCGGCGTTCCGTCCAGCTTCGCCGCTATCTGGCGCCGCAGCGCGATGCGTTGAACCGCATCGAGCATGATGATGCGCCATGGCTGCTGGAGCGCGACAAGCTGCGGATGCGCGAGGTGATCGACAAGCTGATGCGCTTCATCGAGTACCTCGATGCCATCCGCGACCGTACGGGTATTCTGCACGACGACCTTTCGACGGTGATCAGCGAGCGCATCGCGCGCAATTCCAACCGGCTGGCGGCGCTGGCGGCGTTGCTACTGCCTCCGAGTGTCGTGGCCGGCTTGTTCGGAATGAATGTCGGAGGCATTCCGGGGGTCAACGACACCTGGGCTTTCATCATCATTGTCGTATTCGTGACGATCACATCCGTTGCGACGCTCTGGGTGCTTCGGCGTATCGGCTGGCTTTAGAGCACGGCATCGTCCCAGACTACGAGCCTTGAATGCGCTGTCCTCTATGCGATCAATTCGCTGCGAAGCAGTAGAACAGGCCGTCGCCACCAGTCCCATTGAAGGCTTTGACGGTGCAGCCGCCGCGTGTCGGGTGCGAGGAGTTCCACGACTTCGCTTGGGCGGAGTCATCAAGGCCTGTTCGGTCGCTGTGGCCGACGATCGCGACACCTTCAGCGCCGCCCATCGTCCAGTTGCCGCATGTCTCCGGCGCCGCAGTGCCATCGGCTTTCGAACCGGTGAGCATGTCGTGCCGGTTCGGCGTGTCGCCTCGGCCGTTGATGATTTCGCCCTTCTCATTGAGCGCGGTCTGCTTGGTCAGGTTGTTCTTGTCGCTGTGCAGAGAGGCCACGTCGTCGGCGATCTTTTCGCCTTTGGCGTTATACCAGGGCCCAGAGCCAATGCGGTCCTTTGCATTTTCGGCGTCGGTGGAAAGATAGGCTTTCCAGGTCTTGCCCGTCGAGCCAGCGGCCGTGGCAAGCGTGTTGCAATAGGCGTCCGCACCGGCGAGACCACCGAGATCGCCACCCTTGCCTGGATTTACACTGGTCACGAAGAAACTCATGGCGGTGTCCTGAGCATGGACCCCGACCGCTGAAAAGGCCAAAGCGGCCGCGATATAGGCAAACCTGCGTCTCATGGCGTCTCTCCCCGGTTGAAATTTCTAGCGGAAGGAAGCGTATTGCAGGTAAGTCTCGGCGTAAAATCGAAATCACGTGATGGGACCTCGGGAGGAGTCTGAAGGGTGCGGCCCCCGCGGCCCGGCTTTTGGCTCATTTCGCAGTACACATCGTACGGTGGTCGTACACGCGCCTGTCGAGGTTTCAGTCAAGTTGGCGTGATTTCAACCACGCGTTCTTGACAATGAGTTTTAGCGGTAAATATCTGTGCTCTCCGGCTTCCGACGCAAGGCCTCAGCTCAGTATGATCGACACGCGCTTTTCGACCGCTTTACAGATTGTCATCAGCGTTGCCGTCAATGAAGAGGCCAATCTCCGCACCACGAGCCAATCACTTGCGCAAGGGCTCGATACAAGCGCAAGCTTTGTCCGCAAGCTGTTGCTTCCGCTCAATGAGAACGGAATTCTTGCTACCTCCCAGGGCGGCAAGGGGGGCATTCGTTTGGCACGACCACGTGACCAGATTTTGCTCAGCCAGATCTATGCCGCCGTGACCGGTGACAAGAAGATCTGGGCGACTCGGCACGATATTCCGCATGAGGGACTCGTGGGTGAGAATATCGGCGACCTTTCGGAGTTTCTGTGTGATCGAGCGGAGCAGGCTGTCGTCGACATGCTTGGTTCGGTGACCATCGAGGACAGTGTGGCGGAGCTGCGTCGACTCGAGGCCGAGAAATCTGCCGGACATCAGCACTCGGCGGATGCTAGCCTCGTGCGCGATCGCCACCCCGCCGAATAATTTCATCCTTAAACTGGAAAGGGGCGGCCGGGCAGGGAACCCGTGCCACCCCTCCTAACTGATCGGAGGTCAATCTGATCAGAACTCTTAAAGCGCGGCGCCGCGCTGCCTTTCCCCGTGACTTTAGCAACGGAGAGAGGCGGAAACGCGGCGCCGCTTTTTTAGTTAGAATGCGCGCTGGAGGCGGAAGAAGCCCGTCGTGACGTCGTCAGCCTTGTCCGAGTCGAAGTAATTGACGGTTGCCTTGGCGTAGAGGTTGTCGACGATCTGATAATCAACTGTGACACCGACCTTCCAGGCGTCGTTGTTGTCGTCGAAGTCGCCCGCGACGATGCCGTAGTTGCCGTAGTACTGAGCGGCCGGGGTGATCTTCAGCTTGTCGGTCGCCTTGATGGCGTACTCAGCCGCGACAACCCATTCGGCGGTCTGATAGTAGGAGTTCGGGCCGCTGGAGTAGATCGCTGCGAGGCCGAGGGTGCCCGGGCCGACGGCAACGGTACCCATGGCGCGAACGGCACCTTCTTCGTTATCTGTGTCGTAGCCGGCCGTGATCTGGTAGCTGAAGATGCCAGCCTTGCCGCCGATGCCGACTGCTACGCCGACGTTGTTCGGGTTTTCACCAGCGCTGAAGTAGCCGTCTTCCAGCTCGTCAACGCTGATGCCAGCGTAGAAGTTTTCAGCTTCGTACTGATAACGGATGGAGTTGTGTAGCGTGACCTTGCTGCCGATGTCGTCCGTTTCGCCCGAGAGACCATCGTCCCACCAGCTGTAGAACAGACCTGCGCGGAAGCCAGCGATGTCGATGTAAGCGGAGTCAAGCAAAGATGCCTGCGACTTAGAGTTGTCGGCATTCGTCTGCAGGACGATAACACCGGTGAGCGGGCCGTATTCGGTGTCGCTCTTGGCGGTGAACTGGACCTGACCACGGGTGTAGGCATCCCAGTCGGAGTCATTCGCAACATAGGTACCGTTGCCAGTGGTTGCGCTGGCATTCGGGCCGGCGTTAACCTGGAAACGGATGTAACCGCTGATCTTCAGGCAGGTTTCGGTGCCCGGGATGTAGAAGTAGCCGCTGCCGTAAGCGTCGCAAACGCGGACGTATTCAACTGGTTCCGGCTCAGCAGCAACGATGGCGTCAGCAGCCTGGGCGCTCGTAAAGGCAGCCAGGGCCGCCGCCGAGCTCATAAGGATCATCTTAATGTTCATTCTCAGTCCAATCTTTTGTCGATTGGGCACAGGTCATCACTGCCGAAACCGGCTCTACCTACCCCAAATTGTTTCGTACAAGCCCTTGCGGGAAACGCGGTACGTCCGCAGCGCCAAATTACATTTCCCGTTAAATGTATCAATAATAGATACAGTCAAAAATTGGGTTTTGCTGCAAAGCGAAATCGGGGTGTTGCGCAATCGCAACTGTCACTTTCTGCGCAAGAAGAGGGTGCTAATGCAACCTGTAACAGTTTGGTATTCAAAGGGTTTTTTATATGGATGTCATCCGGATAATATTGTTGCATCGCAGCATTTGCATCGCCCTGCGGCTCATCCTTTTGTCAACGCTGGGCCTGAATCACGATGACGCGCGCGTCGTTTTGGCCACTTCTTTCAGCAGCGCGGCAGCGGTGGGATCGGATGGATCGAGCCTAAGAACACCATCCGTGTTGATCAGGTGTTCCAGCAGGTTTCTCACACCCTCACTGAAATGCCGGCTCGCTTCGGCAGCCTCGTGGCTCGCAAGTGTCGTGGAGCCGATGATCCGCACGCCGAAGACGTTGATGACTTCGTCGGCTCGCGTCAGTGCGCAATTTCCGCCGTTTTCTGCGGCAAGGTCGACAATGACCGTTCCAGGACTCAGCCGCGAAAGCATGTCTTCGTCGAGGAGGAGAGGGGCAGTTTGACCGGGTATCACGGCGTTTGTGGTGATCAATTGCATCTTCGAGAGGGGATCCGAAAGCTCTCGGCGAAGCCGTGCCAGTTGTTGCTCCGGCAATGCGCGGGGAAAGGGCATCGGAGCTAGGGTCGTGCCGAGAAATCTGGCCCCGAGCCGTTCGATCTTGTCCTGCGAATCCTTGGCAAGGCCAAAGCCATGAGTCAGTGCGCCGAGGCGACGGGCGGTCGCCAATGCCTGCAGGCTTGCAGCATCGCCGCCCAAGGCAGCCATTCTCACCGGCCGCACGAAGCTGCCGTCCACCATCAACATTGGGTGCGAAATGCCGAACTGCCTGGCGGCCTCAAGGACGGCGGCGTGGCCGGTGATTGCCGCTTGTCTCGATGAGATGTCGGCGCCCTTGACCCCCTGCACACAGGAGAGGCGGGCGATGTCGAGGTGGAGCGGTCGCGCTCCGCTGGGAAGACGGGTGGCCAGGGGTGCGTGCGAACCAAGGAAAACGAGGGTCGCGGTCGCTGGAAATACCCGCGTGGTTGCCGGCTGCCGCACGCTCACGAATATGTCCGAGGAGGGCACCATATCAGCGAACTCGGCCGGTTCGCCGCCGGCGACGACATAGGCCTCATCAACGTGGCCCGCGCCGACACCGCAACCGCGCTCGAAACGAACCGACACACGCTTGGAAAGCCGCCGCACGTCCTCCGGCGTCAACGCAACGCGACGCTCACCGGGATGTGTTTCCCGAAGCAGCCCGGCGCGGACGCGGATAAAGTTGGACATTGATCGCTCTGGAAGAGGGTAAATCGAAGTGTGCGCGCGAGCGATATAGGCTGTCTCTTCCATAGTTTTATGACAGTTTGGTAATTTTATTCTGGGCAGTGATGTTGATTTTCACATTGTCACAACTGTCGATAAGCCATTCATTTTAAACGATACTATTTACCGCTTGCATGAGCGATGTCGAATAAGATTGCCGGGTGGGCGAGATCAGGTTTTGCCCGGAGGCATTTGGATGTAATGGTCAGTCATAAGGCGCGTGACTGCTGGAGGCATTGGTGAATTTCTATTCGGTTTACGATCAAGGTTTTGTCCGTGTCGCGGCCTGCACCCCGAATTGCGAGATCGGCGATCCCGATTTCAACGCGCAGGCAACGTTGGAACTGGCGCGGCAGGGACACGCCGAAGGTGTTGGCCTCATGGTGTTCCCCGAACTCGGGATTTCCAGCTACGCGATCGACGACCTTTTGGGGCAGGATGCGCTTCTCAGGGGTGTGGATGCTGCAATCGGCGATATCGTCCGGGCAAGTCGCGACCTGACGCCGGTACTTCTTGTCGGCGCGCCGCTGCAGAGTGGCGGTCGGCTCTATAACTGCGCGGTCGCCATTCACGCTGGTCGTATTCTCGGCGTCGTTCCGAAGATGCATCTCCCGAACTATCGCGAATTCTACGAGAAGCGCTGGTTCGCGTCGGGACGAGACGTACGAGGCGAGAGCATTCGTGCCGCCGGCGAGGTGGTGCCATTCGGCACGGATCTCGTCTTCGCCGCCGAGGACATGGATGATTTCATCTTCCATATCGAGATCTGCGAAGACCTCTGGGCTCCGGCGCCGCCGAGCGATTTCGGCGCGTTGGCCGGCGCATTGATTCTCGCAAATCTCTCGGCCAGCAACATAACGGTCGGAAAGGCTGAGACCCGCAAGCTTTTGTGCTCGGCACAATCGGCGCGCAGCTTGTCGGCTTATGTCTATTCGGCGGCCGGCCCCGGCGAATCGACGACGGACCTCGCCTGGGACGGCCAGGCCTGCATCTATGAGCTCGGCAGCCTGCTTGCCGAAACCGACCGCTTCCCAATTTCGTCGCAAATGTGCGTTGCGGACATCGATGTCGAGAGACTGCGGCTGGAGCGGCTGCGAACGGGCACGTTCAATGATGCGGCGATGCTCACTCTTACCGCCGGTCGCGAATTCCGGCGAGTAGGGTTCCAGTTCAAGAAGCCGAAGGGCGACATTGGCCTCAAACGCCATGTTGCGCGCTTCCCCTTCGTGCCGGCTGACGAAAGCCGCCTCGATCTGGATTGCTATGAGACGTTCAACATCCAGGTGCAGGGACTGATGAAGCGGCTGCGCTCGACCGGCATCAAGCGGCTTTGCATTGGCATTTCGGGTGGGCTCGATTCCACCCATGCGCTACTCGTCGCGGCGCGTGCCTTCGACCAGCTCGGCTGGCCGCGCTCGGATATTCTTTGCTTCACCATGCCGGGATTTGCGACGGGCGACGCCACCAAGTCGAACGCCTGGGCCTTGATGCGCAGCATGGGCGTCACGGCGGAGGAGGTCGATATCAGGCCGTTGGCGCTACAGTTGCTAAAGGATCTGAAGCATCCCTTCGCAGGCGGCGAGCCGTTCTACGATACGACCTTCGAAAACGTCCAGGCCGGCCTGCGCACGGACTTCCTGTTCCGTGCGGCAAACCAGCGAAACGCGCTGGTGCTGGGAACCGGAGACCTGTCGGAAATCGGCCTCGGCTGGTCGACCTACGGCGTTGGCGACCAGATGAGCCACTACAACGTCAACGCATCGGTGCCCAAGACCTTGATCCAGCACCTGATCCGCTGGGTGATCCGCTCAGGGGATTTCAACGAGGAAGCCAATGCGACATTGGAAAGCGTTCTTGGCACGCTGATTTCGCCGGAACTGGTGCCTGCCGATGAAAATGGCGTCATGCAGAGCACGGAGGACAAGATCGGCCCATACGATCTGCACGACTTCGCACTCTACTACACGACTCGTTTCGGGCTTCGCCCGTCGAAAATCGCCTTCCTTGCCTACAATGCCTGGCGGGACGCCGAGGTCGGCGTCTGGCCGCCGCATTTCCCCGCCGACAAGCGCCGCAGTTTCGATCTGCCTGTCATCAAGCACTGGATGGAGGTCTTCCTCTTTCGGTTCTTCACGATCAGCCAGTTCAAGCGGTCGGCATCGCCGAACGGCCCGAAGGTGACGTCGGGTGGTTCCCTGTCTCCCCGCGGAGATTGGCGCGCGCCGTCGGACGGCAACGCCCGGATATGGCTCAAGGAATTGAAAGCGAACGTTCCGGATGTAAAGGCGTAGGCAGAGATGCCTTGCAAAAGCCATGCATCGCGCCAGATGTGGCCCAGGAGCACTCTGAGGTAGCGGTAAGAACGTGACAGATGAAGCTTGTCCATCCGAGGATCTTCCCCGTTACGAAATCCGTCAGGAGCCGCGTGGCAGGTGGACGATCGTCGATACCTTGACGTCCTTGCCGGCGGCAACGGACGGAAGGGATTTCGTCGGCCTTAGCAAGAGGGACGCGGAGGACATCGCCCGCGAACTGAACCTCGCCGTTGCCGAAGGACGGGATCCTCTGATCTGATCTCTTGGAACTTGGCGAACGCCGCCGGCGTTTCGTTGCCAGAGGTGCAATGATGACCGCCAATGACAACAGGCCGGACAATCATTCCAGCGATCGGCAAACTGCTTACGAAGCGCAGGAAACGGCGCTGTCCCGAGAAGGGCGCAGCCTGTCCGCCTGGGCGTTGCTGGGCGCTGTCGCCTTCGTGGTTGCCGCGGTCCTCTTGGCGTTCAGCGTTTGGACGGGCGGTGGCACCAGCCCTGCACCGAGAGCACCGGCAGGGGCAAGCAGCCCCAGCACCGCACCGCCGCCGACGCAGAACACGAACTGACCAAGGCCCTCACGTCATCCATTTCCGGTGCTCCGCGAAGCGCTCCGCGAGGAGGGCGATGAACAGGCGAACTTTCGTCGGCAAGTGGTTGCGGTTCGGATAGATGGCATTGATGCTGAACTCGACGGCGCGATAGTCGCGCATGACCCGGACAAATCGTCCGGAGGCGATGTCATCAAACACAACGAAACTTGGTGCCAGGAATATGCCCTGGCCCGTCGTCGTGAGGTGCCGCAGGGTCTCGGCACTGTTGGATACGACGTTGCCGCCAATCTTCACACTCATCTGGGCGCCATCTGCATCTTCGAAGCGCCATTCGTCTCCGTAGGGGTAATACGTATATTGGAGGCAGTTGTGATTTGCCAAATCCGCCGGGACCTGTGGCGCCGGATGGTTCTCAAGGTAGTTCGGCGAGCAGACCAGGATATGGCGCCATGGCGTCAACTTCCTGACAACAAGGCTCGAATCCGGTGGCGGCACGGTGCGGATCACGAGGTCGTAACCTTCCTCGACCATATCGATCATCCTCTCCCCAACACTCAGGTCGAGCGCGATCGAGGGATATAGCTCAAGATACTCGCTGACGACGGGCAGCAGGAAGCGGACGATGGCCGCGCTGGTATAGACCTTGAGCGTGCCGCGCGGTGTCGAGCTCATTGCACCGGCCGTGCTGTCGGCTTCCTCGAGATCGGCAAGTATCTGAGCCGAGCGTTCGTAGTAGTACTTGCCGGTTTCCGTGAGGCTGACCTTGCGCGTGGTGCGGTTGAGCAACCTGACGCCCAGCCTGTCCTCGAGGGACTGCACGTGGTTGCCGACCATCGTCACCGACATGTTGAGACGGCGCGCGGCCGCTGAAAAGCCGCCGCACTCCACCACGCGACCAAAGACTGTGAGGCTCGTCAGCCGATCCATTGCACCCCCTAGATTATCCGCTCTGAGTTGATGATCCTTCCCGATTTAAGCAGATTATCAGATCGCGCGTAACGACGCATTGTCTGTCTCATCGAATTTAGCCTCGCCTGACGAGGCAAACCACTGGAGAAGGACAATGGTCGAATTACCCCGCAAGGAAGCCTTCGAGGCGGCCGGCGAGCCCGAGGTTGCAAGGGTCACCGAAGCCCCGGCTGCACCGGCAGCGGACGTTGCCTCTGCCGTCGAAGCCAAAGGCAAGAAGGGTCGCAAGCTCGTTAAGCGGACGATCTTGGCTGCCGCGTTTCTTGCCGGTGCCGCCTTTGTGGCGGACTACGGCCATCACTATTGGACGGTTGGCCGTTTCATCGAATCCACTGATGATGCCTATGTGAAGGCCGACTATACGACCGTTGCACCGAAGGTCTCGGGCTATGTCGCCGCAGTCCTTGTCGGTGATAACGATGCAGTCAAGGCTGGGCAGGTGCTCGCCAAGATCGACGATCGCGACCATCAGGCCGCATTGTCCCAGGTCAAGGCCGACGTCAAGGCCGCAACTGCAGCCATCACAAATCTCGATGCGCAGATCGAACTGCAGCAGTCGATCATCGGCCAGGCCAGGGCGACGATCGATGCATCACTGGCGACGCTGGATTTTGCTCGCTCCGATGCGGCCCGTTCGCAACGGCTGATCACCAATGGTGCCGGTACGCAGTCGCGGGCGGAACAGAGCCAATCACTTCGCGATCAGGCGCAGGCGGCACTTGAACGGGATCGGGCCGCGCTGGTCGCCGCGGAAAAGAAGGTGCCCGTTCTTCAGACACAGCGCGAGCAGGCTGTCGCGCAGCGTGAGCGCGCCGCCGCCGCCCAGCATCAGGCTGAACTTAACCTTTCCTATACACAGATCATCGCTCCGGTCGACGGCACCGTCGGCGCCCGCACCATTCGAGTCGGACAGTTCGTAACCTCGGGGACGCAGTTGATGGCGGTCGTGCCGCTGCATTCCGTCTATGTCGTCGCCAACTTCAAGGAAACACAGCTCACTCATGTACGCGCCGGGCAGCCTGTCGAGGTCAAGGTGGACAGTTTCCCCGACGTGGAAATCAAGGGCCATGTCGACAGTATTTCACCAGCGAGCGGGCTGGAGTTCTCACTGCTACCCCCTGACAATGCGACCGGCAACTTCACCAAGATCGTCCAGCGCATCCCGGTAAAGATCGTCATCGACGACGAGAAAGTGAGCGGTTTGCTTCGCGCCGGAATGTCCGTCGAGCCTGAGATCGATACCAAAGCGGCCGTCAGGTAGGTGGTACCGGGAAGGATTATCCAGCCTGACTGGATGATCCTTCCCTCCTTTCCCGAATTATCAGCCGAACCTCGTCATGAGATTGTTTCCGCATAGCCGGAAGGAGAGACGTCATGGCTACACTTCAGATCGTCGCCAACAATTCCAGCCCGCGTCCAGTGGACGCTGCGGCTCCGAAGCCCGCAGCTGCGATGAGCGCCTTTCGCATGTGGAGCGCCGTCGTCGGTTCGACGCTCGGCGCGTTCATGGCCGTCCTCAATATCCAGATCGTCAACGCTTCGCTCGCGGATATCCAGGGTGCGATCGGCGCGGGCAAGGACGACGGTGGCTGGATTTCGACCTCCTACCTGATTGCGGAGATCGTGGTCATCCCTCTCAGCGGTTGGCTTGCTCAGGTCTTTTCCGTCCGCAAGTATCTCCTGACCAACGCCATTTTGTTCCTGCTATTTTCCGTCGCCTGTGCTTTCGCGGCGAACCTCCAGCAGATGATCGTGCTGCGCGCCGTTCAGGGCTTTGCGGGCGGCGTGCTGATCCCCATGGCGTTCACCATCATCATCACGCTTCTGCCGAAGCCCAAGCAGCCGATCGGTCTGGCCCTCTTTGCCCTCTCGGCGACCTTTGCTCCTGCCATCGGGCCTACCATCGGCGGATATCTGACCGAGAACTACGGCTGGGAGTTCATCTTCTACGTCAATCTGGTTCCCGGTTTGCTCATGGTGGGAATGCTCTGGGCGTCGCTCGATCGCGCTCCGATGAAACTCGGTCTGCTCGCCAAGGGCGATTGGCCGGGCATCATCACCATGGCAATCGGCCTTGCCGCCCTGCAGACGGTGTTGGAAGAGGGGAACAAGGAGGACTGGTTCGGATCGGATTTCATCGTCCGCCTGTCGATCATCGCTGTCGTGTCGTTGACGCTGTTCCTCATTATCGAGCTGAAGACCGCCCATCCGCTGCTAAACCTCAGGCTCCTCGTCCGTCGCAACTTCGGCTTCGGGATTGTGGCGAACGTCCTGCTTGGGATCGCCCTTTATGGCTCTGCCTTCGTTCTTCCAATCTATCTGTCGCGCATCCAGGGCTACAATTCCGAGCAGATCGGCATGGTCCTCGCCTGGACGGGCATTCCGCAGCTGCTGTTGATCCCGCTGGTGCCCCGCCTGATGAAGCGTTTTGACGTTCGCTTACTGATCGCCTTCGGTTTTGCGCTGTTTGCCGCTTCGAATTTCATGAATGTCTACATGACCGCCGACTATGCGAGTGACCAGCTCTTCTGGCCAAACGTCATCCGCGCCGTCGGGCAGGCGCTTGTCTTCGCGCCGCTCTCGGCCGTCGCAACAGCGGGCATCGAACAGGAAAATGCAGGTTCCGCATCCGCGCTCTTCAACATGATGCGTAACCTCGGAGGCGCCGTCGGCATCGCAAGCCTGCAGACCTTTCTGAGCAAGCGCGAGCAATTCCATTCGAATATCCTGACGAATTCGATCTCGGTCTTCGAAGAAGCCACTCGGGATCGTGTAGCGAAACTGACCGCCTACTTCATGAGTCACGGTGTCAGCGATCAGGCCGTTGCCACCAACAAGGCCGTCGTCGCCATCGCGCTCAAGCTGCGCAAGCAGGCCAACATCATGGCCTTCAGCGACACATTCTTCGTGCTCGGTGCTGCATTGCTCGTCGCACTGCTCGCAACGCTGCTGCTGAAGAAGCCGGGTCATCTGTCCGGGGGCGGCGCTCACTAGCGCCTCACTCCGCCACCAGGGAGAAACGCCATGAACCGCATCCTCCAAATCGAAACCGAGACCCGCCCCTCAAAGACAGATCGCGTAGCAGGCAATACAAACTCGCTGCTGTCGTTGATCGAGTGGCTCTCCGGCGATGAATGCCATGCGCTCGATGAGCCCGGCCTGATCTCCACCCTCGGCCGCCGCCTACTGGCACTCGGACTGCCTATCGATCGCATGACGCTTCATCTCATGACGCTTCATCCGGAACTGATTGGCCGTACGCTTGCCTGGGCTCCGGGCGATCCGGTCGAGATCCACGATCGCGAACACAGCGCGCGCCAGACCTTTGCCAGCAGTCCTTTGCGCAAGGTCATGGACAGCCGCGAGCCGCTGGTTGTCGGGCTGGGTGACAGCATGCACGGCCGCTGGCAGGATATCGATATCTTTGCAGGCCGTGGCCTCGTGCAATTGATGATCGCGCCTCTTTGCAATGCCGACGGGCCGGTGAGCGCGGCTGCCTTCGGGACCCGGCGGCCCGGCGGCTTTACACCTGCCGAAATCCAGGCTCTCGAGCGGATCCTCCCGGCGTTGCGCAACACCTGCGAATTGCGGGTGATGCGTCAAGTCGAACTCAGCCTGCTCGACACCTATATCGGTCCGCTCACAGCGCAGCGCATCCTTGCCGGGCGAGTCCGGCAGGGCGAGATCGAGTCCATTGAGGCGGCTCTTCTGCTTTGCGATCTGCGCGGGTTCACGGAGATATCCAACAGGCTGCCAAGCAACAGCGTGCTCGAGTTGCTCAACGCCTATTTCGACAAGGTCATTCCCGCCATCACGCGCGAAGGCGGCGAAGTTCTGAAATTTATGGGCGATGCCGTCCTTGCGTTCTTTCCTGGCTATGATCCGGCCCGCAGTAGCGCTTCGGCATTGATCGCCGCCAAGGACATTCTGCGTGAGATCGATAAATTCGAGTTCGGCGATATCGCTCTCAACGTCGGGATCGCCCTGCACCATGGCGAAGTCAGCTACGGCAATATCGGATCCGGTCGCCGCCTCGATTTCACGTTGATCGGTCCCGACGTGAATCTGGTCAGCCGCATCCAAACGGCATGCGGAGATCTTCGCGTCCCGCTCCTGATGTCCGATGCATTCCGGTGCGAGGCTCAGGCCGAGGCCGTCTCGGTGGGCTGGCACGCGCTCAAGGGCTTCTCGGAGAAGGTCGAGCTCTTTCGCCTTCCGGAGTCGTTCCCGGGGCGAGCAGAAGGCGAATATAAACTATATAAATAATAGCTATTTGTTGTGTGTTCACGGTTTTGGCGTTATTTGCTGAATAATGGGGATGGAGAGTACGGGGGCGTAAGGCAACAAGAAATGCTGACGAAAAAGGGAAAGTATGGGCTGAAGGCGCTGGTTGACTTGGCGCGGCTTGCGCCGGGGGAAACCGCCTTCATCAATGACGTTGCTTCGCGCAACAACATTCCGAAGAAATTCCTGGATACGATTCTTCTCGAATTGCGAAATGTCGGCATTCTTCGGTCGAAAAAGGGCCCCGGTGGCGGGTACTCGCTGTCGCGTCCGGCGTCTGAAATTCGCATTGGCCACGTCATCCGCACGCTTGACGGGCCTTTGGCGCCTATTCGCTGTGCGAGCCGTACAGCTTACGAAGCCTGCGACGACTGTTCCGATCCCGAAAACTGTCAGGTGCGGCGCTCCATGACCGAGGTCCGCGATGCGATCGCAGACATTCTTGACAATATGACGCTTGAGCAGTTCGTCGCGTCGGGCAGCAAGCTGGACGATGCGGACGAGGAAGTCGCTATCTCGGTTGCCAACTAAGCAGCATCAGCTACCGCCAAAATAATGCTCTGCTGCCGCCCGGTAAAGATCGTCGTCGGCCGCATCATTCGCGCGAATTCGCGCATTTCTCCAATGTCGATCGAGATTCCGGCCGATGCTTGTCGCGCCGGAGCCCGACAGCTCGAACAGTGCGTTGGCGACTTCCAGGGCCGTCCTGCTTGCCATGATCTTGGCAGCTGAAGCGGAGAAGAACGCGAGTTCGACCGCGCCGGTCGATGGGCCGACCTGGGAAAAATCGAGTTTGTTGCCGGCGCTTTCCAGGAGCGCTGCAGTCGCCTGCACGGAAAGGGCAAGCTTGCCGATGCTGGCTGAGAGCGGCGCCTCCCGGAGGTTGGCGAGCGCGGCCCGGGCAATGCCGAGGTCCGTGCCTGCATGGAGTAGGGCGGCCAGCGCCGAACTGGTCGAGTGGCGTTGCCGTTGATTGTCCGTCTCTTCGGCGTTCCCGGTGACACCTTGGGCGACAGCGGTTCCGGCGCCATTCGTCCGTTGCCCGAAACCATCCCAGTCATCGATGATCTGCAGGCCCGCGGCTTCGCGGGGAAGGTAGAAGCGAACCGATTGCCCTTGCGTGTCAGTCGCGTCGACAGCGATCCAATCGGCAAAGAGGATGCCGGGCGCACGCAAGCTCCGGCCGCTTAATTGATAATGGAGGCCGGAGGGAACAGCCGCACCGGCTTCGGGAAAAGCTGCTGCGACGAAATGATCGCCGGCAAGGACGTGAGCGAAGAAGAGTGCCTTTCGCTCTTCATTCTGTTCACTCCGGAGTTCCTCGAGCACCGTGAAATGGCGTTCGAGGCACTCCCCGATGGAAGAATCGCCTTCAGCGATTATGGCAACGATCTCGCCGAGAAGCGCATTGCCGACGTCCAGCCCCTCGTTCTCAGGCGGCACGGTCACGGCCGTCAGTCCCGACTGGAAAAGGGCGTCGAGCTCCGCGCGAGGAAACACCCGGTTGATGTCACGCTCGCTCGCCTGCAGCGCAAAGTCCGCGGCAAGGCGGCGCGCGGTGGCTATCGCCTCTTCCTCGCTTTCGATACGGTGCGCGGCTGGTCTTGTCCGGTCTTGAAACCGCGATACGGTTCCCATCGCTTCTCCTATCAGTTGCGCCTCTAGGATTGCTGGATCGCGGGTGCAATGATAAGGCGCGTTTTTCTACGAATGCACGAGCGATTGAATTTTATTGTCGCTTGATTGCACTAATGCGAAGCGTGCGACGCTTCGCTGTCCGCAATGAGAGGTTCAACATGCCTTCAACAGTCCATGAGCGGCTGAAACTGGATCCCGGCGACATTCCGATCTACGCCATCGGTGACATTCATGGCAGGTACGACCTGCTGCTGAAGGCGGAGCAGGCCATCATTGACGACGCTGCCGTGATCCCGGGGCGCAAGCTTATCATCACGCTCGGTGACTACATTGATCGCGGCCCCTCATCGGCACAGGTGATCTCGCACCTGATGATGCCTCCAGCGGCGAATTTCGACCGCATCTGCCTGACCGGGAACCACGAGACCACGATGCTCGACTATCTCGACGGTCTGGTTTCCTTCTCGGATTGGATGCGGATGGGGTCGGATGCGCTGCTACGCTCCTACGGGCTCGATCCGGAACAACTGCCGCTGGTTTTTCCGAACGCCGCCAAGCTCGTGGGCTACATCAAGCAGTCAATACCGAAGCCGCACATAGATTTCCTGCGATCCCTGCCGATCTTCGTCGACACGCCGAATGTTCTGTTCGTTCATGCCGGCATCGATCCGATGCTGCCGATCGATGCGCAAAGCGACGAGGATCTCGTTTTCATCCGCCATCGCTTTTTCGAGAGCAGCCGGCCGCTGCCGAAAGTGATCGTTCATGGCCATACGCCGAACGATGAGCCCGAGGTCCTGCCGATGAGGCTCAACCTTGATACAGGCGCCTTCCACAGCGGCAGACTTACGGTTGCCAGACTGTGGAGAGGGCGCGTGCATCTCTTCCAGACGTGATCAGGCGCCGGCTTCTGCGGGCTCCCGCTTCCTTGACGTCTCTTCGGTGTAGTAGCTCACATATTTGTGGCGGTAGCGTTCAGTGCCGCCGAAGTTGGTGAACTTGCCGAGTTCCGTCATGTCGGTCTTGTTGAGGATCACACCCAGAATCTTCGACTTGATCTGCGGCTCGGAATTCAGAAGGTCGCGCACGACTGATGTCGGTGTCGAGCCCCATTCGGTCACAAACAGGAAGCCGTCTACCTGCGGAGCAAACGCCTTGGCGTCGATAACAGGGCCGAGCGGTGCAAGGTCGACCACGATGTAGTCGAACATCTTGCGGGCATTTTCCATCAGATTGAACATGCCCTGCGAAGCAAGCAGTTCGCTCGTGTGCATAAGGTGATCGTTCGGCAGAACCGGCAGGATCGCGAGCTTCGTTATCGGATCGATCTTGACGGCACTCGCCCACGGAACCTCACCGAGGACAGCTTCGACAAGACCCTGTTGCGGTGGGTTCCGCAGCATACGGGTCAGGCCCGGATTGCGCAGGTCGGCGTCAATCAGCAGCGTGCGCTTGCCGCTGGAGGCAAGAAGTGCTGCGAAATTGGCCGCCGTGGTCGACTTGCCTTCTCCCGGCATCGCCGAGACGACTCCGATGACGCGGTCCGACTTGCCCAGGAACATGACGTCGCTTGCAAGCTTCGCGTTGCGCAGCGTTTCGGCGAAGACCGAGCGTGGGGCCTCGAGGACGACGCGCATGATGCGTTCGAAGGTTGCATCCGACTCTGCTTCGGCGGCTTCGACCGGCGGATTGGTGCGCGGCCGGAAGATCTTACCCTCCCGCGGCGCCTTGCCGATGAGCGGCAGGTAGCCGAGGAACTTGAGGCCAAGGATCGTCCTGACATCGCCTTCGACACGGAAGAACCGTTCACGGAATTCCTGGAACGCCGTAAGTCCACCCCCGGCCATCAGGCCGAGAACGATGGCGAGGCCAAGCGTCATGGTCTTTTTCGGGCTGGACGGCGATGCCGGCACGCCGGCTTCAGAGATGACGCGAGCCTTGGCGATCGGGAAGGACTGTTGCTGCGAGGCTTCCTCGTATTTGCCGAGGTAGGATTCATAAAGGGTCTTCAGGGCGGTCGCGCGCTGCTCGAGATCGTTGAGTTGGACGAGCGACCTGTCGGCCTCCGAATTCTTGCCAGTCAGGTGTTCGATGTTCTGGCGGAGCGAGGCCTCGCGTACGCGCGCGACTTCGGATTCGTTGTGGTAGCTGGCCGTCAGTTGCTGCAGTTCCTGATAGATCTGGCGGGTCAGGTCCTGCTTTTCGGCACGCAAAGCGACGGCCTGCGGATGGTCTTCCCCGAAGTTGGTTGTAACCTCCTGCTCGCGCTTGTTCACCGCGGCGTAACGCGTGCGCAAATCCTTGATCACGGTATTATCCGCTTGGCCTGACGAGATCGCGGCGTTGTTCACAGCGCTCTCCGGACCAAGGTCGATGATCGATTTGAACTGGCTGTAGCGGGCCGACGCGCTGGCACTGTCTGCCTGGGCGACGATCAGTTGCTTGTTCAGGTCGGCAAGCTGCTGTTCAGACATCAGTTCGCCATTGGCCGACGTGAGGCCGTTGTCGGACTTGAACTTCGCGACATCGAGGGCAGCCTGCTGCGACCGCTCGCGAAGATCCGCAAGGCGCTGCTGCAGCCACACCGAGGCGCTTTCCGTGGCGTCGAAGTTGGCGTTCAGCTGATCGTTCAGGTAGGCGGTGGCGTACGCCTTGGTGATCCGTTGTGCCAGAAGCTTGTCGGTCGAACGGAAGGAAACCGCGAGAACGGAGCTGCGATTGACCCGCGATACCGCCACGGCCTCCTGCAGCAGGGCGGCCGCCTTCTGGCGGCGGCCGTTGCGCGCATCGTCTTCCGTTACCGGCGGACCGCCGGGCGCCAAGGCGCTGACGATCAGCTTCACGCCGGACTTGACTAGCTCAACTGGCGACTTCGAAGGGTCAAGGATTGTCGAATTGTCCTGAAGTTTCTCGGCATCGACGACGCGAAGCGCAAGTTCGTTCGACTTGAGAATTTCGACGGCGCTGGCGATCTGCATGTCGACCTGCTGCGAGCTGGCGGCCGGCGTCGGATCCTGCGCGTATTTCGCGATGTCGTCATCGAGCAGGATCTGCGTCATCGACGTATATTGCGGGGTCGCGAGGAGCAGAAAGATGACGGCGAGCGTCACGGTTGCGGCAACGCAGAGCGCGATTGATCCGGCGCGCCGGATCAGGATGGCAATCAGGCGATCGATGTCGATGAAGGAATCGGAATCGTCGGCCGCTTTGGGCAGAGTGCTGTGCAAGGTCAGGTTCCGTTGGTTCATGGCTCTATCCTTTGCGGGAGCGGGTCACGCCATCGATGGCTGTAAGGTCGGTCCGAGGGCTTACCAAGTGGCGAAGCGGCGCGAGTGCGCGATTGATCCGAATGGCGATTGGCATCCTGAGATGGGCCAACGCCGACGGATTGCTCCAGGCCGTCTTGATCGCTCCGGAGATCGACCGGTCTTTGATGTTCTGTACGAGGATGAGGAATGCGCGGCCCCGGCGGAGGCTTTGTTCGCGAAACTCCTGTGCGGCCGCCGCCTCCGCATCCAGCGTGTGATCTCGAAGGAAGGCCTTATCACCCTCGATCATGGCATCGATGTGATGAAGGGCAAGAACGCGTGAAATCGATCCCTCACGAATCTGATAGTCGTAGCCAGGGATAGGCTCGATCACGCAACGCCCACCAAGCGCCATGGCCGAGGCGAGAAACAGATAGTCCTCACCGACCTTGAGGGCTTCGTTGAAGCGAAGTCCATGCTGTTCGATAAAGGCGCGCTGAAAGATCGGCTTGAGATAACCAAAGTTATGCGTTGTCTGAAAAAGGGCATTCGATCGTATGAATATCGGAAGCGTCAGCTCAGGTGTCTCGGCCAACGACTGCTGGATAAACATCGTCTCCGGCGGCGTGCCGTCGGCGCGAATGACACGGAGATTGTCGACGGCAATCTGGGCACCGGCATTCTCTGCGCGCTTGATCATGCGCTGCAAACGCTGCGGCTCGACCGTGTCGTCGGAGTCGAGCACTGCAAGCCACCGCCCGGTTGCAGCCGACAACGCGGCATTGCGCGCTGCCGCCGGCCCACCATTGCGCCCAAGCGCCAGGAGCTTCACGCCCTTGTTCGCGTAACTTTCCGCAATGGTTCTCGTCTCGTCCGTTGAGCAGTCATCGGCGACGATCACCTCAACCGACACGCCCTCTTGTGCAAGGGCGCTGTCGATCGCCTTGGCGAGCGTCTCCTCGGCATTGTAGGCAGCGACGATGAAGCTGACGTCGGGCTGGGTTTGCGTCATGCAGCCTCCGCCGTTCCATACTGACGAATCTCACGAACGCCGAGCAGGCCACTCACCACGCCGGTATGCATGAGGCCGCGAAGGGCGTAGCGATACCGCGGAACCGGAGAAAAGACGCAGGCAAGCGCGGCGGCATAGCAGAAGACCGCCTTGGCAGCGGCCATGCCGATCTGCTTTAGCCGCTGCAGGCCGGCGTTCTTTTCCTGGAGCAGCCGCCCATGCGTCTGGCCGAAGCGGAAGCGGCGCTTGGCAAGCCAGGACAGGCCAGCGCGGCTTTCGGTCACCGGTTCATAAACATAGGCCTCGGGTGCAAAGGCAATCCCGCCGCCATCGGCATGCATGTGGCTGAAGAACTCCGTGTCCTCGCCGCCGGTGCGCCCAAGTGCAAGGTTGAAGCGGCGCCCGACCACATGGGGCGAATCGAGGCGAAGAAGGACGTTGCAGGTGTAACCGGTGCGGATTTCACCGCAGACCCATACGGGCAGGGTCGAGTGGAAGTCGCCCTCGCGCATCCAGTTCGGCGCCGTGGGCGAGTAGACGCTGCGGACGGGGCCAAGCACCGCATCCGCCTTGGTCTTCCTGGCAACGGCAAGCAATTCCACCAGCCATTCCTCACTGGCATCCTCATCATCGTCGATGAAGGCAAGGAAATCGCCTGTCGCATTTTCCAGGCATGCATTGCGGGCAATCGAAATGTTCGATGCCGGGCAGTGCACATAGGCAATTTCATGCGGAATGGTCGGACGAAGCGCATCGACCCGTTCCTTGGCGCTCGGAACCTTGTCGTTGTCGGCGACGATGATCCGCAGCGTTGCTCCATCGGGCACCGCGAGGACCGCAAGCGAAAGCAGCGCTTCGTCAAGCGAAGCGCGGCGGTAAGTGCAAATGCCGATATCGATCTGCAGGGGGGGCATGTCGTTCATGAAGAGACCTTTCTGCCGCGGAAGCTCAGAAGCTCCATCCAGAAACCGGCAGACCAGGCGAAGTGCATCACCATTGCCGAAACAGCGGCAAGCGGGCCGTATGGATTCTTGTGGCCGATGGCCATCCAGAAGCCGTAGCCGACGCATGCGACGGCCCAGAGGCTGAATGGGATAACGGCCGCCCAGTTCAGAACGGCAAGAAATGCGCCGATAAAGACCGGAACGACGAGAAGCGGGAGCATCTGCCGAAGATTGGGCATGCTGCCGTGCTTCAGGATGTTCTTCGCGCGACCTCTGCCATAGCCAAGATATTGGCGGAACAACGTCGAAATGGTCGAGCGCGGATAGTAGGTCATTCGCGTCTTGTCGGTCATCCAGATGCCGAAGCCCGCCTGCTTCAGGCGGTAGTCGAGCTCCGCATCCTCGTTGTGGCTGAAGGTTTCATCGTAGCCGCCGACCGCGTCGAAGGCCGCGATGCGCATCAGCGCGTGATGGCCGTGATTGGTCCAATGCCCCTTGGCGCCCTCGCGATGCTTGGAACCGCCATTCCCGAGTTTGGAATTCTGAGCAAAGGCAGTTGCCTTCTGGAAGACGCCGAAGCCGACCGTTTCCATGGCGACCACGACGGAGTCCGCCTGGGTGAGCACGGCCTCCTGAACGAGGCGTCGGCAGTAATCGGCGGGGTAATCGCCGTGTGCGTCGATCCGGATCAGGTAGTCGTAGTCACGGCCAAAGGTCTGAACCGCGAGATTGACCGCCGCACTCTGGATCCGTCGGGGATTGTGCAAGAGCACGATCCGCGGATCGGCAGCGCTGATGCGGGCGACGATGTCGCGTGTCGCATCCGTGCTGCCGCCGTCGGCGACGACGATCCGGGCATCCATGTGATCGATTTCGAGGCTCAATTTGGCGAGCAACGCCTCGATATGCTTCTCTTCGTTCAGGCAGGGAATGATGATGAGACTGGAGACGCTGGCACCGACATCAGGCTTCATGGTTGTCCACCCTTCTGGAGACACGCTTGTTGGAATGATTGCGCCGGCACCGCCCCTCTCTGCGGTTGCCGGGACAAGGCGGGAAAGGCTTGCGACGAGGGCCGCGCAATCGCTGCGGTCGGCAAGCCAGATCTTGCGATCCTTGGCGGCGACGGCCTCGCTCAATGCGCGGTGCCGCTCGCCTGTCATGGTTTCGAACAACTCTGCGAGCTGCGAAACGTTGGCTTCGGAAAGCTCTAGGCCGATGTCGCGTGACTGGAGGAAGCGCGCGGTCTCCGTGCCTTCGAGGGCAATCGGCACGGCGCCATACAGGCATCCCTCATAGAGCCGGTTCGGCAGGAGCCAGCTCGAATTGAGGCCGTCCTCGAAGAAATCGATCGCCCAGGAGAAATGGACGTCGTCGTAGATCGCCCGCAAATCCTCGGGATTGCGATAGGGGCCTTCGAAACGAAGATAGGGCTCGTCGCGCACGAAGGCATCGAAATCCTCGAACTCCGAGTAGGCGGGGCGACCACGCAGAACGATCTCGACCTTGCCTTCCATGCGGCGCGAGAATTCGGCAAGAAGGCCGAGCGACTTGCGGCAGCGAAGCGCACCGAACCAGCCGATCTTCCACGGCTCGCCCGGTTGCTGCAGGGGACGGCCAAATGCCGGCTCGATAGCGGCTTCGTCAAGGGCGATGACCTTGTTCTCGATCAGAAGCATCTCGGCTTTGACGCCGGAGCGAGGATTGAAATAGTTCTCGATGAAAGCCGGAGAGCTGGTCAGAATGAGCTTGGCATTCCTGCCGAAATGCGCCTCTGCGCGGCGGATCGCCTTGCCGACCACGTCGTCGCGCAGCAGAAGGCGATGGATATCCAGGCATTCGTAGACAACGGGAACGCTGCCACCGAAAAGCGTGTTGGCTTTGTGCGCGACGGCCAGTGCCTCCAGATTGCGGCCGATGATGAGATCGGGCTTCTCTACGTTCTTCAACAGAGCCTTGAGGCCGGTCATCGCCTTTGCGACGGCGCTCATGCGCTGCGCAAATTTGGCATCGGCCGTGCGTCCAAGCTCGATCGGCGTGACGCCATGCACTTCCGCAAGCCGGTTCTCGCCGCGGCGGAAACCGGCAAGCACGACCTCGGCGCCGCCCTCGCGCAGCATCAGCACCCGCCGTCTGACGGCCGGATCTGCCAGGTCGTGCACGAGGTAGAGCACTTTGAGCATCGACGTTCCTTTTGCTGTATGGGCTTGGCCCGCGCTGGTCAGTTGAGCGTGCATGCGATCGATTCAGGGAACTGGCACTTGTCGCCGAGCGCGGTGAAGGCCACGCGGTCAACGCTGAGAGTGGTTGGCTTCGTGTAGTTGAAGCGCCCCATCCAGTTCGAAAGTGTGTCGGAACCCCATAGGCTGAAGAAGATCTTCTGCGGGTTGGACGGTATCTTCGACGGATCAGTAACGTCCTGAACAAGCTTGCCGTTCAGGTAGTAACGCAGTCGATCCTTTTCCCAGATAAAGGCATAGTCATTGAAGCCCTCATCGGCTTTGTTGCCGACCGGAACGAGTTTCTCGTTGCCACCCTTGGCCTGCACATACTGGTTCACCTGCACCTCGCCGGTGTTCTTGCCCAGCACTTCGAAGTCGATCTCATCGTGCTTCTGCTTGTCGGCTGGACCGATATAGGTGAAGAAAGCGGAGTTCAGCCCCGAGCCTGTTCCAGCCTTGATGCGGGCTTCGTAGGTGCCGTAGCTGTAACGCTTGGTCGTCTGGATCTCACCACACAAGTAGTTGCGGTCGTTCGATTTTCCGTCGGCGAACGAAAGCTGAAGGGCGCCGTCCTCGGCCTTCGCGTTGTTCTTCGACCAGGTGCAATTCTGGTGGGCGCCGTTGTTCCAGCCGTCAGAAACGTACCAGAAGCCATGGTTGATCTTGTCGAAATCGTCGACGAAGGACTTTCCGGATGCCTGCTGTGCTGAAGCCGGCAGCGCTGAAGCGCAGGCTGCCGTAATGGCGATCAGGCCGAGGCAAAGTTTTCGCGCATGGGCGATTTGGGTCGTCATGTGTCACCTTTGCTGTGTAGCAAGTTCGGGGGAGACGTCGTGCGGCGACGTCGGTTTTGCGGACCGTTTGGTTCTGCCACCCGTCAGGATTGCGTAGAGCCGCGGAAAATTCTTCCGGCAGAGCCCGTTCGAGAACGTGAGAAACGGAAACAGCAGCGCGAAAGACAGAACGAAGAAGAGCGGGTAGAAGCTCAGGTCCGACTTGCCCCATAGGATCCAGAAAAAGACGAGTAGCGGATAGTGGGCGCAGAAGATCCAGAAGCTCAGGCTTCCCGTTTTCGCGAGCCGTTGGCCGAGTTGCGTCTTGATCAGCGGCGCCGATAGCAGCCAGAAGCCAAGAGCGCCGACGATTGCTAGCGCGTTGCGAAACAATTGCACCCAGTCCGGCAAGGACGGGCCCGTGAAGAAGATCGCCGTTGCGAGGAGCGCCGAGGCGGCGAGCAAGAGAAAGACGCCAACCGGCGCAAAGCGATCGAGAGCCTTCAAGTCGAACTGCTGCAGGGCAATGAAGATGCCGAGACTGAAGCTGAAGAGGATCGAGCGCTTGAGAACGATGTAGATCGACAGCTCCGGAATCAGCGCGATCACCAGCAAGGCGGTCAACGTCAAAATCGGCGCACGGCTGATCGGCCACGCGAGGATCGGTGAAAGCAGGATGCAGACGAAGAGATCGCGGAGGAAGTAGAGCGGCACATTGTCAGGAAAATTCTCCACTGCCAGCACTTGCGTCATGAGATCGCGGCCGGACGCGTTCAGCGGATCAGGCAGATAGCCGTCACCGATGCCGACACTGGTCGCCAGAATGATCGCTGCAATGAACGCGCAGTTCCAGAGCAAGTATGGCAGGAACACCGTCTGCACTTTCGTGCGCACGGTTTTCCTGTAGCTGAAGTTTTCCTGTCCGCCGCGAAACAGCAGATAGCCCGAGATCGCGCTCAGGCAGGGAACGCCGACGCGAAAGAGCGCCTCCGTCAGGAAAACCCGAATCCAGTCAAATGCGCCGTAGGTCCCGTCGTAGGGACTGCTGGCGGCATCGAACGGTATGTGAACAAACACAATGCCCGAAATGAGCACGATGCGCATCAGATTGATCCGCGACGATACATTCGCATCAACATTCACGTTATCAGTCACCCCTTTTGGGCCGCACCTCCCCTTGCGACCGTTTTCAATCAGAGCAGACTCGAGCCCGCGCCGAGAAAGCTACGGCGGATTCCCGGAAGAAAATATGGCACTGCAGCAAAAAGTGATCGGCGGTCCCACTTCGTAACAGTCGTTCTGTCCTGGCTCAGTATGGGAAAACGCCTACGCAGGGGTCTGCCGAATCGAGCTCAACGTCAACGTGAGCAGTGCATTTCATAACATGATGATATTCATCAATTTCTGGGTTCTTTATGCGCCGCGGGGCCTGAAAGTTTTTGTTGACTAGTGAACGATTGTTACAACGCGAGGCTGACGAATTGCTCCGATCGTGGCCGAATTGCGGCTTGGGACTGAACGGCCGTTTCGTTCCGATACAGTTTGGGACGACCCGCTCAGATCACCCGCTTTGACAAACTTCGGCCGAAATGAACGTCATCATTTTGCAGTGCAGCAGACTTGCTGCGCTTTCATTCACCCCTAGATGCGTCAGGGGCGGAAAACATCACTTCGCGTATCTCAAGGAGAGCGTATGGCGACCTTCACGATCATCATCCCCTTCTACCAGCGTCAGGACGGCATTCTCAGCCGCGCCCTGGCGTCGGTCTTCTCGCAAAGCTTCAAGGATGTTGATGTCATCGTCGTCGACGACCAGTCGCCATGCTCTCCTCATGCGGACCTAGCGTCGCTGTCGGAGGAGGATAGGGCGCGTGTCACGGTGATCGCCCAGCCGAATGCCGGACCGGGCGGTGCCCGGAACACGGGACTCGATCATGTGCCGGAGGCGACGCGATATGTTGCCTTTCTCGACTCCGACGATGTCTGGACGCCCAATCATTTGGCCAATGCAGCCAAGGCGATGGAGGCTTTCGGTGGCGACTGCTACTGGGCGTCCATCGAAGGGGGCGAGGAGTTCGACTACCATTTTGGTATCGCCGCTCTCGAGAAAGAGGAGGGGGCGCGGCGTCTCCTGAGCAAGCCGCTAATCCTCGACGTGCCTGACCTCGCGGGCGTCATGCTGAAGAACTGGGCCTTCCTGCACATGTCCTGCATGGTCATCGGCCAGCCGCTGTTCGAGAAGGTTCGTTTCGACGCGGCCCTGCGCTTGGCGGCCGAGGACGTTCTGTTCTTTTGCGATTGCATCATTGCCGCGAAACAGGTGCTGCTCTGCGGCGAGCCTGGGGCGCTGCGCGGCGAGGGCATCAACATCTTCCACGGTGTCGACAACGCCTCGCCGGAGTTTCTCAAGCAGCAGTTCATCACCTGGATGGCGCTCGACCAGCTGGAGAGCCGCTTCTCTCGCCGACCGCGGGAGGTGGAGACGATCAAGGAGCACAAGAACACCGCCCGAAAGCAGGCGATCTGGAGCCAGATCGGCCTTCTGCGTCGCCGCAAGAAGCCGGATTTCCGGCTGCTCGCACGCTGGGCGGCACGCGATCCCCGATTGCTTCAGAGCGCGCTGCAGCTGGCGGCGGCCAAGTTTTCCAGATAGTCGAACCCGGCTACTTGGCTGGGGCGCTCAGAAGATATCGCAAGCCATCGCCTTGCGCGGTGACGGAAACGCCACCCGGATTTCGCAGGCGCTCGGTCTTGTCCATCAGGATGCCCGTCGCAATGGGCGGGAAGGCGGTTGGGTGCGTTGCGATATAGGCGATGGCCGCCAGCGGGCCCGATTGTGATTTGATGTCGAGGAACCGCCGCAGCTCATATTTGCCGCGCACGTGCCGCTCGTGCCGACGCACAGCATCGGCGGCCTCAGGCGGCAATCTTGACGATGCCAGCAGCACGCGATCGGCCTCGTAGAGGCGACGAAGATCTTCGGTGCGGTGTCGACCGCTGAGCGAATTTCCGCGCACGACCGCCCCGTAGCCGCAGCTGTGGATCACCTTGTAGCGCGCGCCGAGCGCCAGCGCCCTGATGTAGAGGTCGTAATCCTCTCCAAGCCGCATCTCCTCGCGGTAACGCAGGCCGTACTTGTCCAGGAAGGCGCGTCGCATGATCGGCTTAAGGAAGCCAATCTCGCCGCGCCGAACGCCACGCTTGGAAATGTTGCCGTCGACAAAGGTGGACAGGTCGAGGAAGAGCGGGCTTGCGGCAAATTGCTGTAGGCGCTGGGGCGCCTGGCTTGCTGTATCGGCATCGACAAAGGCGATGTTGTCGGCAACGAACTCCCAGTCGTCCTCCACAAGCATCTGGCGAAAGCGGCCCTCGAAGAAGAAGTCGTCCGCATCGAGGATTGCGATCAGGGGTGCCGAAGAGATGTCGATGGCGTGGTTGCGGGCGGCAGAGGGGCCCTTGTTCTGATCGAATCTGACGACATTCAGCCTTCCGCTGGTGTCGTCCGCACGTCTCGCGGCCCCTGCCGTGCCGTCGCTGGAGCCGTCATCGACGACCACCACTTCGGTCACTTCGGGCTCCCGAAGCGCCGATCTTACGGCGGTTTCTATCGTGTCCGCCGCGTTCTTGGCTGCGATGATGACGCAAATGCTTGCCGTTTCTGCCACGCGTAGCCTCCGTTGTTTTCGCTCAACAACTAGGACGTCAAAGTGTGGCGGACAACGGGCGGCCGTTCAAATGATGTTACGGGGTGAGGATGCCTTCCATGCCGGACAGGCACGGCCGCGGTACGAATTGCGATGCTTAGCGATTGAACGGCTCGGAGCCCTTGAAGGGCGACACAGGCATTTTTTCCGCTTCTTCGCGCTTTACGGCGGGGCGAATCGTGCGGCTCCTGGATTCCTTCCAGACAAGGTAAAGCACGCCGCCAAAGTAGCCGGCCTGAAGCAGGACGGCGCAAATTGCGGTCTTGATCGCGGTGCCAGCGAGGGAACCGCTCAGCCAATACGTCGCCACAGCAAATACGGCCAATGCGCCGAGCATGCTGAAGATAACGCGAGGTGCATACATCTGTTGCCTCCTCCATCGGAGCTTCTTCAACGAACAATTATCGAAGACGAAAGCGCCACCGGGATCCTTCCTAGGATAATGTTTTACAGGACTTCCTGTTTCAACTGAAGGTCTGGAGACGTTTTTTGCGCCTGCGAAATGCGTAGTACAGCGACGATCTTAAAGGTTTCTTCCGGCTATTGGTAAAAATGCCACGCGCTGTCACCCTTCGCGGGCTTTTGCGAAAGATGATTAAAGAAGATTACATCGATCTTTGGTTGCGCCTAATTTGGCAATACACGTAAGCATTAGTGCCACAATGTCGGTCACAACGGGTGCGTTGGAGGGGTTGTGCGTTCAACTTTTATTACAAAGTTTTTAATTTTAATCGGTTTGCTAGTGCAGTGCAAAACTGATGGTGCAATGCAATAGAGAGCTCTTTCGACAAATAGAATCCATTGCTTTGCGAGAAGCCGCCAGTGCAAACCACCAATTGCTCCCACCATGCCGGAACGACCTAGACTTCAGTATCTTTGGCTCCGATAGCAATGGCCCAGACTTTTATTGGTACACGCATAGATTATTTCGAGATCGCCAGAGAATTGTATGACTATTTCAGCGGATTCTTAAAAACAGAAAATCTGAACGGCGGCCGGGAAAACACGTCGTAAAGCGTCAGTCGTAAAATTGTGGCTTAAAAAAACAAAATCACCTCATACACTTCGAATTCGTCAGGGCCAGCTAAGCGGCCTGAGCCTACCCGACCAAACGGCAAACATAAGTGGAGTTACCTCTATGAAGTCTGCGACGAGATCGGACAGTTCGCCATTTTATGGCGCAGTTCATCAGAGCGTGTTTCCGCCGACTGGCGGGATCGCAAAACGGGCATTCGATGTGTCCGCCGCCTGCCTCGGGCTCATCTTTCTGAGCCCGCTTTTTTTGATGGTGATGTTGCTTGTGAAGCTCTCCGACAGGGGGCCGATCTTCTACGGACATCGCCGCATCGGCCACAATGGCCAGGAGTTCCGTTGCCTGAAGTTTCGGACAATGGTCACCAATGGTGACAAGGTTCTGCAGGAGCACCTGCGAGTCAATCCGAAGGCCATGGAAGAGTGGCGTGAAACGCGCAAGCTGCAGGATGACCCCCGGGTTACTGCCGTTGGTGCCGTTCTACGCAAATTGAGCCTTGATGAGCTGCCCCAGCTCTTCAATATCATCCGCGGCGAAATGAGCGTCGTCGGTCCGCGTCCCGTTGTTCGAGACGAACTCGAAAAATACGAGAATGCGGCCGTCTATTATCTGCAAGCTCGCCCTGGCCTGACAGGCCTCTGGCAGATCAGCGGACGCAATGACGTTTCTTACGCCACCCGCGTCGCCTTCGACACGCACTATGTCGAAAACTGGTCGCTGGTTCGGGATGTCGTGATCATCGCACGCACAATCCCGGCGGTATGCGCTCAACGCGGCAGCTACTAAGCCGCATCTCAAAACCCAAAACAGTACTGCGCGGCGACGCCTTGCGGCTTGTCGTGCTGAGACACGGGGAAGGTTCATGGAAAGACGCTTTCTTGACGGCAAGGCCCGACGATTTCGTTCGCTAAGGTCCGGTATTGTTGTCGCAGCCGGACTTGCTGCTTTATTGGCGTCCTCATCGCTTGCCAGTGCAGACGACTATCGTCTCGGAACGATGGACAAGCTGAGGATTCGGGTGGCCGAGTGGCAGACCGCGGATGGCAGCATCCGCGACTGGTCGGTTATCAGTGGGGACTATACGGTCGGGCCTTCAGGAAGCATTTCCCTGCCTTTCGTCGGTGACATGCCCGCATCAGGCAAGACGACGGATGCGATCGCCCAGGAGATCGGTTCGGCTCTGCAGAAGCAATTTGCTCTGAAAGACCGACCTTCTGCCTCGGTGGAACTGTCGGAATTCCGGCCGGTCTATCTCTCCGGTGACGTTGAAAAGCCCGGTGAATATCCGTTCGCGCCCAATCTCACGATCGTCAAGGCCGTGAGCCTCGCGGGTGGCCTGCGCCGCGCGGACGCCGGGCAACGCTTCGCCCGCGACTTCATCAACGCCAAGGGTGACGCGGTCGTCTACATGGCCGACCGTGCACGCCTGCTGGTGAAGCAGGCTCGGTTGCGCGCGGAGATCGCGAACCAGGATACGATCGAAATGCCGAAGGAGCTGCAAGACAAGCCGGAGGCGAAGCCCCTGCTTGACAGCGAAACGGCTCTCATGAACACGCGCAAGAAGCGGCTGACGCTGCAGCTTCAGGCTCTTGCTGACCTCAAGCAACTGCTGCAAAGCGAGGTCGAGACCCTCGCCAAAAAGAGCGAAACGCAGACTCGGCAATTGCAGCTTGCGACCGCGGACCGCGACAAGGTCGAGGATCTTGCGGAGAAGGGTCTGGCACTCAGCGCCCGCAAGATGGCCGCCGAGCAGCGCGCTGCCGATACCGAGGCGACGCTTCTCGATATCGACACAAATTCGCTGAAGGCCAAGCAGGATATCAGCAAGGCCGATCAGGACGAGATCACGCTTCGGAACGACTGGGATGCGCAGCTTGCCCAGGAACTTCAGAATGCCGAAGCTCAACTAGACGAACTCCATCTTAAGCTCGAAACCAGCAATTCGCTGATGGCGGAGGCATTGACGCAATCCACCGATGCCGCCCGTTTTGACACCAGCACCGGGGCTGCGAGCATCGCCTACTCGATCGTCCGCGATGTCGACGGCAAGGCGAAGGAGATTCCGGTTCAGGAAAATACGGCACTGCAGCCCGGCGACCTGATCAAGGTCACCGCCGGATTGGCAATGAGATAACGAGGCCGCAATGCGGATCGCAAAATCTGTGCTCATTCAGCCAGGCAGGAATGCGAATTTCGCCATCCCTGCCGTGGCGCTGTCACTTTTTTGCTTCGCCTACTCGATTAAGTTCGGGCAGGTGGCGATCCTGCTTTACTATGCGCTCTGGTTGCCGCTGATTGCCGTGGACTACAAGAAGGTGCTCGGCAGCCATGGTCGCTATCTCTGGATCTATGCCTTCGCAGCACTTGCCTTCCTGTCGGTCTTCTGGTCGGCGGTTCCGAGCATTTCGCTGCGTGCCAGCATCCAGTACCTGACTCAGGTCATCTGTGCCCTGATTGCAGTCCGCGTGGTGGACGTCAGAAGCCTGACGGTGGGCATGATCGCCGGTGTGGGGATCGTTCTCGTCTATTCGCTGCTGTTCGGCTACTACGAGTACGACCCGCTGGACGGCACCTTCAGTTTCGTTGGGGCCTTCGCCTCGAAGAACCAGCTTGGCTTCTATGCGTCGCTTGGGTTGATCGTTTCCTTCGCGGCCGTCTTTATCTTCGGTGAGAGACGCCTCTGGATGGCGGCGTCGGGAATAGTCGGGCTGCTATCGGCCTACTGCCTCATCGCCTGCCAGTCTGCGACGTCCGTTTTGACGACTGCCGTCGTGATTGCCCTCATGATGGGGCTGCGTGTCGTGCTCGCACTGACCCCCGACCACCGCAAGCTGCTGGTCGTCGGCGGTGGCGTCGCCGTCATCATTCTCGCCGTTGCTGGCGTCTATCTCGGCGCGGTCGATGCCGTTCTCGGCATCTTCGGCAAGGATTCCACGCTGACCGGGCGTACCTATCTCTGGCAGCAGGGGATCGAGGCGGCAAAGCAGAATCCGGTCTTCGGCATCGGCTACCAGGCCTATTGGGTTCAGGGCTTCTCGGAGCCGGAGCGCCTGTGGGAAGAGTTCTTCATCGGATCGCGGAGCGGCTTCCACTTCCACAACACCTACATCGAAACGGCCGTCGAGCTGGGCCTCGCGGGCGTGGTCGTTCTTGCAGGAATGCTGTTGCGGATTTTGTGGGGGCACTTGCGCCGCGTCATCGAGGATTTCAGGAACGACGAATCCTATCTGCTGTTCTCGATCGCCGTGCTGCTGACGATCCGCTCCTTCGTCGAGATCGATATTCTGACACCGTACAACGTCGGGACGTTTCTTTTCTATTTCGCCGCCGGAAAGCTGGCGACAGCGCGCCGCCAACCAGCGGTGAGCTCATGGCAACAGCACGCGTCGCCTGAGCCTCTCCCTCAATAATGTCATTGCATTTTCGACCGGGCTTGGTCCGGTTCTCCGAGGAAACGGATGAAGACACTTTACGGCATCCAATATCTGCGCGCCTTCGCGGCACTTGCCGTCGTGGTCTTCCACGCGGCCGAAAGAACCGGTGAGCATTTCGCCATTGGTGCCGCCGGCGTCGATGTTTTCTTCGTCATCAGCGGTTTCATCATGTGGGTCATCAGCGACCGCCGCCCAATGACGCCACAGGGGTTCCTGCTTGATCGCATTCGCCGCATTGCGCCTTCCTACTGGCTGGTCACGAGCGTGATGATCGCCGGCGCCCTCGTCGGTCTGTTTCCAAACCTGAAGCTGACCGGCGCCCATATCTTGTCCTCGCTTTTCTTCATTCCTGCCCACTCGCCGAGCACTGGCGAGATCTGGCCGGTCCTCGTCCAAGGCTGGACGCTGAATTTCGAGATGTTCTTCTACATACTGTTTGCCGGCGCGCTCTTCCTGCCGCGTCGCTGGAGACTGGTCTATCTGACGGCCATTTTCGGGAGCTTCTTCCTGATCGGCCTGGTGTTCAAGCCTGCATCGCCCGTGCTGAACACCTATACCCGGTCGATCATCCTCGAATTCCTCGGGGGAGTGCTGCTCGCCGAATTGTGGATCCGGCGCTGGATTGCAGGCACCAGTCTCGGCCTTGCATTCGTTGGCGCATCACTCGTCGGCTTCGCCATGATCTTTCTGATCGAAGCCGATTTCAATGAAACGATCTGTGGGCCGCTGGCCATCGCTTTGGTCTACGGCATGGTGTCGCTCGAGGCGGACGGCAGCATTGGCCGCGTACCGCTTCTCACCTATCTCGGCGATGCATCCTATTCGATATACCTCTGGCACACGCTGGCAATCTCCGTGATCGTCAAGGCTGCCGGCGCGGCCGGGCTGTCGGCAACGCCGACGATCGCAATTGCCGTCATTGGCGGCACGATCCTCGGAACGGCAGCCTATGAGTTTGTCGAAAAGCCGCTCCGGAAGATCCTTTCGTCAGACCTGTTCAAACCGAGCGCGGTCGAGCGGCGCCCTTCATGAAGAAGTCTCAGTGGCAGCCTCCTCGGCGGGCGGGGCGGGCTCGGCCTGCGCAACAGGCTTTCGCCGGCGCCCGCGCAACACGACGTAAAAGACGGGTGTCAGGAACAGGCCGAAAATCGTTACGCCGAGCATCCCTGAGAAAACGGCCGTTCCGAGCGATTGGCGCATTTCGGCGCCGGGGCCGGTGGCGATCATTAGCGGCACGACACCG
Organism: Rhizobium sp. 42MFCr.1; assembly: GCF_000377185.1. Taxonomy (NCBI): domain Bacteria; kingdom Pseudomonadati; phylum Pseudomonadota; class Alphaproteobacteria; order Hyphomicrobiales; family Rhizobiaceae; genus Rhizobium; species Rhizobium sp. 42MFCr.1. The sequence goes on from NZ_KB897829.1 coordinate 118,389, forward strand.
AAGATGAACGCGAAGGCCGTCATCAGAATCGGCCGCAGCCGCAGGTGACTGGCCTCGATGGCGGCCTCGGTTGCCGACTTGCCTTCGTCCTGTGCCTGTCTCGCGAATTCCACGATCAGGATGGCGTTCTTGGCCGCCAGCCCGATCAGAACGATCAAGCCGATCTGCGTCAGGATGTTGTTGTCCATTCCGCGCAGATGGACCCCAAGCAAGGCTCCCAGGATCGCAAGGGGGACGATGAGGATGATGGCTAGCGGCAGAACCCAGCTTTCATATTGCGCCGACAGGGCCAGGAACACGAAGACCACCGACAGGGCGAAGATGTAGATTGCGGTATTGCCGGTGTTCCTCTCCTGGAAGGCGATTTCCGTCCACTCGAAGGTCGTTCCTGCCGGCAGGATCTGCTTGGCGAGGCCTTCCATCTTGTCGAGTGCGGTGCCCGTCGAAACGCCAGGGGCGGCATTACCCTGCACGGGGACGGACACATACATATTGTAATGCTGGACGAGGGATGGGCCGCTGGTATCACGGATGTCGACCAGCGTGCCAAGCGGGACGAGTGCACCCGTCGCAGATCTTACCTTGAGGGCGAGGATGTCGTCACGCTCGACGCGATACTGCTGGTCGGCTTGCGCGCGCACTTGGTAGACACGCCCGAAGGCATTGAAATCGTTGACATAGGATGTGCCGAGATTGATCGACAGCGTGTCGAATATGTTGGTGATCGGTACGTTCAGCGTGCGCGCCTTGTCGCGGTCGATTTCGAGGAAATATTGTGGACTGTTGGCGGAAAACGTCGTGAAGACACCCGTCAGACCCTCGGTCTGGTTCGCCATGCCCATCAGCTGATAGGCGACGCCGAGGACGCGGCGCATATCGGAGCTCTCGCGATCCATCAGCTGGATCTTGAAGCCGCCGGCATTGCCGATGCCGGAGATCGGCGGCGGCGGAATGGCGATGATGAAGGCTTCCTGGATCGCCTGCAGGCTCCCATAGAGCTGGCCGATGATCTTCGTGGCCGTCTCGCCATGCTCCAAACGATTTTCGAAGGTGTCGAAGGCGGCAAAGACCACGCCGGCGTTAGAAGCGTTGGTAAACGTTGCGCCGCTGAAGCCCGAGAAGGCAACAGCATTCTTGACGCCAGGCGTGTTGCGGATGATCTCCGAAGCGCGCTCGACGACCGCGTCGGTGCGTGAAAGCGCTGCACCGTCAGGGAGTTGCACGACGACGATGGCGTACCCCTGGTCCATGACCGGGACGAAGCCGCCGGGAACGATCCTGCTCATATAGTATGTGGCGCCGAGCAGGCCGACAAAGATCAGCAGTGCGACGCAGAGAGCTGCGACTGTCTGCACCGTATGACGGACGATCCATGAATAGCCGGCACTGAGCCTGTCGAACCCATTGTTGAATCCATTCGCAAGCGCGCTTCCGAAACGCGCGATCGGATTGCGCCGCTTCTCGTGCTCCTCGTGTGGCTTGAGCACCAGTGCTGCGAGCGCTGGCGAGAGGGTCAGGGAATTCAATGCCGAGATCGCGGTTGCGACCGCGATCGTCACGGCGAACTGACGATAAAACTGGCCTGATATGCCGGGGATAAAGGCCGTTGGGACAAACACGGCGATCAGCACGAGAGAGATGGCGACGACTGCCGTTCCGACTTCGTTCATCGTCACATGCGCCGCCTCTCGCGGCGTCATTCCCTTTGCCAGGTTGCGCTCGACATTTTCGACCACGACGATGGCGTCGTCGACGACGATGCCGATCGCCAGTACGAGGCCAAACAGCGTCAACATGTTGAGCGAAAACCCGAAGGCAAGCAGAAACGCGAAGGTGCCGATCAGCGAGACCGGGATGGCAACGATGGGGATGATTGCCGTTCGCCACGACTGTAGGAAGATGAGAACCACGATGGCGACGAGGAGGGCGGCTTCAGCGATCGTCTTGTAGACCTCGTTGATCGACTCCGCGATGAATTCGGTCGGGTTGTAGACGATGTCGTAGCTAAGGCCCTGCGGGAAATCCTGGGCGACTGTGTCCATCGTCTTCTTGATTTCGGCCGCGGCTGCAAGCGCGTTGGTGCCGGGACGCGCGAAAATGCCGAGCGCGACCGCCGGCTTGCCGTTCAGATAGCTATTGGTGACATAGTCCTTGGCGCCGAGTTCGATGCGGGCGATATCCTGCAACTGGACGAGACGCCCCTCGGAGGTCGCTTTGACGATGACGTATCGGAACTGTCGGGCATCCGAAAAACGTCCTTGCGTCGTCACCGTATATTGGAAGGCGTTGGTGCCGGCGGCCGGCGGCCCGCCGATCGAGCCGCCGGAGACCTGCACGTTTTGTTCGCGCAGCGCGTCGACGACATCGCTGGCGGTCATGCCATAAGCCGACAGTTTCTGCGGGTCGAGCCAGATGCGCAGCGAATACTCGCGTTCACCGAACAGGATGACGTCGCCAACGCCGTCAAGACGAACCAGGGTGTCGCGGATACGGGTGCGTGCGTAGTTGGAGACATAAAGTTGGTCGTATCGGGAATTCGGCGACAGCAGATGCACCACCATCATCAGGTCGGGCGAGCTTTTTGCCGTCGTGATGCCAATGCGCCGCACTTCTTCGGGAAGGCGTGGCTCGGCGATGGCAACGCGGTTCTGGACAAGCACTTGTGCCTTGTCGAGGTCCGTACCGAGCTTGAAAGTCACGGTCAGCGCCATGGAGCCATCGGCCGTCGAATAGGAAGACATGTAGAGCATGTCCTCGACGCCGTTGACCTCTTGCTCGATCGGCGTCGCCACGGTGTTGGCGATCGTCTCGGCGTCAGCGCCGGGATAGGAGGTGCGGATGACGATGGTCGGCGGTGCAATCTCCGGGTATTGCGCCACGGGCAACTGGAAATAGGCAATGCCGCCGACAATCAGCAGCACAATAGAGAGCACCGACGCGAAGATCGGGCGGTCGACGAAGAAGTGTGCAAATCTCATCGGCTGAGCTCCAGGCCGGCGGCTTCTGGCGCAATCTCCTCGCGGCTTTGCGGTAGCTCGACGACCTGCGGCGTGACCTTGGAGCCGGGGCGGGCTCGCAGCAGGCCATTGATGACGATCGTCTCGTTGCCGTCCATGCCCTCGCGGATGACGCGATAGCCGTAGAGGCGCGGGCCCGGGCGGACGGGCTTTGCAGTGACCATCCCATCCTCTCCAACGACATAGACGACGCGCTGGTTCTGGTCGGACCCGATTGCTTCGTCGGGGACAAGGATCGCCTTGTAAACATTTGATGCCTCGACAGAAACGCGACCGAACAGCCCCGGCTGGAGCACGTAGTTCGGATTGTCGAAGCGCGCGCGTATGCGCTTCGTGCCGGTCTCGCTGTCGATCCTGTTTTCAGCGAAGTCCAGCTTGCCCTTGAATGGCTTCTCGGTCGAATCCGTGATCCTGACCTCGACCTCCACGCCGCCACCGCCTTGCTGCAGATCGACCCCGCGGTCGCGGGCAGTCTGCGCGAAGTTGAGAAGGCGGCGTTCATCGACGTCGAAATAGAAGTCGATGGGATCCACCGAGACAATGGTCGTCAGAATCGATTGGTCAGCCTGAACAAGGTTGCCGACGGAGATCAGCCGGCGGTCGATGCGGCCGCTGATCGGCGCTGTGATCTTAGTATATTCGAGGTCGAGTGCCGCGCGATCGGCCGTTGCTTGCGCTCCACGGACGTTTGCCTGTGCCGAAACCCATTCGCGCCGGCGGTCGTCAAGGATCGATATCGACTGGCTACCACTCGTCGCAAGGCTCTCGGCCCGCTTGAATTGCGCTTCGGCATAGACGAGCGTCGACTTGGCCACCTCCAGTGCCGCATTCGCCTCGTTCAGGGCAGTGACGAATGGCCTCTGGTCGATGACGAAGAGCAGGTCACCCTGCTTGACGAGCGCGCCGTCGGTGAAGTGAACCTCCTGAAGGTAGCCGCCAATGCGCGAGCGCACCGATACCTGATCGACCGGCTCGAAGCGTCCAATGAACTCATCGTTGTCGACGACATCGCGCACGACAGGTTTGGCGACAGAGACGGGAGGGGGAGAGCCTGGCTGCTGCGCCACCGCCGAAGCGAACGGCAGGAAAGTCAGGGTGCCAATAGTCAGCAGTCGTCGAAGGGAGGAAGGCATGGCGGTTTCCTTATCCGGACGGCCGCAAACGCTGCCGTCGCTTATGCTGATGTGATGCGATTCATGTCTTGATGTCTCTGAACAAAGGCTCTGCCCTCATTCACCTATGCCATTGTAAATTCACGATCACCGCGTTCGGCCGCGTTCCGGCCCTACCATCGAGAAAAATGGGTCGGCCGCCGGTAACCCTCTGGATTTCTACTTTAAACGGCTGCCGCTCGAAATTGCAAATGCCACACGGTTGCAATTTGCGAAAGCCCTCAGAAATCTCTGCGCGTATTCTCATGCGGCATTTTGGCCGCAGATGCGGAATCTGGAGAAGCGCCTATTGTGCTATGCACACGCTTAATATATCTGAGCGTATTATAAGTGTGCTTATTAATTATCGGCACTGGCTTCCATGAACAGCAATCCTACCCTCGGCTTCCTATTGCACGACGTCGCACGGCTGCTTCGCAAGCGGTTTGAGCAGCGTGCGCGCTGCCTTGGGCTGACGCGGTCGCAGTGGCAGACCCTGGCATATCTGCGCAGCAATGAGGGGATCCACCAGAGCGGACTTGCCGAGATCCTGGAAATCGAGCCGATCACGCTTGTCCGCATTCTCGACAAACTCGCCGATCGCGGTCTCATCGAGCGCCGGCAGCATCCGACCGATCGCCGTATCTGGCTTCTCTATGTGCGCGAGGAAGCCCATCCGCTTCTGGCCGAGATGCGCGAGCTTGGTGACCTGACACGCGGCGAGGCATTCGCCGGCATCCCTTCCGAGCAGCGCGATCAGCTGTTCGACATTCTAACCGAAATGAAGACGAACCTGGTGCAGGCCTGCCGATCCCCGGTAGCCGAGAATGAGACAAAACATGGCTGAGAAGTCCTCCCTGCGCGTCGTTACAGACGCAAATGCCAAGAACCCAGTTGAAGAAAAGGATGTTTCTCCTCGTGAGGAACCGGTAGCCGAGGCGCCTTCATCCAATTCAGCGCCCGCTACTGCTGTGGCTGCGCCTGGCGGCACTCAGGTCCGCCGCCGGCGCAGTCTCACGCGCCCCGTTCTGTTCACGCTGCTGCCCGTCGCGCTCGTCGTTGGCGGCTACTACTACGTCAATGGCGGACAGATCATGTCGACCGACAATGCCTATATCCAGGCTGACATGGTGGGGCTGACGACAGACGTTTCCGGTATCGTCGACCAGATTAACGTGCATGAGAACGAAGCCGTGAAGAAGGGCCAGGTGCTCTTCAGCCTGCGGCAGGATTCCTTCAAGATTGCTCTCGACGGTGCGGAGGCGCAGCTCGGCGCCGTCCGAAACCAGATCCTCAATCTGAAGGCTAGCTATCAGCAGTCGCTTGCCGAGATCACGCAGGCCGAAGCTGATATTCCGTACTATCAGACCGAATTCGACCGTCAGCAGAACTTGCTGAACAGCTCGGCCGCGACGCGCACTGCTTATGATCAGGCCAAGCACAATCTCGATGCGGGCCATCAGAAGGTCGCCGTCGCAAAGGCCGAAGCGGCAGCAACATTGGCCCAGCTCGGCGGCAATGCCGATCAGCCGGTTGAGCAGAACCCGCTCTATCTCGAAGCCAAGGCGAAGGTGGACGACGCGCAGCGCGAACTCGACCACAGCGTCGTCAAGGCGCCGTTCCATGGTATCGTGACGAACGTCAACTCGCTGCAGCCGGGCTCCTACCTGCAGGCGTCCACGCAGGCCTTCTCGCTGGTTTCGGACAATAACCTCTGGATTTCCGCGAGCCCGAAGGAAACGGAACTGACCTATGTGAAGCCGGGCCAGCCGGTGACGATCTATGTCGACACCTATCCGGGCGTGGAGTGGAAGGGCAAGGTCGAGAGCATCAGCCCGGCCTCCGGCTCCAGCTTCTCGCTGCTGCCGGCGCAGAACACGACGGGCAACTGGGTCAAGGTCGTGCAGCGCATTCCGATGCGCGTCAGCATCGATCACGCGGCAGGCAAGCCGCCGCTTCGTGTCGGCATGAGCACGGTCGTCGATGTCGATACGGGCCGCGCCCGTGGCCTTCCGGATTTCGTTTCCAAGCTTTTGGGCCGCTCTGGCGGCAAGGACCATGAGTAACGCTGCATCATCACCGGCCACCCTGGTTGCCAACAGGGGCGCGATCACGGCTTGCGTCATCCTGGCAGTGATCATGCAGGCGCTGGACACGACGATCGCCAACGTCGCGCTGCCCTATATCCAGGGCAGCGTCTCGGCGAGCGCCGACCAGATCAACTGGGTCCTGACCTCCTACATCGTGGCGGCCGCGATCATGACGCCGCCATCAGGCTTTCTGGCCGCCAAGTTCGGTCGCAAACGGGTGCTTTTGGCGGCAATCGCCGGCTTCGTCGCGGCTTCCGTTCTTTGCGGCCTTGCGCAATCGCTGAACCAGATTGTTGCCTTCCGCCTGTTGCAGGGCCTGTTCGGCGCGTCTCTGGTTCCCCTCTCTCAGGGCATCCTCCTCGACATTTACACTGCTGAGGAGCGAGGCTCGGCCATGGCCTTATTTGGCGTCTCGGTCATGGTCGGGCCGGTCCTGGGACCCGTCATCGGCGGCTGGCTGACCGATAATATCAGCTGGCGTTGGGTGTTCTACATCAACGTGCCGATCGGCGCGCTGGCGTTTGCCGGCATCGTGATCTACGTCACGGAGACGAAGCTCGATGCGCTGGCGAAGCTCGACTGGTTCGGGTTCGGGATGATGAGTCTCGGCATCGCGTCGCTGCAGCTCTTTCTCGATCGCGGCGAACAGCTGAACTGGTTCGCGTCCGGCGAGATCATGATCGAGGCGATCGTCTGTGCCGCTGCCTTCTATCTGTTGATCGTGCATACGCTGACGGCCGAAAAGTCGTTCGTGAATCCGAAGCTGTTCCTCGATCGGAACTTCTCGGTGAGCATGCTCTTCATCTTCGTGATCGGCATCACCTACCTCGCCTCGCTGGCGCTGATGACGCCCTATCTGCAGACGCTGATGGGATATCCCGTCATCACCGCGGGCATCGTCATGGGGCCGCGTGGGCTCGGCACGATGCTTTGCATGTTTATCGTCGGCAAGCTGATCGGGAAAGTTGACTCGCGGCTGCTCTTGGTGACCGGACTCGGGCTGACGGCCTGGGCGATGTATGACATGACCGGTTGGACGCCCGATGTCTCGCAGTGGACGATCGTGTCCGTCGGCTTCATTCAGGGCGCCGGGCTCGGCTTCCTGTTCGTGCCGCTGACGACGATCGCCTTTTCGACGCTGCCCGCTCACATGCGCGGCGACGGCACCGGCCTCTACAACCTGTCGCGCAACATCGGCTCGAGCGTCGGCATTTCGATCGTTTCGGCGCTTCTCGTCGAGAACGCCCAGGTGAACCACGAGAGCATCGCTGCCTATGTGACGCCGTTCAACCGGGCCTTCGAGGCGACGGCGGCACAGGGGCTGAATCCGCTGACTGCGGCCGGTCGTGCGGCTCTCAACGAAGTGATCACCCTGCAGTCGACGATCATCGCCTATATAGACGACTTCAAGCTGCTGATGCTCATGTCGCTGGCGGTCATTCCGCTCGCGCTGCTGCTGCGCAAGCCGAAAGTGGCACCTGCCATGGATCACAGCGCCGTCATGGAATGAGCCTCAGCGGAACGGTTTGCTGAGATAGCGAGATCCTGAGATGCCGAAGCGCCATGGCGCTTCGGCATTTTTCGTTATGCCGATCCGCTGGCCGGCGACAATTTCGACGGGAGCCGAAGGAGCGATCGAGAAGGGCGACCGGTCGAGCAACCTGTCGTTCAGGGAGAGATCGACGCCGAGCGCTTGGCAGAGCTTGCCGGGGCCGCTGCAGAGCTGCGTCAGCGCATGGTTGCTGCGGCGTTCGATCATCGTCGCGATGCCGGCTTCCGGCTCGATTGCGCGGATCAGCACGGCCGCGCCGGGGGTGCACACGAAATTCAGGCACCAGTGTATCCCGTAGATGCGATAAATGTAGACATTGCCAGGTCGACCGAACATGGCGCGGTTGCGCGGCGTGGGACCGCGGAAGGCGTGCGAGGCTTCGTCGTCAGGGAAGTAGGCTTCAGTCTCGGTTATGCGGCCGCCGACATCGCCGACGCGCAGATGGGAGCCCAGCAGATCCTGGGCGACGGCAATCGCATCGCGCTCGAAAAAGCGCGTGAGATCAGGGCCGGCGAGGGGAGTGGCGCCGATCGCACCGACGCCATGTGTCATCTGTTTCAGGCTTCCGGTCCATGAGGCACTAATGACCGACCTTTGGGTCATGAGCAGAAATGGAGGATCCGGTCACCGAGACGGGATCGCTTGCCGGAAAAGTATCCTCGAGGCCTTCTTCCAGTTCTTCTTCGAGAAGCGCGGCATCCTTGCCGCGTGTGCCATCGGCTTGCGAACTCTGCAGTGTTGTTGCGAGCAACGCCCTCGCGCGGGTAATCGCATTATCGCTCGTTAGCCCGGGAGAGGCGGCGGCATAGAGCGTGACCGATATGATGTTGCCGGACTGATCCGTGAAGATGACGACAAAACAGCCGTCCTTCGGATGCACGGTGACGTCTGTGATGGTCATGAAAATTCTCCAGCTCTGACAGTCACTGTAAGTGAAACGCTTTTCGCTAGGATTGTCGAGCAAAGACCTTCACCAGCCAGTCGATGAAAACGCGAACGCGGGGCGAGAGCTGCCGGTTGGGCGGATAGAGCAGGGAGACCGGTGTTTCGGTCAGCGGGAAATCCGGCAGGACGTGAATGAGCGTGCCGGCCGCGAGATCCGCTTCGGCGTGATAACGTGGCACCTGTATCAAGCCGAGGCCGAGCCTGGCAGCCGACATGAAGCTCTCGGCGGCGTTCACCGTCACCGTCGCGGGCAGGTTGACATTACGGATGCTGCCGCCGACGATGAATTCCAGTGGTAGCACGCCGCCCGTCGCCGTCGAGCGGAAACCGACCATGCGGTGGCCATCGAGCCTGTCCGGATGTTCGGGGAGGCCGTGTTTCTCGACATAGGCGGGAGCTGCAAGGGTAACTTCCTCCAACATTGCGACGCGTCTTGCTACCATGTCGCTGTCCTGGGGCGTGCCGACGCGTAACACGCAATCGATGCCCTCGCGAACGAGGTCGACCAGCCGGTCGCCTTCGCTCATGTAGAACTCGATATCAGGATAAGTTTCGAGGAAATGCGGAAGGCTCGGCAGCACAAAATGCCGGGCAAGCGTGCCATGCACGTCCACACGCAGCATGCCTTTCGGCATGGCGTCGGCAAAGGCGCCTTCCGCGTCTTCGATGTCGGCGAGGATCGAAAGGCAGCGTTGGTAATAGGCTTCGCCGTCCAGTGTCGGGCTGACATGGCGCGTGGTCCGCTGCAGCAGCCGCACGCCGAGGCGTGCTTCGAGTTGTTTGACGGCATCCGTCACCGTGGAGCGCGGCAGGCCGATGTCCTCTGCGGCAAGTGTGAAGCTCCGGCGCTCCACGATGCGGGAGAAGACCCGCATGGCATCGAATCTGTCCATCTTATTTGTTCGCATTATTCGGATAGTGATGCCAGATAGTGATTGATTATCCGCAAACTGAAAAGTGGCATCTTCTCCCCATCAGAAACGTGCTGAGCAAAACGAAAGAAGAAGAGAGGCAATGGGCAATGAGAACAAGGTTGCGCTGGTTACTGGTGCATCGAGAGGCATCGGCGCCGCAATCGCGGAGCGTCTGGCCAGAGACGGTTTCACCGTCGTCGTCAACTACTCAGGAAACGTCGCACTCGCCGAGGAGCTTGTGCAGAAGATCGAGCGCGACGGCGGCAAGGCTCTGACGGCGCAGGCCGACGTCAGCAATGCCGAGGCTGTCAGCCGGATGTTCGATGCGGCAGAAGCAGCCTTCGGCGGCATCGATGTGCTCGTCAACAATGCCGGTATCATGCAGCTTTCGTCGATTGCCGATGCTGACGATGCCCATTTCGATCGCCATGTCACCGTGAACCTCAAGGGCACGTTCAATACATTGCGCGAGGCCGCAAAGCGCCTCCGCAACGGCGGTCGCATCATCAATCTGTCAACGAGTATCGTTGGCCTGAAGCTGGAAACTTACGGCGTCTACGCCGCGACCAAGGCCGCCGTCGAAGCCCTGACGGCGATCATGTCGAAGGAAATGCGCGGCCGTAACATCACCGTCAACGCCGTGGCTCCCGGGCCGACAGCAACCGACCTTTTCCTTGATGGGAAATCGGAGGAACTGATCGCCCGCATGGCCAAGATGAACCCGCTGGAGCGCCTGGGCACGCCCGAAGATATCGCCGCCTCCGTCTCGTTCCTTGCAGGTCCCGACGGCGCCTGGATCAACGGCCAGGTGTTGCGTGCCAACGGTGGCATCATCTGATCTCCGGCTCCCGCGGCGGGTTTGGCCCGCCGCCGCCGATGCCGATGCGGGCACGGTTGCGATGGCAACGCCGAGGCTATCCTCATGCCGTTCGGCACGCGTCGGTTCCGTACGCATATCGATCCGTCAGAGGACGGTGCCGAGATCGTCGTTGGCGTCGCTGATCGGGTCCGCGCCGAAATGTTCCGGCGGATCGGCTTGGAGGATCTTCTCAAACCGGCCGTTCACTAAACCGTGATACCGGCCATTGTTCCGGTTTTGCGAACCTGCTGTGCATAAATCAGTACTTAACAAACGGCAAAAAGCAGGCTTATATTATTTGCGTAAAGGCGACTGGGAAGACCTCCAACTCGGGCGCCACCTCAGATACCGGCCGAGCCATTTCCCTGGTGACGCGGCAGGGTCTGAAAGGAATTCGATGATCGACAGTTGCGGCCCGTCGAAGGGACTCCTTCCGGGCCGCAATTGCGTCAGGCATCATTCAGCTTGGCATCCGAGAGCAATTTCACCAGCCAGTCGACGAAGACACGGACCTTGTTGCTGAGGTGGCGGTTCGGCGGATAGACGATAAAGAGCGGCAGCGGTTCGCGGCTCCATTCCGGCAAGATCTCCACCAGGTCGCCCTTGGCCAGCGCATCGCGGATCATGAAGCGCGGCAGTTGGGCAATACCGAGCCCGTTCAGCGCCGCATTGACGAAGGTTCGGCTGTCATTGACCGACAGCAGGTAGCGCGGATTGATCTCCAGTTCCTCATTGTCCTTGCGGAATTCGAAGGGAAGTGTCCGGTTCGTCTGAGCGCGGAAGTAACTCACTGAATAATGGTCGTTTTCCAGCTCCTCGGGGCGAGTCGGAATGCCGAATTTCTCGATGTAGAGCGGTGCCGCGCAGGTGAGCATTTCGACCTCCGAGACACGTCTTGCGATCAGCGACTGGTCGGCCGGCGTGCCGGCGCGAAGCGCGCAGTCGACGTTCTCCGCGAGGTAGTCGACGGTGCGGTCGCCCACACCCAGGTCTACCCTGATGTCTGGATACTTCTGGTAAAAATCGCAAAGCGCCGGGACGACAATCCAGTCGGCGAAAGCGCCGGCCATTTCGACGCGCAAGCGGCCGGTCGGCAGGCCTTGCGAGTTCGAAAGGCTGCCGTCGAGTTCCTCGAGCTCGGAGACGATCTGCGCCGCCCGCTCGTAGTAGAGCGCGCCGTCGGTCGTCACCATGACGCGTCGTGTGGTGCGATTGAGAAGTTTGGTATGCAGATGTGCTTCAAGCCCCTGAATGAGATTGGTCACCGTCGCCTTGGGCATGGCGAGCGTGTCGGCGGCCCGTGTGAAATTGCCCGTCTCTACGACGCGGATGAAGGCGCGCATTGCCGAGAGCTGGTCCATCGGAAAATCACCTAAGCAGATTGCACTGCGGTATTGTTCGAAATTCGGAACAGTGTAATCGCTCTATGGCTTCTTATTCCGACAATGGAATAACAATATCTTTTCTTCACAAATTGCAAGCCATCTCGGCTCGCAATACGTTATGTGGGTCGAACGCGAGCCGGAGCCATGGTGGTGCATGTGAAAGACATAGTGTTGGAGAAGGTGGCCACCGGGCCCGTTTCCGCGCGCGTCTATCAGGGTGCCGAGTTCGGCAAGGGTTCACCCATCGTACTGTTTTTCCACGGCGGCGCATTTCTGCAGTCGGGCGTCAAGGACAGCGTGGTTGCCGAAAGCCTGGCGAAGGCTGGCGCGATCGTCGCTGTACCTGACTATAATGCGCCGCTTGGCAACGTCTTTCCTAAGCCGCTCGAAGTGGGTTACTCGATCTTTTCCTATCTCGCCAACAAGCGCGCGTCCGGTATTGGCGACCGCAATTCGCTGCTGATCGTGGCTGGCGAAGAGGCGGGCGGCAATATTGCTGCCGGCGTCGCCTTCAAGGCGCGCGACCATTTTGCGGATGCGCTCAATGGCCAGGTTCTGATTTCGCCGCTGCTTGATCCTTTCATGGGCACGTCGTCGATCCGCAAGGCGGATGGCATAGGCATGCGTCAGCGCTGGGCCGAGGGCTGGAGCCAATATCTCAGCGGCGGCGGCTGTCATCCCTATGCCGCGCCGTGTCTGTGTTCCCGCATTTCGGGGGTCGCGCCGGCACTCGTTCTGACGGCGGAGGATGATCCGCTTCGCGACGAGACGCTCGGTTACGCCGATCGCCTCAAACAGGCTGGTGTGCCAGTTCGCCGGAATGTCCTTCCCGCCGGGGCAGGCTGGCCGATGCTTTATGGCGGGAAATGCGAACAGGCACCGAATTGGCAACAGACGATCACGGACCAATTCGAAAGCTTCGTTCGGGATATTAGCAGCCAACCTATTGCATTGAAGACGAACTGATTGAATTCGGCCACTGAGAGAGGGCCGTAAGGAGAGTACCAATGACGTCCAGTAAGAAGCGCTGGGCCCTTGTGGGCGCCGGCTTGGGACTTGTTGCGTCCGTTTCGGCCGCAGCCATGTTTTTCGAACTGCCGATGAGCACGACTGCCACGGCGGCTTCCGCACCTGCGCAGGCTCCCGCTGTGCCGGTGACGGTGGCCGTCGTCGCCGGCCGTGACGTCACGACATGGCAGGAGTTCTCGGGACGGCTTGAAGCCGTCGACCGCGTGCAGGTCCGTTCACGTGTGGCCGGCGCTGTCCAGTCCGTGCACTTCCGCGAAGGCGCGCTGGTAAAGGCCGGCGATCTGCTCTTCACCATCGATCCGGAGCCCTACCAGGCGGCGGTTTCGCAGGCTGAAGGACAGACTGCCTCGGCCGAGGCCAAGGTCAATCTTGCTCAGATCGAGCTGGAGCGTGGCCGCAGGCTTTCCGACAACAAGACGATTTCGCAGAGCGATTTCGACCAACGGCAGAATGCCTTCACCGAGGCTCAGGCCGGTCTTCGCACCGCTCAGGCTGCACTTCGCTCGGCCCAGCTTGAGCTCGGCTACACCGAGGTCCGCGCGCCGGTCGCCGGCCGCGTCGGCAAGATCGAGATTACCGTCGGTAATCTTGTTGCCGAAGGCAGTTCATCTCCCGCCCTGACGACGCTGGTGTCGGTCGATCCGATCTATGCCAGCTTCAACGCCAGCGAGGAGATGGTCACCAAGGCGCTTTCCGAGTTGCCGGCTGGCGATGGCGCCGTTCCCGCTGTCGAGCAGATCCCGGTCGAGGTTGGTACGCTCGCCGATCAGGGCACGCCGATCAAGGGCAAGCTGCAGCTGATCGACAACCAGGTTGACGCGGCCAGCGGTACGATCGGCGTTCGCGCCGTCTTCGACAATCCCGGCGGCAAGCTGATCCCAGGCCAGTTCGTTCGCGTCCGTATGGGCGAGCCGAAGGCCGAAAACAAAATCCTGGTCAGCGACCGTGCAATCGGCACCGACCAGGACAAGAAGTTCGTGTTCGTCGTCGATGCCGAAAACAAGGTCAGCTACCGGCCGGTGCAGCTTGGTCCGATAGCGGATGGCCAGCGCATCGTCGAAAGCGGTCTTGTTGTCGGCGACAAGATCGTCGTCAACGGCCTGCAGCGTATTCGTCCCGGCGCAGTGGTTGCGCCGCAGGCGGAAGAAAAAGTCGCGACGGCTCAGTAAGCCGAAGCATGCGGAGCGTCTCGGCGCTGCGCGGAAATTCCGAAACGACCTGATCCACCGGCGGCCTCCCAACCGCCGGAGCGGGTCGTTGCATCCCGATTTCATCCCGGAGAGGGCTTTGAAATGAATTTCTCCAGATTTTTTGTCGACCGTCCGGTGTTTGCCGGAGTCCTGTCGGTCCTCATCGTCGTCGCCGGTCTGCTTGGACTGCGCGCACTGCCGATTTCCGAATATCCCGAAGTCGTGCCGCCATCGATCGTCGTGCGCGCCACCTATCCGGGCGCCAACCCCGAGGTCATCGCGCAGACGGTTGCGACCCCGCTCGAAGAGCAGATCAACGGCGTCGAGGGCATGCTCTACATGTCGAGCCAGGCGACCTCGGACGGCGTCATGACGCTGACGGTCACCTTCAAACTCGGCACCGACCCCGACAAGGCACAGCAGCTCGTCCAGAACCGCGTGTCGCAGGCCGAACCGCGTCTGCCGGAGGAAGTGAAGACCATCGGCATCACGACGGTCAAGAGCTCTCCCGATCTGATGATGGTCGTCAACCTGATCTCGCCCGACAACCGCTACGACATCACCTATCTGCGCAACTACGGCGTCCTCAACATCAAGGACCGGCTGGCGCGCATCGACGGTGTCGGCCAGGTACAGGTGTTTGGTTCCGGCGACTACTCGATGCGCGTCTGGATCGACCCGCAGAAGGCCGCCGAGCACGGCCTTGCCGCCAGCGATGTCACCAACGCGATCCGTGGCCAGAACGTCCAGGCCGCAGCCGGCACAATCGGCGCCTCGCCGAGCCTGTCGGGTGTCGACCTGCAGCTGAACGTCAATGCGCAGGGCCGTCTCCAGACGCCTGAGCAGTTCGGCAACATCATCGTCAAGACCGGCACGAACGGCGAGATCACCCGCCTGCGCGACGTCGCCCGCATCGAGCTCGGTGCGGCCGACTACTCGCTGCGCTCGATCCTCGACGGCAAGCCGGCGGTCGCCATCCCGGTCTTCCAGTCCCCGGGGTCCAATGCCATCACCATCTCGGACGAAGTCCAGAAGACGATGGAAGAGCTGAAGACCGCGATGCCTGACGGTGTCAGCTACGAGATCGTCTATGACACGACGAAGTTCGTCCGTTCGTCGATCGAGAAGGTCGTCGACACGCTGCTCGAAGCGATCGCGCTCGTCGTCATCGTCGTCATTCTGTTCCTGCAGACATGGCGCGCGTCGATCATCCCGCTGATTGCCGTTCCGGTCTCGATCATCGGCACCTTCGCGGTGATGTATGTCTTCGGCTTCTCGATCAACGCGCTCAGCCTGTTCGGCCTCGTGCTGGCGATCGGTATCGTGGTGGACGACGCGATCGTCGTTGTCGAAAACGTCGAGAGAAACATCGAAAATGGTCTCAGCCCGCGGGCTGCCACCTACAAGGCGATGAAGGAAGTCTCGGGCCCGATCATCGCGATCGCGCTGGTGCTCGTCGCGGTGTTCGTGCCGCTCGCCTTCATCACCGGTCTGTCCGGACAGTTCTATCGCCAGTTCGCGCTGACGATCGCGATCTCGACTGTCATTTCGGCCTTCAACTCGCTGACGTTGTCTCCGGCTCTGGCCTCGCTCTTGCTGCAGGATCACCATGCCAAGCGTGACTGGCTGACGCGCGCCATGGACGCGGCCTTTGGCTGGTTCTTCCGTGGCTTCAACAGGGCGTTCGGTGCTGCCTCCAAGGGCTACGGCAAGGGTGTCGGCGGCCTCGTGTCGCGCAAGAGCATCGTCATGCTGGTGTATCTGGTGCTGGCCGGCGCCACCTACGGCCTCTTCAATGCGGTGCCGGGCGGCTTCGTGCCGGCGCAGGACAAGCAGTATCTGATCGGCTTTGCCCAGCTGCCGGATGCCGCGAGCCTCGACCGCACCGAAGACGTCATCAAGCGGATGAGCGACATCGCCATGGCCGAGCCCGGCGTTGCCCATGCGATCGCCTTCCCGGGCCTGTCGATCAACGGCTTCACCAATTCCTCGAACGCCGGCATCGTCTTCGTGACGTTGAAGGATTTCGAGGAACGCAAGTCGCCGGCGCTTTCGGGCGGCGCGATCGCCATGTCCCTGAACCAGAAGTTCGGGGCGATCCAGGATGCCTTCATCGCGATGTTCCCGCCGCCGCCGGTCAATGGTCTCGGCACGACGGGCGGCTTCAAGATGCAACTCGAAGACCGCGCCGGTCTCGGCTATCAGGTGCTCGACGAAGCCAACAAGGCGATAATCGCCAAGGCCTACCAGACGCCTGAGCTGACGGGCATCTTCTCTGCCTATCAGATCAATGTTCCGCAGCTCTATGCCGATCTCGACCGTGAGAAGGCGGAACAGCTTGGCGTCCCGGTAACCGACGTGTTCGAGACGCTGCAGATCTATCTCGGTTCGCTCTATGTCAACGACTTCAACGCCTTCGGCCGTACCTACAGCGTGCGCGTCCAGGCCGATGCCAAGTTCCGGGCGCAGCCCGAGGATATTGGCAAGCTGAAGGTTCGTTCGGCATCGGGCCAGATGATCCCGCTGTCTGCGCTCCTGAAGGTGAACGCGACAACCGGGCCGGAGCGGACCAACCGTTATAACGGTTTCCTCTCCGCCGATATCAACGGCGGTCCTGCTCCGGGCTTCTCCTCCGGCCAGGCTCAGGCAGCGATCGAAAAGATCGCCGACGAGACCTTGCCGAAGGGCATCAGCTTCGAATGGACGGATCTGACCTATCAGCAGATCCTGGCGGGCAACTCCGGCGTGATCGTCTTCCCACTGGCGCTGCTGCTGGTGTTCCTGGTGCTCGCTGCCCAGTATGAGAGCCTGGCGCTGCCGATCGCGATCATCATGATCGTGCCGATGGGCGTGCTGGCGGCGCTGACGGGCGTCTGGCTGACCGGTGGAGACAACAACATCTTCACGCAGATCGGTCTGGTCGTCCTTGTCGGCCTCTCGGCGAAGAACGCGATCCTGATCGTGGAATTCGCCCGCGAGCTGGAATTCGAAGGGCGGACTCCGGTCCAGGCTGCCATCGAGGCAAGCCGCCTGCGTCTGCGCCCGATCCTGATGACCTCGATGGCCTTCATCATGGGTGTCGTGCCGCTCGTCGTCTCGACCGGTGCCGGTGCCGAGATGCGCGCCGCCATGGGTGTGGCGGTGTTCTCAGGCATGATCGGCGTCACCTTCTTCGGCATCTTCATGACGCCCGTCTTCTACGTGCTGGTCCGCAAGCTCTCGGGCAATCGCCCGCTGATCCAACACAAGGAGCACGAGCACGACGCGGAGGAAGCCGAAATCATCCGGCTCGCTGCCGAATAACCCCCACTCAGCGGCGAGACGTGGAAAGGCGGAGCACTGCTCCGCCTTTCCTGTTTTCATGAGCCGGCCAGACGGTTATGTCTCGAAGGGCATGCACGGGCGAGGGGAGTCGCACGCTGCAAGGTTTGATGGAGGCAGCCAATGCATATCGCGATTATCGGCGCAGCGGGAATGATCGGGCGCAAGTTGACCGCGCGGCTCGTTGCGGACGGGCGGCTGGCGGGTCAGGCCATCAATCGCCTATCGCTTGTCGACGTCATCACGCCGGCTGCCCCTGAAGGCTTTACAGGGCGTGTGGAGACGAGCGCGGTCGACGTTTCCGCTCCAGGGCAGGCCGCACGGATTGTCGCCTCGCGCCCGGATGTAGTGTTTCATCTGGCCGCGATCGTATCCGGCGAGGCTGAGCTGGATTTCGAAAAAGGCTACGGCATCAATCTCGAAGGCACGCGCGCGCTTCTTGAGGCGATCCGCGCCGCTCATCTGCAAGACGGGTACCGGCCTTGTGTCGTCTTCACCTCGTCCATTGCGGTCTTTGGAGCGCCTTTCCCCCAGGTCATTCCTGATGATTTCAATCTCACGCCCCTGACAAGCTACGGCACGCAAAAGGCGATGGGTGAATTGCTGTTGGCGGATTACACGCGCCGCGGCTTCATCGACGGCATCGGAATCCGGTTGCCGACGATCTGCATCCGTCCCGGCAAGCCGAACAAGGCTGCTTCCGGCTTCTTCTCCGGCATCGTTCGTGAGCCGTTGGCCGGGCAGGAGGCGACCCTGCCGGTCCCGGAAACTGTTCGCCATTGGCACGCGTCGCCGCGTTCGGCCGTCGGGTTTCTGGTCCATGCCGCCAGCATCGACCTGCAGCCGCTCGGCGCGCGCCGCAGCCTGACGATGCCCGGTGTCAGCGCCACCGTCGGAGAGCAGATCGAGGCGTTGCGCAAGATCGCAGGGGACAAGGTCGTCAGCCTGATCCGACGCGAACCCGACGAGCTGGTCATGAAGATCGTATCGGGTTGGCCACAGGCATTCGAGGCCGAGCGCGCGAAGGAGCTGGGTTTTGTCGCCGATGCTTCGTTCGAGGACATTATTCGAGTGCACATCGAGGATGAATTGGGAGGACAGCTATGACTATCGGCAAATCACGCAGCATTGCGTTTCTGGGAACTGGGCTGATGGGCGCGCCGATGGCTCGCAGGCTGTTGCAGTCCGGCTTTGCCGTCACGGTCTGGAACCGCAATCGCGAGAAGGCGGAAGGCCTCGTTCCGGATGGCGCGGTCCTGGCGGATACGCCCGCTGCCGCCGTCAAAGGGGCATCGGTCGTGTTCACCATGCTGACCGACGGAAAGGCAGTGGAGGACGTGCTCTTCACGCAAGGTGCTTCGGAGGCGCTTGATGTCGGCGCGGTGGTCATCGATTCCAGTTCCATTACCCCTGACGCGGCCCGGCAGCATGCGTCAAAGCTCGCCGGGCGTGGCATCCGCCATCTCGATGCGCCGGTCTCCGGCGGTGTGGTGGGGGCGGCTGCCGGTACACTTGCGATCATGGCAGGCGGCGATGGCGCTTTGGTCGAAGAACTGGCCGACGTCTTTGCACCACTTGGCCGCGTGACGCATGTTGGACCAAGCGGTTGCGGTCAGCTCGCGAAGCTCGGGAACCAGCAGATCGTCGCCATCACGATCGGCGCCGTTGCCGAAGCGATGCTGCTCTTCGAGGCAGGGGGCGGTTCACGCGAGGCGTTCCGCCGGGCGATCCGGGGAGGCTTCGCCGAAAGCCGCATTCTCGACGTTCACGGCCAGCGGATGGTCAATCGCGATTTTGGGACCGCCGGCCCTTCGAAATTGCAGCTCAAGGACCTAAACAATATCGTCGCAACGGCGGAAGGTCTCGCTTTGACGCTGCCTCTGACGGAGACGGTCCGTGCCGAGTTCGCCGAGTTTGTCGAACATGGTGGCGGTGAGACCGATCACAGTGGCCTGCTGCTGCAGCTCGAAGAAAAGAACCGCCGTTCGTCGAAAGGCTGAATTGCCTAGACACTCGAGTCTCTGAGAAGATCGATGATGCATTCGGCTTGCAATTGTTGATGGATTTTTAGTGCATCCTAATTAATCTCTCGCCAAAAGGTTGGTTCTGCACCCATAATGGGCTTCCTCCTTGGAGGCCTGACACCATACTGTTACTCGAAGCTGCATGAGGCTTGAACGGCGTTGGCATCGAGCAGTCCCACACGGTCCGAACGAGAGTTTCAGGACATCCTGCGGCGCCTTGAGCTTGCACTCGACGCGTCACAGATCGGTGTTTGGGAGCACAACCTCGATCGGCATGAAATCTCCTGGGACGTTCAGATGCACCGGATCTACCAGACCGGAAGAGGCAGCGGGCCGGTCGCCGCTACAATCTGGTCGGATGCGATTCACCCCGACGACCGCGAGCGTGCCGAACTGGAGTTCGAGGACGCCATTGCCAGACGCGGGCAGTATAATTCGGAGTTTCGGATCCTCTGGCCGAACGGCGAGATACGGCACATCCGCTCGCGGGCTCATTTCTATGTCAGCGAGGAAGGGTCACCCTCTTTCATCGGCGCGGAGTGGGACGTCACTTCGGACGTGCTTCTTGCCAACGAAGCGGCACGTCAGCGCGCCGTCGCGGAGGCACGGGCCCTCGCTTTGGAGGAGAGCAGTGCCCACATCGAATATGCTGCGGAACACGATTATTTGACGGGCCTTCCCAACCGCCGGCTTTTCGACAAGCGCCTGGCGGAACTGGCCGAGGATGCCTCAGTCTCGACGCTCGCAGTCCTGCATCTCGACCTTGACGAGTTCAAGCAGATCAACGACAGCCATGGCCATGCGGCGGGCGACACCGTATTGCGTGCCGCAGCTTTGCGGATCGAGGCCGCCATTCCGAAAGCTACGATGGTGGCACGCATCGGTGGCGACGAATTCGTTATCCTGCTCGTCAATTTCGGAGGGCTGACGGAACTGAACCGCATGGCGCGTGAGGTGCAGCGGCGCTTGAAGAAGAAGGTCCGTTTCGGCCACGAAATGCTGCAAAGTGGAGCGTCGATCGGCATTTCCTGGTCGGCAGATCGCTCCGGCTCCAATCTGCTCGCCGAGTCCGATATCGCGGTATATCAGGCAAAGACATCGGGCCGCGATCGTATCGAGTTCTTCTCGCAGCAGCTCAAGGACGATCTGATGGGCAAGCGGCGTCTTGCCGAAGAGCTGAAGCTTGCACTGGAACAGGGCGATATCATTCCATTCTACCAATTGCAGCTCGATGCCCACACCCGCGACATCGTTGGCATCGAGGCCCTGGCGCGCTGGCATCACAGCGAGCGCGGCACCCTCTCGCCTGGCATATTCCTGAAGATCGCCGATGAGTTCGGCTTGTCTTCGGAGATCGATGCTTCGATCCTGCGACGCGTGCTCGCCGACCGTGTGACATGGGAGCAGCACGGCACAACCCTGCCACGGGTCTCGGTCAACATTTCGGGGCAGCGCCTCTACGATCCGCAGTTGATTGATGATCTGGAGACACTCGAGATACCGCGTGGCGCCCTGGTTTTCGAATTGGTCGAGACGATCTTTCTGGACGACTGCGACGACGAGCTTCTGCAGACGGTTGACCGCATCAAGCAGATGGGTATCGAAATCGAGATCGATGATTTCGGCTCGGGCCACGCGTCGCTGATCGGTCTCGTGCGGTTGCGCCCGGCTCGGCTGAAGATCGATCGGCAACTGGTAAGCGAGGTGGATACCTCCTCCGAGCAGCGCCGTGTCGTCAAATCGATTGTCGAGATCGGCAAGGCCCTCGGCGTCGATGTGATCGCAGAGGGCGTCGAGACGGAAAACCATGCCGTGGCGCTTGCCAAGCTCGGCTGTCATACGCTGCAAGGTTTTGCGCTCGGCCATCCGCTGCCGGCATCAGAGATCGATGATATTTTCGCTTCGAAAAAGGCGACGCAGGCGGCCCACCTCCGACGCTAGCCTAACGGTGGGGCCTCCTAAGGCTCGAGTTCGCCGCGTGCTTCCAGATACCAGTCGACGAAAGCCTTCACACCGACATCCAGTGTCGTCTCCGGCTTGTAGCCTGTCAAAGCCGCCAGCAGATCGGGGCTCGCAAAGGTGCGTGGCACATCGCCCTTCTGCATCGGCAGCATCTTGCGCTTTGCCGGCTGGCCGAGGACCCTTTCGACCGTCTCGACGAAGGTCATCAGGTTCTCCGGCTGGCCGCCGCCGATATTGACGACGCGGAATGGCGCCTGATGCGAGAGCGTCTCCACCCGTTCGTCGGCCACGCGGTTGGCCTCCGACGGGGCGACGGACGACAGGCGGACGATCGCCTCCACGAGGTCATCGATATAGGTGAAGTCGCGGCTCATCCGGCCTTCGCCGTAGATCTCGATCGGTTGATCCTCCAGCATGTTCTTGACGAACTTGAAGAGGGCCATGTCGGGACGGCCCCAGGGGCCGTAGACGGTGAAGAAACGGAAGGCGGTTGTCGGGATCTTGTGGAGATGCGCGTAGCTGTGCGCCATCAGTTCCATTGACTTCTTCGTCGCCGCATAAAAGGTCAGCGGCTCGTCGGCCCGGTCTGTCTCACGGAAGGGAATGGACGGATTGGCGCCGTAGATCGACGATGTCGAGGCCAGCATGAGATGGTTGACGCCAACATCCTTGGCGATATCGAGGATGTTCCAGGAGCCTTCGAGGTTCGATGTGAGATAGGCTTTCGGGTTTTCCAGGCTGTAGCGGACGCCGGCCTGTGCTGCGAGATGCACCATCACATCAGGCGCCGCGCTGGCCACGGCCTCTTCCAGAGCTTTGCGATCTTCGAGCATCGCTGTCACCGGGCGGAAGGCCGGAAACTGCGCCAGCGCCGCATTGCGCATGTGCTTGAGCTTGATGTTGTAGTAGTGCGTCATGCCGTCGAAGCCGACGACTTCGTGGCCATCCTGCAGCAAGCGGCGGGCAAGATGAAAGCCGATGAAGCCAGCAGTGCCGGTGATGAAATAGCGCATCTCTACTTCTTCTCGTTCTTCTTTCCGATGGCGAAATAGCTGAAGCCATGCTTGGTGACTTCGGCGACGGGATAGATGTTGCGCAGGTCAACGATGGTCGGGGTCTTCACCAGCGACTTCATCCTCTTGAAATCAAGCGCTCGGAACTCGTCCCATTCCGTGACGATGACGATGGCATCCGCGCCTTCTGCAATCTCGTACGGGTCGCGGCCGTAGGTGATGGGGCCGATAACCTCCTTCGCCATTTCCATGCCTTCTGGATCATAGGCGTGAACGTTGGCGCCGCCATCCAGCAAGGCCTGGATGATGGTGATCGATGGCGCGTCGCGCATGTCGTCGGTGTTCGGCTTGAAGGTCAGGCCGAGGACTGCAATCTTCTTGCCGCGGACATTGCCGTCGCAGGCGGCGATGACCTTGCGGCCCATGGCGCGCTTGCGGTTGTCGTTGATCGCAACCGTGGTTTCGATAAGGCGAACCGGGCTGTCATGATCCTGTGCGGTCTTGACCAGCGCCAGCGTATCCTTGGGAAAGCACGAACCGCCGTAGCCCGGACCTGCATGCAGGAACTTGTCGCCGATGCGCTTGTCCATGCCGATGCCCTTGGCGACCTTCTGGACGTCGGCGCCGATCTGCTCGCAGAGATCGGCGATCTCGTTGATGAAGGTGATCTTCATGGCGAGGAAGGCGTTGGCGGCGTACTTGATCAGCTCGGAGGTGCGGCGTTCGCAAAAATAGAGTGGTGCTTCGTTGAGGTAGAGCGGCCGGTAAACCTCGCGCATGATTTCGATTGCGCGCGGCTCCTCAGTGCCGAGAACAATGC
Organism: Rhizobium sp. 42MFCr.1; assembly: GCF_000377185.1. Classification (NCBI taxonomy): domain Bacteria; kingdom Pseudomonadati; phylum Pseudomonadota; class Alphaproteobacteria; order Hyphomicrobiales; family Rhizobiaceae; genus Rhizobium; species Rhizobium sp. 42MFCr.1. Next base: position 141,661 of record NZ_KB897829.1, read on the forward strand.
GATCGGGGCGCTTGAAGTCCGTGATTGCCGCGCCTTCGCGCAGAAATTCCGGGTTGGAAACGACGGAAATGTCCTTCTCGGGGAATTCTTCGCGGAAAATGCGCTCGATCTCATCGCCAGTGCCAACAGGAACCGTGGACTTGGTAACGACAACGGTGAACCCGGACACGGCGGCCGCTATCTCGCGAGCGGCGGCATAGACATAGCTCAGGTCGGCGTGGCCATCGCCACGACGTGACGGCGTGCCGACGGCGATGAAGACTACGTCCGCGTCGGCAACGGAAGGCGCCAGCTCCTTCGAAAAATCCAGGCGACCGGCGGTGCGGTTGTGGTCGATGATCGTGTCAAGGCCCGGTTCGAAGATCGGAACCTTACCGGCTTCCAATGCATCGATCTTCGCGGCCGACTTATCGACGCAGGTGACATGGTGGCCGAAATCGGCGAGGCAGGCACCGGAGACGAGGCCGACATAGCCCGAGCCAATCATCACAATACGCATGGAATCATTCCCTAAGACAACGATCGCGGCCCCGCCAATTGGCGGGGTCGCGATGGTGTTACAGGGGGAAGTTTATAAGTTCAAGACAACAGTGATCAGCTGCGGCCGAACTCATCGACGATGCGGATGATATCGTCTTCGCCGAGATAGGATCCGGTCTGCACTTCGATTAGTTCGAGCAAGATCTTGCCAGGATTGGCGAGACGGTGGACTTCACCGAGCGGGATGTAGACGGACTCGTTTTCCCTCAGCATCTGCACGTTTTCGCCGATCGTCACCTCTGCCGTGCCCTTGACGACGATCCAGTGCTCGGAGCGGTGATGATGCTTCTGAAGCGACAGCTTCTTGCCCGGAGTGACGAAGATGCGCTTCACCTGGAAGCGGTCGCCATTCAGCACCGATGTGTAGCCGCCCCAAGGCCGGTAAGAGGTCGGGTGCGTCTCGGTCAGTTGCGATGTCGTGGGGGCGGCGGCGAGCATCTTCACGAGGTTCCCGACGTCCTGGCTATCCTGCAGCCGCCCAACATAAACGGCATCCTCGCTGGCGATGACAGCGATGTCGTCCATGCCCTGGACGGCGAGGTGTACGCCATGGGTCATGATGAGCGAGTTCTTGGTGTTGACGACCGTCGTGTTGCCGGCTGCCACATTGCCATTTTCGTCGCGGCTGCCGCTCTTCCAGACGGAATCCCAGCTGCCGAGATCGGACCACTTGAAGGGCGAGGGGACGACGGCGGCGTTGCTCGTCTTTTCCATGATGGCATAATCGATCGAGATGTTCGGGCTGGTTGCGAACGCTGCCTTGTCGAGGCGGATGAAGTCGAGATCTCTGACACCTTTTGCAATGGCGTCGGCCGCAGCCTTGAGGACCGGCGCAGCATAGCTTCGCATCTCGGCAAGCACGCCTGAGACCGAGAACATGAACATCCCGGAGTTCCAGTAAAAACCTCCAGTCGCGACCATGTCTTCGGCCTTGGCGAGCGGCGGTTTCTCAATGAAGCGCGCGACCGTTCGTGCGCCCGTCGGGAGTGTCTTCCCACCTTCGATGTAGCCGTAGCCGGTTGCTGGCTCGGTAGGCTGGATGCCGAAGGTTACCAGCTTGCCCTGGGCGGCGGTGGCGGCAGCGATGCGAACGCACTCAAAATAGGTGTCGTCAGCGACGATCTCGTAGTCGGAGCCAAGCACATGCATGACTGTGTCTTCATCAAAGCGATCACGCACGAGCGTTGCGGCCGCCGCAACTGCCGCCGCGGTGTTTCGAGCAACCGGTTCGAGCAGGATTGCCGCAAGGCCGATGTCCAACTCACGCGCCTGCTCGGCAACGAGGAAGCGAAACTCCTCGTTGGTCAGGATGACGGGTGCTTCGTAAAGCGCGGGATCGGACACGCGCAGCAGCGTTTCCTGGAACAATGTCTTGTCGCCGATAAAGCGGATGAACTGCTTAGGCGCTGCGGCGCGTGACAGCGGCCAGAGACGAGTGCCCTTGCCACCAGCCATTATCACGGGAACGATCTTCTGTGTCATATGGAGTGTCCTCGAATCTCTAATCTTGCTTCGCCCATCAACCCACCTGCGCCCACCAGCGGATTCTCTCCAGGCCAGTGTGCAGCAACGTCGCGGCGGCTTCTTCGGTTTCCGCCTCGGCGTAGCAGCGCATTTCGGGGGCATTGCCGGACGGGCGGAAATGGATGATGCGGCGATCCGCCAGCGTAACACGAAGGCCGTCAATATCGCTGGCGCTGCCAACCTCGCCGATCGGCTGCAGGAACGCCGCGAGATTGGCGGGTGCGGCGCGAAGATCGGCCATCAACCGGGCACTGATCTCAACCGGAAAATTCTCAAGCCGGTCGGCCGCGGCAAATGGCAGATTGAAGGACGCGGCGACCACCGAAAGAGGCTGCCGTTTGGAGGCAGCAAGGGAAAGCGCCGCCAGGATGGGGACGAAGCAGTCGCGTGTCGGCAGGGCCTTCAGCGTGTGACCGTTGACCTCGAATTCACTCGCGGTGAGCAGGCCGCCGTTCGCTTCGAAGCCTGCCACGCGAGTCCGGCCAGCCGCGAGTGCTTCTTGCATCCCTGATATGACGAACGG